>JBLHIW010000102.1:0-12105 GCA_047618055.1 Paraglaciecola sp. | reverse complement strand
ACTGCCAACCTGGTATCCACTGGGATAATCGACTGACTGGCGGCGCGCGTTCGACGCAAATCTGGGTGATAGGCATCAATCACCTGCTGATCATGCATGGAAGAATGAATGGTCGTGATAGTGCCACTGAGCACTTCGAAGGCGTCGTCGAGCACTTGAATAATCGGTACAATACAATTAGTGGTGCAAGAGCCTGCAGACACAATACGATCACTGGATTTAAGCCGATCATCATTGATACCGTAAATAACCGTGGCGTCCATATCAGGGCCACAGGGTTGAGAAAACAGAACTTTTTTGGCGCCCTGATCCAAGTGCAATTGACCCGCGGCTCTATCGTTGTGCACTCCGGTACATTCCAGCACCAGGTCAATATCTAGTCCTGCCCAGGGAAGGTCATTAATATCCTCATGCTGCAACAAGACAATAGGCTCACCGGCTACAATGAGGCTGTGGTCAACAAGCTCGACCGAAAATGAAAAACGTCCGTGAGCGGTGTCATATTTAAGCAAATGGGCAATACCTTCAGGCTCAGCCAGCTCGTTGATCGCCACCACGTGTATGCTTTGATTTCGGCCAGTTTCATATAAGGCACGCAGTACATTACGTCCAATTCGTCCAAAACCATTAATCGCGATTCGTAGCATGTTTCTCTTAGTGATAGTTAACGCAAGGGCACTAAACATAAGGCGCTCAACAGCGCCTTAATCCTTAGACTTACTCGCTTAAGGCAAAGTCACTTCACCTTTATCCAAAGCAATTGAATAAGCACATGTTATGTGGTCAGGGCATGACTTTATGCCCTTGCCCAATCTCTATTTCAGTAGATTATTCGCCGCTGCCACGACGGCCTCTGCTGTTATACCAAAGTGTTGTAACAAGGCGGCACCTGGGGCAGATTCACCAAAAGTTGTCATACCCACAACCGCGCCGTCTAAGCCAACGTATTTGTACCAAAAGTCGACATGGGCCGCTTCAACGGCCACGCGCTTGGTGACTGTCCGAGGTAGTACCGATTCACGATAGCTTGCATCTTGCTGATCGAATACGGAAGTACTGGGCATCGACACCACTCTCACTCCAGTACCGTTGGCACTGAGTAGCTCAGCGGCATCCATCGCCAAACCCACTTCTGAGCCAGTGGCAATCAGGATAACATCAGGCCTTTCTGCACAGTCTTTTAATACATAAGCACCACGGGCCACGTCAGCCAATTGCTGAGCATCACGAGCTTGTGCAGGTAAACCCTGGCGACTAAATACCAGGGCAGAGGGGCCATCTTTACGCTCTAGTGCCGCCTTCCAGGCAACGGCCGTTTCCGCGCCGTCACAGGGGCGCCATGTGGCCAAATTCGGGGTCAGACGTAGGTTTGCCACTTGCTCGATGGGTTGATGAGTCGGGCCGTCCTCCCCTTGACCGATAGAGTCGTGGGTATAGACAAAAATATTCGGAATACCCATCAGTGAAGCCATGCGCACCGCGTTACGGGCATATTCCATAAACATCAGAAAGGTCGCCCCAAAAGGCCGAAAACCACCATGTAAGCCGATACCATTCATGATACCGCTCATACCAAACTCCCGTACGCCATAATACAAGTAGTTACCGCTGGCATCATCGGCACTAATGCCTTTACTGCCCGACCAGAGTGTCAGGTTTGAACCGGCTAAATCAGCCGATCCCCCCAATACTTCTGGCAGTAAAGTGGCAAAGACTTCAATTGAGTTTTGTGAAGCCTTACGACTGGCAATGTTTTCTGCTTCGTCCTGGGATTGCTGAATAAAGGCATCTGCCTTTGCGGAAAAATCTGCCGGTAGCTCACCGCTTAAGCGACGGGTAAGTTCAGCACCTAGCTCTGGATAGGCGTGTTTATAGTCTGCAAGCTTTCTGTTCCAGTCTTGTTCTTTTTGCGCACCGGCACTTTTTGCGTCCCAACCAGCATACACTTCAGCAGGTACCTCAAACGGAGCATGGGGCCAATTCAAGAACTTTCGGGTGGCGGCAATTTCGTCTTCGCCCAGTGGTGCCCCGTGACAATTATGGGTACCTGATTTATTCGGCGAACCAAACCCAATCACGGTTTTACAACAAATCATCGTTGGCTTCGCCGTTTCAGCTTTGGCCGCTTCGATGGCCGCCGCAACGGCTGCTGGATCATGTCCATCCACCCCTGCAATAACATGCCAGCCATAGGCTTCAAATCGTGCTGGCGTGTTGTCGGTGAACCAGCCTTCAACATGTCCATCAATAGAGATACCGTTGTCATCCCAAAAGGCGATGAGCTTACCCAGTCCCAGGGTGCCCGCTAATGAAGAGGCTTCGTGGGAAATGCCTTCCATCAAACAACCATCACCCAAAAAGCAATAGGTATGGTGGTCAATAATATCGTGTCCACTTTGATTAAACTGGGCAGCCAAGGTTTTTTCGGCGATGGCCATACCGACTGCATTGCTAAGCCCCTGCCCCAGGGGGCCTGTGGTAGTTTCTACTCCTGGAGCATAACCATACTCTGGATGACCAGGGGTTTTGGAATGCAACTGACGAAAGTTCTTTAACTCTTCAATAGGCAAGGCATAGCCCGTCAAATGCAGCAAAGAGTAAACCAGCATCGAACCATGTCCGTTAGACATTATAAAACGATCACGGTTAGCCCAGGTAGGGTTGGCCGGATTGTGCTGCATAAAATCACACCACAATACTTGAGCAATATCAGCCATGCCCATCGGCGCACCTGGGTGACCGGATTTAGCTTGTTGCACCGCATCCATACTGAGTGCACGAATGGCATTGGCGAGTTCTTGACGTGAAGGCATGTAATCTCCTGACTGGTTTAAATTTTGGCTGCCAGAACGTATTT
The DNA here is from genome assembly GCA_047618055.1 of Paraglaciecola sp. Taxonomy (GTDB): domain Bacteria; phylum Pseudomonadota; class Gammaproteobacteria; order Enterobacterales; family Alteromonadaceae; genus Paraglaciecola. The sequence goes on along the minus strand of JBLHIW010000102.1, from coordinate 9,248 downwards.
ATGGCACAGCCGCCGCGCAATGAAGCGCGTGAATAATCTAGCTGCGTATTCTCTATTAGGCCACTGGCAACTTCAATGCTTATTAACTGTAAAGTACACATTCCGCATGGCCGTTCGGACGTCTAGAAGTAAAGACTGGTATTTAATCTACTATTGGTTAGAATAATCCCATACTGTACCCTTAGCATAACTATTTTAAACAGGAGGCTTGCCCATGGCAAAACACCTTTTCACTTCAGAGTCTGTTTCTGAAGGCCATCCGGACAAAATTGCCGACCAAATTTCAGACGCGGTACTGGATGCCATTTTAACCCAGGATCCCAAAGCGCGGGTAGCCTGCGAAACGTTTGTAAAAACAGGGATGGTCATGGTAGGTGGTGAAGTGACTACTTCCGCCTGGGTAGATATTGAAGAACTCACCCGCAAGACCGTACGTGAAATTGGCTATACCCATTCAGATATGGGTTTTGATGCTGACTCTTGTGCCGTACTCAACGCTATTGGCAAACAATCGCCGGATATCAATCAAGGCGTGGATCGTTCTAGCCCCGAAGAACAAGGTGCTGGTGACCAGGGGCTGATGTTTGGTTATGCGAGCAACGAAACCGAAGTACTGATGCCTGCCCCAATAACCTATGCCCATCGCCTGGTAAAACGTCAGGCCGAGGTGCGTAAAAATGGCACACTAACTTGGTTGCGCCCGGACGCAAAAAGTCAGGTGACCTTCGTTTACGAAAACAATCAACCCGTTGGCATCGACGCCGTGGTGTTGTCTACCCAACATTGTGATTCAATCAGCACCAAGGATTTACGGGAAGCGGTGATGGAAGAAATCATCAAACCCATCCTGCCTGCTATGTGGTTGAACAAAGATACCAAGTACTTTATCAACCCAACCGGCCGTTTTGTCGTGGGTGGCCCCATGGGAGATTGTGGGCTAACGGGACGTAAAATTATTGTTGACACTTACGGCGGCATGGCACGTCATGGTGGCGGCGCATTCTCAGGTAAAGATCCCTCTAAAGTAGATCGTTCTGCCGCCTATGCCGGACGCTATGTGGCCAAAAATATTGTTGCAGCCGGTCTTGCCGACAGATGTGAAATTCAGGTGTCTTATGCCATTGGTGTGGCCGAGCCCACTTCAATCAACATTGAAACCTTTGGCACCGGTAAAATTGCCGACGAGAAACTCACCGCACTTGTGCGTGAGCATTTTGAACTGCGCCCCTATAGCTTGATTAAGATGCTGGATTTGGAACGTCCAATTTATCTGTCAACCGCGGCCTATGGTCATTTTGGCCGGGAAGAATTCCCCTGGGAGAAGACGGACAAGGCTGAAGAACTAAGAGCCGCTGCACTTTAATCTTTAAGTAAGCTGGATCGACGAAAACGCCGCCGCATATTGACTAATAAAGGCGGCGTTTTTATTTATGAATAGCGATGTTACTTTTTACCCAAGTGTTTTGCCGGTCTAATGGCTTTAAATCTGCAAGAAAATTTGGCATCACCCTTCGGAAGATCTGGCAAGTTGCCAAGCAACACACGCACCAGGGATTAAGGCTGAGATAACGGCTACTGCGCAATAGTTTGATGGCTTTGTGCATTTTTACATTCCCAAAAGCGATGCAAGACTACACGGCTGATCAAGAATTTATTAAAAATAGGCTCCCTTAGCTGCACATAAGCTTAACCTACTTTTGTTATCAGGCTATCATGTCACCTCCTACTCCAATCAATAGAAATTGTCCTATGTTCCATGGCAAAACCATAATTAGCCTTACGATGGCTGTATTTTTATTAAGCGCCTGTGCTAAGTCGCCTCTGGGGCGCAATCAACTAAAGCTATATTCAGGTACGCAACTGGCTGGTATGGGCTCCCAGGCTTTTGACGGCATGAAGTCACAACAAAAAGTGCTCAACCAAGGTGTGACAAATAACTATGTCAGCTGCGTAGCACAGGCCATTACCCACCAGGTACCCAAATCGGTATTTTCTGGTGAATGGGAAGTGGTGGTATTTGACGAACCGCAAGTTAATGCCTTCGCGCTGCCAGGAGGCAAGATTGGTGTATATGCTGGTCTACTTGAGGTAGCAGAAAATCAAGCTCAATTGGCCGCGGTTATCGGCCATGAAGTAGGCCACGTTATTGCTGAGCATGGCAATGAGAGAATGTCGAGCAGCACCTTAATTGGCGCGGGCATGGAAGTCACTAATCAACTTCTCAAAACGAATCAAATCGCTAACAACAATATGATCATGGCAGCGATTGGTTTAGGGGTCCAGGTAGGGGTGCAGCTACCATTTGGTCGCACCCACGAAACAGAAGCTGATTTGATTGGCTTGCAGCTAATGGCCAAGTCGGGTTTTGATCCCATACAATCGGTAAATCTTTGGCAGAATATGGCGAAAGCCAGTGGGGATAAGCGCCAGCCGGAGTTTTTATCTACCCACCCTGCGCCCCAGAGTCGTATCGACAAGCTGCAGAAAAATATGGCCCCTGCCTTAGCGTTATATAAAAAGACTACGGATCGTCCCAGTTGTAAATAGATGGGTGTGTCCATAAAAAAACCTTTTTATGGACACACATTACTAGACGGGGCAATTAGCATAAAAAGCCCCGTATGACTCAGGCGACTTTTTCAACTTAATATAAAAATTTATACGTTTTTAACTAAGTGCACATCCATTTGGGGGAACGGAATGGAAATGCCTTCAGCATCGAAGCGTAATTTAACCGCTTCTGTAAAGTCGAATTTTACTGCCCAGTAATCAGCAGATGCCACCCACGGGCGAACCACAAAGTTAACACTGCTGTCCGCCAGTTCTGACACCGCTACTTTTGGCTCCGGCTCCGTTAAGATGCGATCATCTGCAGCCACCATTTCAAGTAAAATATCCTTAGCTTTTTTCAGGTCCGCGTCATAAGCGATGCCCACCACCATATCCACACGACGGGTGTCTTTTGCTGAAAAATTAATGATGTTATCACCGTATATTTTCCCGTTTGGCACAATCACTTCTTTATTGTCAGGGGTCGTCATAATCGTGTTAAAAATAGTAATGGTTTTTACCGTCCCACTGGTGCCAGCCGCCTCAACAAAATCCCCGGCTTTAAATGGTCGAAATACCAGTAACATGACGCCGGCTGCAAAATTCTGCAGTGAACCTTGTAATGACAAACCGATAGCCAAACCTGCAGCACCGAATATTGCTACTAAGGACGTAGTATCCACACCTAATTGATCAAGGGATGCAACGATAACAAACAGCATTAAAATTGCTTTGATTATTGCCTTTACAAAATCAATCAGCATATCGTCGTACTTTGAACGCGCCATGACCTTACCAAACACATTGATCAGCACGCCAACAACCATCCTACCAACAATGTAGATAACGATGGCCATGAATATATTAATACCCCATGGGATCACGTAGGTGTCTAACATTTCTGACATTTTATCTGCTTCCAAACCAAACATTTTTATCTCCATGATAGTTTTAAGAGGTTTAAATTATACTGCGGTAAATTACTTCCGGTACCGCAGATACAAGCATAAATTATCCAATCAGATAAACGCCAGTTTTTTATCCAAAAAAAAACACATTTAAAAATATTTTGTTTATAAGGTCGTAACATTGTTATTTATCAAGGCTAGCATTCATATAGGCTTGTTTTAAAGTGGTTTGTATATACGCTATTACGTAGCGCTAAATCACCGGCATCACGTGCTTGAATTTATCAATCTTTGTTGAGCATTCAAAAAAGTTGCTGCTATAATTTAGCAATGCTTTTCTGATGGTTGAAAAAGTAAAACGTTTCTAAAGGAATTGAAAATGTTACTAACCTGTCTATTAATTGTTTCTCTACTCGCAGTACTCGCATTTGCATTATCTAAAGACACAGGCAAAAATACTAAATATGCTCGCAAAGGGGCTACCTTCGTAAGCCAAACGCCAAAGCCAAGGTCAATTCAGACAGATACCTCAAGTGTTGCAGAGATTAATTAATCATCGGTAGGCCTAAACCACCTACCGCCCCTTGTTTTACTGATACTGTCATAAGCCCTTCTAGAATTGCAGATCCATTGTTACTATTAGCACATCTTTTAAGATTGTAGCTGTACTATGCGTATTATCAGAATTTATCATCCCGCCCTACTCACCGTTGATCAACACGTTGAACTCAGTGTTGACGCCTGTAACCATATTGCCAATGTACTGAGGGCTAAGGCAGAGCAACTCATTGTGCTATTTAATGGCGATGGCAATGAATACAGTGCAGAACTGATTGAGGTCAGCAAACGTAAAGTTGTCGCTCAGGTAGATGCAAAAATATCGCTTAATATTGAGTCCCCGTTAGCTATCCACCTTGGTCAAGGTATCTCCAGGGGGGAACGAATGGAACTGGTGTTGCAAAAGTCTGTTGAGTTAGGCGTTACAGAAATCACTCCCTTGATCACACAACGGTGCGGCGTTAAATTGAGCGCAGAACGTTGGCAGAAAAAACATCAACAGTGGCAAAAGCTCATCGTTTCTGCCTGTGAGCAATGTGGCCGAAATATACTGCCGACTCTGCACCTACCATGCAACTTTGGCCAATGGATTAATCAGTCGACCAATCAATTACGCTTAACCTTGCACCCTCGAGCTAATAAGGCATTCAGACATATTTTTGTACCCCCTTCAGGGGTAAGATTATTAATCGGTCCTGAAGGGGGTTTTTCTGATCAGGAATTATACAATACAGAACAAAGTGGGTTTCAGACGGTGCAATTGGGTCCGAGAATTTTGCGCACAGAAACGGCTGCAATCGCGGCGATAACCGCCCTGCAGGCTATTCATGGTGATTTATAATCCTAGGGGGAAGGGCTTATACCCGAAGCTAGTGGCGTTGCGACTCGGCGGCAAAAAAAGCTCACTACACAGGGCAGCCAGTCCACAGAGAAAGCGGATTAGCTAAAAAACGCTTATAGTTACCTAAAGCCATTGGAGTGGCAGCTTCAAGGAAGACAGGTCTAAGCGTCAGCCGAGGCTGACGCTTTATGTTCTAGTGTAAGATCCGAGTTTTAATGGTCCCTGCAATGAGACTCAGTTGTTCAAAAGCCTCGTTGGCATCTTGTGTTTCCACATCGATCACCACGTAACCAATATTCTCGTTGGTTTGTAAATACTGAGCAGCAATATTGATGTTTTTTTCCGCGAAAGCCTGAATGATCTTAACCAGGATCCCCGGTTCGTTATTGTGGATATGTAATAACCTTGAGCTGCCGGTGTGCTCAGGCAAAGACACTTCAGGAAAGTTGACGGCTGACAGGGTTGAACCATTGTCACTGTATTTAGCCAATTTACCCGCCACTTCTATGCCAATATTTTGTTGGGCTTCCTGAGTACTGCCGCCCACATGAGGCGTTAAGATGACGTTGTCGAACGCCGTTAGTGGAGACTCAAAAAGTTCCTTATTTGACTTAGGCTCAACCGGGAATACGTCGATTGCCGCTCCGCTTAATTTACCACTTTCTAAAGCCTGTACTAATGCATCAATATCAATAACGGTGCCTCTGGATGCATTCATCAGTACCGCACCGTCTTTCATGCACGCGAACTCTTTAGCACCAATCATATTCTTTGTCTGTTTGGTTTCCGGCACATGTAAACTCACTACATCAGACGTTTTCAACAGTTGTTTCAGGCTTTTTACCTGCGTTGAATTACCCAGCACCAATTTGTCTTCAATATCGAAAAATTGCACGCGCATACCCAGGTGCTCAGCCAAAATACTTAATTGAGTACCAATATGCCCATAACCAATAATACCCAGGGTTTTGCCACGGGCTTCATATGAACCCACCGCACTCTTATCCCACACACCCCGATGGGCCTTGGCATTTTTGCTTGGTATCCCTCGTAACAATAGAATAAGTTGTCCTAGTACCAATTCAGCCACAGAGCGGGTATTAGAAAAGGGGGCATTGAATACCGGTATGCCACGCTTTTGGGTTATCTCAAGATCCACCTGATTGGTGCCTATACAAAAACAGCCAACCGCGACCAGCTTGTTAGCCGCACAAATCACCTTTTCATTCAGCTGGGTGCGGGAACGAATACCAATAAAATGCACATCTTTGATTTTTTCAATCAATTCGTCTTCTGGCAAGGATGTCTTTATAGACTCAATATTCTCGTAACCATTGGCTTTTAGCGTATCGAGCGTGCTTTGATGCAAGCCTTCAAGTAACAAAATCTTAATTTTATTTTTTGGTAACGATACTTTGCTCATAGGAATTTCCGGGTTAATAGTTGGATTAATGCAAAAAAATTAAGACATCTGGACGTCTATTTTCGCAAGAAAAATAGCAGACCTGACGCTTAGAAGAAAGCCTAAGTGGCAAAATACTGGTAAAAACTGAGCTGTTTTCTGGGCGCGACAAATCCAGCAGTCGTTTCAGCATGGTTTCTAAACAAGGATCCTTGAGATCGCATATCCCAGTACTGCCCGCAAAACAGATTTTTGGCTACCTGATCGCCATTGATCACGGTAAGGAATGACATGCCCCTAGCGGCTAAATCCGCTTGTGCTGTCGCGGCTTCATCCTCCAAGAAGCTAAGCGCCATTAATTGCAAGCCGTCTCCCTGATAGGTTTATAAGGCTATCCAAGCCTGACTGCATTTTTTTACAACAGGGGCACCAGGTAGCCCAAAAATGAATAATAAGTGGTTTACCGGCAAAATCAGAGAATTTAATCTCCTTTCCAGCTTCAGTAGTGAGTTGCCCGTGCGGTGTAATTGGCAGTTCAGGGTGAGCTTGAGCAGATAAGGGCAAACACAAGAGTAAGCAGCATACAAAGTTTACGCTGTGCAACATAGGATTGTCCTCAATGGATAAGCTCAGTAGAAAGGTCAATTACCTTTCAGGAGATTGCAGCTCCACCCAACTTTCGAAGATCAGGCAGGCTGAAACACTGTCAATTTTTTGCTTTTCCAGTTTTTTATAACCACCCAATTCAAATAAACGGGCTTTGGCGTCTACCGTTGTTAGGCGCTCATCAGACGTTTCGACCGGCAGGTGATATTTTGCACTTAGGCGATTAGCGAATTTTTTCGCCGCAAACGTCACATGTTGATTGCTGCCATCCATATTCAAGGGTAAACCGACCACCGCTATGTGTGGTTGCCACTCCCCGAATACTTTCGCCACGACATCCCAATTGGGTATGCCGTCGATGGCCTTTATGGCATGCAATGGAGACGCTGTACCGGTAACTTCCTGACCCACCGCCACACCAATACTCTTTGTGCCAAAATCAAAGGCGAGTACGGTCCGTTGACCAGATGATTTTTTCATTGAATATGACCATTAATATAACTATGCATGACCAATATCTGGTCCGAGTTGCCACACATCAATGCCAAGTTTATGCACAGCCGATTCCCATTTTTTGTGAATAGGGACTTCAAACAGAAGCGCTAAGTCAGCTTCGACCATTAACCAGGAATTGGTTTGGATTTCTTCTTCCAATTGACCCGCTGACCATCCTGCATAGCCTAGCGTCACTAAGGACTTCTCAGGCCCCTGATCATTGCCCAATGACGAAAGAATGTCTTTGGACGTGGTTACCATGATTTCAGAGCTTAATGCCAGGCTCGAACTCCAACCAGGCTGAGAGGTATGTAGAATAAAACCGTGATCCTGGCTAACCGGCCCGCCCGCCAATATAATCTTGTCCGCTTTGTCGTCATCAACCACAGCGCTTTCATCGGTTTGACCAATCAGTTCTCTGAGATTCATACCAACCGGTTGATTGATCACCAGACCCATTGCCCCATGCTCATTGTGCTCACAAATGTAAGTTACCGTGCGATGAAAATAGGGGTCCTGTATATTTGGGGTCGCAATGAGTAGATAATTTTGCAGTGTTTCCATCACCTAAGTACCTTCTGAATAGGTTTGATTACTAAGACGCTTTTCAATCGCATCAAATAACATGCCGGTAATATTAATATCATAAGCCGCTTCAATTTCCCGCACACAAGTAGGGCTGGTCACATTAATTTCGGTTATGCGATCACCAATCACATCGAGTCCAACAAAGATCAGGCCCTTCTCAACCAAGGTTGGCCCTATGGCCTCAGCCAATTTCCTATCGGAAGCGGATAGAGCCTGAGGACGGCCACTGCCACCCGCGGCCAGATTCCCTCGAGTCTCACCTTTTTGCGGTAACCTTGCCAGAACATAGGGTACCACTTGGCCGTCTATGATTAAGATCCGCTTATCACCGTCTTTAATTTCGGGCAAATATTCCTGGAACATGGCATAACGGGTACCCAGCTCCGTTAAAGTCTCAATAATCACCCCAAGGTTATTTCCATCCTCCTTCACCCTAAATATGGATGTGCCGCCCATCCCATCCAGTGGTTTACAAATAATATCTTGATGCTCCTGATGGAAAGCGCGGATCAGTTCTGTTTTTCGGGTAACCAGGGTGTCCGGAATTAAATCGGGAAACCACGAGGTAAATAATTTTTCGTTAAAATCCCGTAAACTTTGCGCCTTGTTGACCACCAACGTGCCCGCCTGCTCTGCCAATTCAAACATCTGAGTCGCATACAAAAACTCACAATCAAAAGGGGGATCTTTACGCATCATGATCACATCAAGTTCAGTTAAACTTTGAGTTTGTACCGTCTGCAACTCAAACCAACGCTCTTCGTCTTCTTGCACACTAAGTCGTCGCATATTGGCCATGGGCGCGCCATTTAGCAGATACAAATCGTCCATTTCCATATAAAACAGCTCGTAGTCACGACGCTGTGCCTCCAGTAACATGGCAAAACTTGTATCTTTTTTAATATTGATGGATTGGATAGGGTCCATCACAATACCGAGCTTAATGGTCAAAATTTTTCCTTAGAATTTAATGGCAACACACCTGCATATGGACACACTGTATTTTGTGCTTATTTCGCAGAATTCAAGTTTTGTGTGCACCTACACCAATAATACCTGTCCCAGGACAAAAGCTAAACTCTAAACTACGTAGCGCTTGCCCTATTGTGACATATTAGAATAACTAAGACCCCTTGTAGAACTTGTTGCGGTGACTAGGGTTTCAGCTCATCTAGCTGAAACTTATATTTTCGACTGACTTTTATCTGATCTCCCGTGCTCAATTGAGCGATATATTCACCCTTTGAGTTTGGGCTAAGCTTAATAAGTTTTGACATATTAACGATGGCGGAGCGGTTCA
>JBLHIW010000101.1:0-12122 GCA_047618055.1 Paraglaciecola sp. | reverse complement strand
TTTTTAAAATAGCTAAGCCCTTACTTTTATTGGGCTAAAAGGATTTTTTGTTGAGATAATATTTTTTTAGTGAAATTAAGCTTGTTTAATAACGTAAAGATTATTAAAAAATAGGCATGGAATTTTGTATAAAAAAACCATAATTTATCCTGTAAAGGGTGTCAGCTTTTTTTACACTGGCTAGTTTTAGACGCCAAGTAACGGGGCCTGAGCAAGGTAAGTAATTGAAAATAATCAATATATCTTGCATAGTCTACTTTTAACTCAGCTCGAAGATCCGTTGGTGATCGAAAAGATACTCAGTCACCTGAATAAAAAAATGACGAAGTGGTCGAATTATTGCCCCCACAAAGTAGATCACCACCTCGGATAAGTCTGTTTGAATAAAAGCAATATTCAAAACGGGTTTGCCTAACAGTGGGAGGCGTTTGTTTTAAATTCTGAATTATTTCTCAAAGGAGGCACCTCTGCATTGAATGTTAGCGCTATGTATAAACGTGCCGGTGTGTCTACTATTGGCACCTAAGTCATTTTAAGGGCAAGCTGGGGATCTTAGACGAACTGTATATAAAGGGGGTCGAAAAGGTATTTTCGGTTATGGATATTCTTGATACTAAGGCACCAGTACGAGACCTTATTTTGCTTGGCGTAAAGGTTACTTAGCGGTAGCGGATCAATATGAAGACCATTGCTGGCTGATTTCTGGTGAAGGTGATGCGGCTTATTCGCCCTCTGAATAAGCCTTTAAAAATTTAGTAGACATCAGCCCTGTTGAATAGAACAGTTTGGCGTTGAGTGCATTAGCGACACATATTGATGCCATCATTACCAAACACACTGTACCCATAGCCAAAGAAGTCATTCACCACCTGCAGCCCTACAATTTTTATCACCACTGAGTTTTAAAAAAGCCCAAGCTAATAGTGGGGATTTTCAATCAAGTGTTATTAGGGACAAGAAGTGTTTGGGCTTATAGATAGAATTAAGTTTGATAAAAATAAACTGTGAGCCAAGTGTATATGCCGACCATGCTTAGTCCCTACATCTTGGCAGCCTTATAACTTAGCCAAAGACTTCTGACTATTGGTGTTGCTTCTTTTAGCCATATATTTAGCTGTTTTTTGGGCATCGTTGGCCAAAGCAAAACTCACTGGGTCAACACCATTACACAATAAGTCGTTAGCAATTTTTTTCATACTTATGCCGCTATTTTTTACCGCAATATTCACTTTAATTAGTCTGTCACTTTTTATGGCTTCACATACTTTGACTAATTTGCTTTCAGTAACCGGGCTAATATAGTTTGCTTGGGCGTTACCAGCTAAAAGTATGCCTGTGGTGATGATGGTGCTAATAAGTATTTTTTTCATGACTTTTTCTCTTTGTTGGGTGCTGGTGTTTCATTTCAAGTTCGACCATAGCGTAGGGAAAAATATTGATATTGATGGGACGAAACAGATTAATAACGGCGAAACGCGATGAAGCGTTGAAACAGACAAATACAGCGATAGACCAGCCTTTATAATCAGCTTTACGTCGTATCTTGTGAGGTTTTGTTACATTTACGGTAAGACGACTGTAGTATTTGATGACATAAGTGGATAGTAAACCGCGTGATACACCCTTACATATTGCCTGAATGGGATAACGAAAAGACAACTGGGTAGATAATCTGCTGAGAGTCAACTCCCCTAAACCAGTTTCTGAGTCACATGGGGCAACAAGATAAAGATTTACCCAAGTATGTGCGATCAGAATTTGAAGCGTATTTAAAGTGCGGTCGTTTGGAATAGGGGTTTTTGCGAGTACGTTGTGAAGATTGTCATCATGAACACTTGCTGGCGTTCAGTTGGCCGCTCCTGCGCATCCATGTACCCGCAGCATTAGGGCATCCTGCACGTCATCACGCAGAGGTTTTTGTCCGAACTGTGGTGCGCGGCGAATGGCACAAAGCGCCGCCTTGCTGGTTGATGATGTGTTGCCCCATGAGCCAATGGATATTGAGCTTCCCTTTTAAAATTAGATTTTTGTTTGCCAGCTATCCTCAGATCATGAGAAAAGTACTGGGTATTGTGTATCGCACACTTGCCACCCATATCACTAAAAAAGCAGGCAACAACAAACAGAAAGCAAAAACGGGGACGGTCACACAGATCCAACGATTAGATGATGAACATTCTGTTCACCACCTTTGAGGCAACCTTTGCTTGTCCCCATTCATTCCCGATGAATTGGTCACCCGATAAAAGCCCCAACAAACAGTAAACTGAATAGTCTTACTTACCGCATTATCCAGCGTGTGGCTGGTTTTTTTGAGCGTGAGGGCATTAGTGACCGATGGTGATAATGACTATCTGGCTTTGGATGGACTGGGATACGATCCGATGTTGAAAATTCAGGGGGATTGCATTACCTATCGCATCGCTACAGACAAACAGCAAGGACAAAATGTATTTACCTTGCAAACCATTGCTCCTATGGCAGGGCAAGGGCTTGCGGCAGGCTGTGCCACAAATGCGGCAGGCTTCAGTCTCCATGCAGGTGTCATAAGTAACGGGAAGAACACAGTAATATGGCTTGAATTGATGATTACATCTCTGGGCATCATTGCGCTAAAGCCCCACAAGCAATTTCGGAGTTTTAGTGTCTTTGGCAATTTTAAAAGACTCATTTGTATAATTAAGGTCTGGTTGATGCGCCATCAATTTACCGGGAGCCATATTCCTGTTTTTTGCGCCTAAAATTGACTTCCCTGTGAACGCGCTGAAAGGTGCATTTTTAGTGAGTTTGGGTATATAGTTGATCAATAGTAAAGGCATGGTGATGGGTACATTATTATCATATCGAATCCAAAACCATTGGAGTTGCAGGCGGGTGGTAAAGGCACTACGCCCCATAAGCGTAAATGTATAAGTGATTGGGGTGAATGTCGCCCACAAGGGTGTAGCTTCAAGAGAGACAGATATACAAGCAAGGATTAGCCGAATGAATATCAAGGGAATACGTCAACGACTGGCAGTGTTGCTCGAGCCAAAAGCCGATCAAAGTTTTATGGGGAAATTGATCGATCGCTCCCTTATTGGTCTGATATTTTTAAATGTAGTGGCTGTTATTGCCTCAACGGTGCCTGAGCTTGATAGCCAATATGGTCTGGAGTTTGAAGCTTTTAATATTTTTTCGGTCATGGTATTTAGCATAGAATACCTGCTAAGAATTTGGAGCTGTGTTGAACTGCATGTCAACACCTCCAGTGCAACACAAAAACGTTTAGCTTATGTGTTAAGTCCCATGGCTTTGATTGATTTGCTGGTTATCCTGCCCTTTTACCTTGGGCTGTTTTTTACCGTGGATCTAAGGATTTTACGGGTGCTCAGACTCCTTAGGATCTTCAAACTTGGGCGTTATTCCAGTGCCATGGCGATGCTGATCCAGGCATTTCGCCAGGAATACAAAGTATTGTTGGCATCATTTAGTATTCTGTTGATTATGATGGTACTCGCTGCCTCAGGCATTTATCTGATAGAGCACGCTATTCAGCCAGATAAATTTGGCAGTATTCCAGCGGCTATGTGGTGGGCTACTACCACCCTAACCACGGTTGGTTATGGGGATGTCACCCCGATCACGCCATTGGGCAAGTTTTTTGGTGGGGCGATTACCTTACTCGGTATGGGCATGGTTGCACTGCCAGCAGGAATTTTAGCCTCCAGTTTTTCAGAGCAGGCCCACCAGCGAAGGGAAACATTCAGGTTAAAAGTAAAAGAAGCCCTGGCCGACGGCAAACTTAGCTCACAGGAATATACATACCTGGAACAACTACGAGAAAGTTTAGACATCGAAAAAGAGCAAGCAGAGTTAGTGTTTAATTTAATGGATAAACAACATAGCAAGCCCGCTGCAAACCATTGTCCTCATTGCGGTAAAGCCATTTAAGCCCGTGATGTTTCGGGAATCGACCGAATATTAAACCGCACTAAGCCTTGACCCAAGCCCGGTGCTTGCTTATAAATAGCATCCCTTAAGCTGCAAAGTAAATGTATGTCAGTCAAACACCCCATTATTGCTATTACAGGTTCATCTGGAGCGGGTACCACCTCGACTACAAATGCTATTCGTCATATATTTCGTAATCTATCCGTGAACGCGGCAGTGGTTGCGGGCGACAGTTTTCATCGTTTTACCCGTCCTGAAATGGAACTGGAGATCCGTAAAGCTCAGGAGCAGGGACGACACATCAGTTATTTTGGCCCCAAAGCCAATGACTTTGAGATGCTCGAATCCTTGTTTAAAGAATATGCCGTAACCGGGATGGGTAAACATCGTCAGTACTTACATACCTTTGACGAGGCGGTGCCCTTCAACCAAATGCCGGGCACGTTTACTCCCTGGCAGGATTTGCCAGAAAACACCGATGTATTGTTTTATGAAGGTCTACATGGAGGTGTGACCAACGAAGATGTCGATGTAGCCAAACATGTTGATTTGCTGGTGGGCATGGTGCCCATTGTCAACTTGGAATGGATCCAAAAAATTGTCCGTGACACCAATGATCGTGGCCATTCACGGGAAGCGGTCATGAGCAGTATTGTGCGCAGCCTGGACGATTATTTTAAATATATCACCCCCCAATTTTCCAGTACCCATGTTAATTTTCAGCGTGTGCCTACCGTCGACACCTCTAACCCCTTCAGTGCCCGGGAAATACCAAGTCAGGATGAAAGTTTTGTCGTGGTGCGTTTTCGCCGTGAGATGAAAAGTGTTAATTACCCCTACTTACTGCAAATGATCGACGGCGCGTTTATGTCGCGCATCAATACGATTGTCGTGCCGGGAGGTAAAATGAGCCTGGCCATGGAGCTGATACTCTCGCCGCTGCTTGAAGAACTGCTCGACAAAAAACGCAAAGCCGGCTTTCAAATGGACTGGGTCAGCGAAAAATAGCCACAGTTTTTAGTTTTATGCCCACGGTGAGACAAATCTTGTAACAATGCAAACTGCCCACTTATCTCGGCAAGCTTTTGATATGGGAGCCTTTCACTTATAGTGAGTAATAATAGTCAAAATGAGATTGTATGATGGGACAAGAAACCACAAAAATACTGGTTGTTGACGATGATATGCGCTTGCGCAGTTTGCTTGAGCGTTACCTGGTCGAACAAGGTTACCAAGTGCGCACAGCGGCTAACTCCGAGCAAATGGACCGGTCTCTTGAGCGTGAAAACTTCCATTTGCTGGTGCTGGATTTAATGCTGCCCGGTGAAGATGGTTTGTCTATTTGTCGTCGTCTTCGCCAGAAAGAAAATGGCATTCCAATTATCATGTTGACCGCTAAGGGGGATGAGGTTGATCGCATCATCGGCCTGGAAATGGGTGCAGATGATTACCTGCCGAAACCGTTTAATCCTCGTGAGCTATTGGCACGCATTAAAGCTGTGCTGCGTCGTAAAACCAATGAAGCACCAGGTGCACCGTCTCAGGAAGAGCAAATAGTGGAATTTGGTAAGTTCTCACTGAACTTAGGCACCCGGGAAATGAGCAGTGATGGGCAGCCTATGACCCTTACCAGCGGTGAATTTGCCGTATTAAAATCATTGGTAAGTCATGCCCGGGAGCCTTTATCCAGAGATAAATTGATGAACCTGGCCCGTGGTCGAGACTACAGTGCCCTGGAACGCAGTATAGACGTTCAGGTATCTCGTTTGCGGCGCATGCTTGAAGAAGATCCCGCCAACCCGCGTTATATTCAAACCGTATGGGGCTTGGGTTATGTATTTATACCCGACGGCGAAAAATAGCCTCATCCACACTATAGGCGTGCAGTAAGCTCGTGAGATTTTTTCCCAAAAGTGCCTTCGGTCAAACCGTATTGTTGATCGGCATGTTATTACTGATCAACCAAATTGTTTCCTTGCTTTCGGTGACCTATTATTTTGTGCAACCTAATGTACAACAGATCAATAACTTACTGGCTACACAGATAAAATTAGTTTTTATTGAAGATATTGACCATCAGGATCCAGAATTACGCCAACGGTTTTTTACCGCCACAGGCATGCATGTCTACAATCAATCAGAAGCCTTGAAACAAGGCCTGGATCAGGCCATACCCTATCAATTTTGGTCCAGGCAGATGTCAGAGAAACTAGGTGGTCAGGCAGAGGTTAGAATTACCCCCGGGGAACCTTACCTATACTGGATCAATCCCCCGCAAGATCCTGATGTGTGGATCACCATACCGATGATCGGCTTAAACGAGGCCGACATTTCTCCTTTAACCGTTTACCTGCTGGTGATCGGTATTCTCAGTGTTGCAGGAAGTTGGATATTCGTGCGGCGCTTAAACCGACCACTAAAAGCCCTGCAAAATGCCGCGCTGTTGGTCGGCCGGGGTCAGGTTCCCAGGCCATTAAATGAAGAAGGGTCAAGCGAGCTGGTCGCCGTTACCCAGGCCTTTAATCAAATGTCCAAAGGGATCAAGCAACTCGAAGATGACAGGGCACTATTAACAGCGGGCATTTCCCATGATTTACGTACACCTTTAACCCGTATTCGTCTGGCAACGGAGATGATTTCTGACGATCAGGACTGGATAAAAGACGGTATCGTTCACGATATAGAGGATATGAACGAGATTATCGATCAATTTATTGACTATGTGCGCCAGGACCAGCAAGAAAAACTTCAAGCAGCGAATATCAACGACCTGATTGAAGAGGCTGTGCAGGCGCGCAATATTGAAGAAGATCATAATATCCAACTGAATTTAACGCCCATGCCAAAAAGTTTTATACGCAGAGTGGCCTTAAAAAGAGTACTGGATAACCTAATAGAAAATGCCTTCCGCTATGGTAGCAACAACATTACTATCACCTCAGGGGGCAACAGCAAAGATAAGTGGGTGTTTTTTTCTATACGCGATTTTGGCCCCGGTATTCCCGCTGAGAAAATGGACAACTTATTCCAGCCATTTACTCAGGGTGACAAGGCCAGAGGCAGTTTAGGCTCAGGCCTGGGCCTGGCTATTATCAAGCGCATAGTCGACATGCACGGGGGTAAGGTTGAATTGAAAAATCATTTGGATGGTGGCCTGATCGCCACCGTCTATATCGCAAATGTTGCTTAAAAAAAGTCCATCTTATTAAAACATTTTTTCAGACCTACCAACCTTATTGAACACTGTGCACCTGGCCAAAGGTGCCTGCATGAATGGCTTCCACATCTATTCCGTCAAAGCGATATTCCGTGTGGCAATATTGACAGTTCATTTTTACGCATCCCTCCTGGGTGACAATATCTAATAGCTCCTCTTTACTTATGCCCGAAATGGCGGCAGCACTGCGTTCCCTGCTGCAGGTACATTTAAAGATGATCGCCTGGGGTTTGAACAGTTCTACTTGCTCTTGATGATAAAGACGATACAACAACTCCTCTGGGGGTAAGTTAAATAACTCTTCGTCTTTGATCGTTTCAGTAAGTGCAGACAAATGCTCAAACTCGGTATCCGCAATATCTGTCGCGGCACTGCTGGTGGGCAATACTTGTAAAAACATCCCACATGCCTTGCTGGAATCTGCCAGTAGTTGGGTTTTTAACAGCACCTTAGTTGCCAGTTGCTCACTTTGGGTAAAATACCCTTCAATACATTCTGCCAGGTTGGGTTTATCCAGTGCTACCATGCCCTGATAACGCTTGCCCTGCTCAGGCGTAATGGTGATCACCATGACACCTTTTACAAATAAACCAGCAAAATTTTCAGGTAGTGTTGCTAATTCCTCATCCCAACGGGCCACACCCCGAAGTTGTTGACCATCATGACCTTTAGTGACTGCGCCATTGATGACCGCATATTTAACCGGGCCCTCACCTTGCAGCTGTATGGCAATATCCCCCTCAAATTTAAGGGTGGCAGTGAGTAAACTGGTGGCGGCCATGAGTTCACCTAACAATTTTTGGATCACTGGTGGATAATCACCAGAGTCAAGAATGGCCTGATAACTGTCTTCCAAACGCACGAGTTCACCACGCACATTAGCGTTATTAAATATATAGCGATGCAGTTGATCAAATGACATAGGTAAGTTGCCTTAGTTATTGGTGTTTAAGTTGAATAATTTGCCGGCGTTGTTTTTTGTCGGGCCGGTGATCGGGACTTGGGCTATGAAAGGCGCTGAGTTTGCGGGCCTGGGCATTGCGCTCCCGCTGTTGAACACTTGCCTCCGTCTCGAGATACATTAATTGCGCTATTGGGGCACCCCGGCGTTGCTCGCTTAACTCAAGGACGACTAATTCCTGTACATCATAGCCATAGGGAATTTTTATATTGGCTGCCAATTCCACTATTTTGCCTGGTTTGCTGCGCTGGCCATTGTATTGGACTTTGCCAGTTTGCACTGCATCTCGGGCGATGGCCCGGGTCTTAAATAATCGGGCAGCCCATAACCATTTATCCAAGCGCACGGGTAGCTGGGCGTCCATATGACTTTTTTTGTACGATTTATGCATATAAAGTGTAATTTTTTTGTAACGGTGATGGATTAGAGTTGTTACCCCGGCGACGAGTCGTTATGATTGGTTGGTGAAGTTCAATGAAGATCCAACCGAGAGATAATGACCGTCGCAAATTATACCGTTAATCACCTTTGGCTCCAACTCCTCAAATATCAGCAACAGATTAATTTTTTGGTGGTGGCATTATTAACCGTTTTTTTACTGGCCTATGGGGCCGAGCTAACATGGCGATTACTTCCCCAAGCTCAAAACGAGGGGGCAAGAGCCTTAACAATAAACCCTGTAAAATCAGTGGGTTCTGCATCTATTCAACTGGATTTAGCCAGTATTATACGACTAAATTTATTTGGTGACGTATCGGTTCAAGCGGTTGTAAAGGAACAGGTAATCGACGCACCGGTGACGACCTTGAATTTAACCCTAAGCGGAGTCGTTTCAAGTAGCTTAAAGGATCAGGGCGCGGCTATTATTGAAAATAGTGGCAAACAAGAGACTTATGGCGTGGGAGAAAAAATAACCGGTACCAGGGTAACCCTTAAAGAAGTTTATGCAGACCGGGTGATCATCAAAAATGGCCCTGCAAATGAAACACTGATGTTAGACGGCATAGATTACAGTAAACCACAGAGCCCAGGCTCAGTGAAAATACAACGACCGGAGAAACAGCGACAGACCTTGTCTGATGACGCATTGCAAGCAAGCCGTGAATTGCAGCAACAGCCAGCTAATTTTACCGACTTTATTACCATTATCCCTCACCGGCGAGGTGAAGAGTTGCAAGGTTACCGAGTGAGCCCGGGTAAATCCCCCGAATTGTTTACATCGGCTGGCCTAAAATCTGGAGATATAGTGACTGAAATAAACGGCTTAGATTTAACCGACATGCAACAGTCCCTAGAAGCAATGAACAGCTTAAAAGAAATACAATCACTACAAATGACTATTAGTCGCGACGACGAGTTACTCACCATTTACTTAGATATCCCATCTGCAGAACAGGAATGAAGAGAATGAAAAGAAGCAGGCTAACGAGCCGCAGTATATTAAAAGGCTTGTGTTGGGCGATGGGGGCTGCACTGTTTTCGGCCTCTACTTTTCTAAGCGCAGCGGACTATTCACCCAATTTCAAAAATACTGAAATCAGTGAGTTCATCAATATAGTCGGTAAAAATCTGAAGAAAACCATCATCGTTGATCCTAATGTCCGCGGTAAAATTTCAGTTCGCAGTTACGACCTGTTAAATGAAGCTCAGTACTACCAGTTTTTTCTAAACGTTCTTCAGGTATATGACTTTGCAGTAGTAGAAATGCCCAGCGGGATCATCAAGGTTGTCCGGGCCAAAGACGCAAAAACGTCAAATATACCTGTGGTGGAAGGAGCTCCGTTCGACGGAGACGAGATGATCACCCGGGTGATGCCGGTATACAACGTACCCGTGCGGGAACTCGCCCCCATTTTACGTCAGCTAAATGATCAGGCTGGTGGCGGCAATGTTGTCAGCCATGATGCCTCGAACGTGATGATGCTCACTGGGCGCGCGGCAGTGGTTAATCGCCTGGTAGAAATCATTGAACGGGTAGATAAGGCTGGTGATGAAGAAGTAGAAATCATCAAGCTTAAATATGCCTCAGCTACCGAGTTGGTGCGGATTATTGATAGCATTAACAAATCTCAGGGAAAGCAGGCGTCATCTGGCAAATCAGGTCCTAGAGTCGTTGCAGATGACCGTACTAACAGCATTATGATAAGCGGTGATATCAAGGCTCGTAAGCGCCTGATTAACCTTATCCAACGCATGGATGAAGAATTAGAAACCAGCGGTAACACCCGGGTTATTTTCCTCAATTACGCCAAATCAGCAGACCTGGTTAAAGTACTACAAGGGGTCAGTGCCAGCATTCAAGCCGAAGAACAAGGGGCAACTAAAGGGCGTAAAACGAATGATCGTGGCGTCAGTATTGACCATCATGAAGACTCAAATGCCCTGGTGATCACTGCTGAGCCGGATATGATGCGTTCATTGGAAGATGTAATACGCCAACTGGATGTGCGCAGGGCTCAGGTGCAAGTAGAAGCGATTATTGTCGAAGTTTTTGAAGGTGACGGCACTACCTTAGGGGTGCAGTGGGCCAACGAAAAGGGTGGTGGACAGCAGTTTACTAACGGTACAGTTGGCATCGGTTCATTGGCAGTTGCAGCTAGGCAGGCTGAAGACAAAAGCGTTGACACAACGACGATCACCGCCAATGGCGAAGTGGTGGCGAGTTCCGATACCCAACTGGGAGATTTTGGTCCACTAGCCTCATTACTTGGCGGTGTAAATGGCTTTATATTGGGCGGTGTAAAAGGGGGTTGGGGTGCCGTATTACAGGCGGTGAGTACCGATACCAATTCTAATATTCTGGCGACACCCCACTTAACCACCCTGGACAATGAAGAGGCGTTCTTTATTGTCGGTCAAGAGGTACCGGTGATTACCGGCTCCTCAACCGGTTCCGGCAATGCCAATCCTTTTCAGTCGGTGGATCGCAAAGAAGTGGGCATCAAGCTTAAAGTCACGCCACAGATTAACGAAGGGGACGCAGTGCAGCTGCTAATCGAACAGGAAGTATCCAGTGTCAGTGGTGCGACTGCGGTAGACATCACCATCAACAAGCGTGAAATTAAAACCACGGTGATTGTTGACGATGGCGGTACCATTGTACTGGGTGGCCTGATTGACGAAGACGTGCAGGAAAGTGTCTCAAAAGTACCACTGTTAGGCGACATCCCAATTTTGGGACACTTATTTAAATCCACCACTACCAGCAAGCGTAAGCGTAATTTAATGGTGTTTATTCGCCCGACAATTGTGCGCGATGGTGTAACCATGAATGAAATAAGCCATCGTAAATACAACTACATTCGCGCCGAGCAGTTGAAGCGTCAATCTCAGGGTATTCCATTGATGCCTTTCAGCGAAGGACCTTCGCTACCCGAATGGGATGACAAACTCAGTCTGCCGCCTAGTTATGAAGAGTATTTGCAGAGCAAAGATAAGGTGGAGAACTAGACATGTCTGCACAGGGCTTAAGTACAGTCGAAGCGGAAGAGCAGGCTTTAGTCGCTGCCGGGACAGACATCGATGCACCGATACTTGAGCCGGAGCATAAGCAATTAGCGTTTAGTTTTGCCAAGCGCCATAAGGTGCTATTAGACACCGGCGAAAACCCTGCGATCCTCTATTACACACAAGAAACGGATTTTGCCATTTTTGCTGAAGTCAGGCGTTTTCTGGGGACTGAATTTCGTCTCAAGGAAATTGAATCAGGCAAGTTTGAGACTATCCTGACCAGCGCGTTCCAGCGGGACTCGTCTGCAGCCAAGCAGTTGATGGAGGACATCGGTAACGAAAGCGATTTGTTTACCCTGGCCGAAGAATTACCTGACACTGAAGATTTGCTGGAAAGCGAAGATGACGCACCTATTATAAAACTGATAAACGCTATGCTTGGCGAAGCGATCAAAGAAGGTGCCTCGGACATTCATATAGAAACCTTCGAAACCCAATTGTTAGTAAGATTTAGGGTAGACGGAGTACTGCGGGAAATTTTGCGGCCTAATCGTAAAATGG
>JBLHIW010000100.1:0-12186 GCA_047618055.1 Paraglaciecola sp. | reverse complement strand
CCGGTTAATGTGTGGTGACAATGAGGGGGTAGGTTAGGGTGTATATGACAACTACAGCCTAATGCTGCTGAAGTATTTTTTCTACCTGCTCGAGCAATGCATCTTCGTTATACGGTTTTTCAATAAAGTCGATAGCCTTTGCTTGCATAGCGCGTACGGCGGTGGGTATATCGCTCTTTCTAGACAGCATAATGGTCGGGATGTTGTGACCCTGTTGTAATAAACACTTCATCAAGTCAATACCGCATAAACCTGGCAGATGTGCCTCAAGCAGGAGACAGGCAGAGTGAGTATTAATTTTTTCTTTTAGGAAGGATTCTGCACTGGTAAAACATTTTATTTGAGCGTCGAGGGCGCTAAGTTTATTTGACAGACCATGCAATATTACCTGATCGGCATCAATGAGGTAAATGGTCGGTTTAAGCTCACTAGCAATAGAACTGTGCATTGATTAATTTACTCGCGTAAATAGGTTAAACTGCAGGGAAGGCATACTCAAATAGTTGTTAGTTTACTTTTTACCTTCTTAAAAAAGCTATTCACGATAAATCTGTTGATGATCTCTGTCTGTAGGGGTTTACCCCTATTGTTGTTACGCAGGTGTTTTATGATTCCAGTATCAGACTTACTCCAGGGTGACGATTAAGCGTACCAGTTCTGCCAATGACTTTGCCTGCATTTTTTCCATGACATTGGCTCGATGTATCTCAATCGTGCGTTGGCTCAAATTAAGCTCAACGGCGATCACCTTGTTTGCCTGCCCGGCAATCACTCTGTGCATCACTTCCTCCTCTCGTGACGTGAGTGATTTAAGACGAAGATTGATTTGTTGTGCGGATATGGATGATTGCATTAGTTGCTGATTTTTTTGCAGGGCTCGTTGAATACAGTCCAGCAATTCTTGTTCACGAAAGGGTTTTTCCAGAAACTCCATTGCGCCTCGTTTCATGGCTTCCACCGCCATAGGCACATCCCCGTGGCCGGTCACAAAAATAATTGGCATAGCACAGCCTAACGCTTGCAAGCGTTGTTGACACTCCATACCACTTATGCCAGGCATGCGGATATCCATGAGAATACATCCACAGAGAGACCCAAAGAATTCGTCTGGATGACTATGTAAAAAATACTGAGCATCGGGGTATAAAACATTAGCGATTCCAACGGAGTCGAGCAACATTTGCAGGGAATCACGCACTGCCCCATCATCGTCAATAATATAGACAGTTGGCTTGTCCATAGGGGCATCGCGCGTGTCTGGCATATTGTTATTCATCCTTTTTTTAGATTCGCTTCTCTTTTAGGGAGGCGGCTAAGGAAAAGGCAAATACACTGCCTTTTGAAGTGCCCCTACGATATCTTAACTCACCACCATAAGCGTTAATAATTGACTCACTAATGGTTAAGCCCATTCCCATAGCATCTTTTTTGGTACTGAAAAAGGGAGTAAATAAGGTGGTTCTGTTGTCTTCACTCACTCCATGTCCCACGTCAACTACAGCAACTTCAATCCGATTTTTTTCAAGCCATCGGGTACAAATCTGTACTGGTGCATTAGGCCTATCTTCCATTGCATCTATGGCATTGCTTATTAGATGCAACAATACTTGCTGAACTTGAACGGGATCAACCTTTAGTAAGGGGGAAGCCTGGGTGCATAGTTCAAGTACAATGCCGTGGTTTAACAAGGGCATCTCTACCTTGGCTAAATTAACCGTGTCTTCGATCAGAGTGTTAAGATCCACCACTTCCAGTTTGGCTTTTCGTTTCTTAACAAAGGCTCGTAGCCTGGTGATCACTTCTCCTGCGCGTAATGCCTGGTCACTGATATTATGCAAGGCCTTTAATATTTTTTGTTGGTGCACATTACTTTCTGCGTTGAGATCTGTCATGGCTTCAAGTAGGTTTTGACTGGCATGAGCATAGCTGGTTATTGCGCTTAGGGGCTGATTTATTTCATGAGCAATACCGGCGGCCATTTCACCCATGCTGTTCCGGTGAGTCATGTGAGTCAAGCGTTCGCGGTTTTCCATTGCATCTTCGTGGATTTTCACCTGTTTAGATATGTCACGGATAATACCGAAAAACTGTTTGTGGCTTGACTTTTTGACCTCGCCAACCGACAGTTCAATCGGAAATATTTCCCCGTCCTGCTTGCGTCCCTGTACCTCGCGGCCGCGGCCGATAATACGTGCCTGGGCGCCATACCTATAGTTTTGTAGATATTCATCATGCTGGCCTTGATGAGGTTCTGGCATCAGCATTTTTATGTTTTGTCCCAGCACTTCGGCATCTTTATACCCAAACATACGCTGGGCAGCGCGGCTAAAAAGTTCAATCGTGCCCCGATTGTCAATAATAATAATACCATCAACAGCGGCATTGAGTAGGGCGCTAAGCTGGGCTTCTGCATCTCGTCGCCTATTCTCTTGCCGCCTATCAGCGGCATGGGGGACATTATTATTGTTGCGTTGGCTTTTGGGCATTCCTTTCCACCTCATAGGTACTTTCCGCAGTAGATTACGCAGAATAACGCATATCCAGAACTAATGATTAAGGTATACGATTTATCATAGTGACGAAAGTCGTATATTGGCAAGTTTTGTGGGATTGCCTATTATCAAAGGGAATATAAGATGACAATCGAATCAGTCTCATACAGTAATTCACATCAGCATTGTGCACTATCCGATGCCTGTTTTGGTAGCACTAAACAAGGCACAGCCGATTTTACACAAAAATCACATCGAGTATACCACCGGGGGGAATCGTTATTTTCCATGGGCGATCCCTTTGATGCTTTATATATAGTACGTGCCGGTTCGGCTAAGTCATTTCTATCTTCGTCTCGAGGTGATGAACAAATATCTGGATTTTTCCACCCTGGTGACATGATAGGGGCAGACGGGTTTGACACAATGACGCATACTCATAGTTTGAAATTTTTGGAAACCAGTAGTGTTTGTCGTATTGGTTTGGGTGAATTGAATAAGGCGCTGGGTGAGTCAGCCCTTATGCGTCAGCAGTTGCTGAAAAGCATGAGTCGTGCCCTGGTTGACGAGCAACAATTGTTATTAAGTGTGGGGAAATTGAATTCTGAACAGCGCCTGGCTAAGTTTCTGTTGGACTTGTCCGCCCGTTTCGAGCAACGTGGTTTGTCGGCAAAAGTATTTGATTTGAGTATGACCCGTATCGATATTGCTAACTTTCTGGGAATGGCTATCGAAACGATCAGTCGTTTGTTAGGAAAAATGCAGCAGCAAGGAATGATTAACGTCAATCGTCGGCAAATCAGCCTGCTAAATATGGATAAATTACGTCATTGCTTGAGTGATGATGACGAAAAAGAGTGGGCAGTACCCCTTGAGTTAAAGGCCAGGCAGACGGTAATAGCCAAGCCCCATTTAGCGGCTTAAGCGTTATATTAGCAGCACAAATCGCCTCATTTTAAGGCGACTTTATCTGCCATTTTAATGTGATTTATGTCTGATTTGCCCAAGTAATTGTCTGGCTTTAGTGATAAGTGCTGCCGGATTGATTGGCTTAGTCATCACTTCAAGGTTTTCCCGGGGAATGTTTTCCATCTCCGGGGAGGTGTCGCCTGATACCAGAATCGCTGGAATTTGATGGCCATCTTTGCTATTTGCATGAGCAATAATGTCCATTCCTGACTCTTTATGATTAAGATGAAAATCAGTGATGATTAAATTCGGCAATTCCTTATCCATCGCTGCATAGGCCTCTGGAGGTGACGAGGCACATCGTATGTCGAAGTCTGCTTCCATTGATAATAACATTTCAGATGCATTGAGCACGTCGGGATCATCGTCTATTAGCAAAATTAGCGATCGTTTCTGCCTCGGCTCAAGGTTAATGGTTTTTCTTTTTTGCACCTTGTCAGGTAATGACTCCCCCAAGGGTAGAGTAATTGAAAATGTTGAGCCCTGTCCCACCTCGGATATGACCTCAACCGAGGTATCGAGTAACGAGGCTATACGCTGGACGATTGATAAGCCTAAGCCAAGGCCTGAGTGGCGTTGCTGAGGGTTACGGTCGACCTGATGAAACTCATCGAAAATGTGCCGTTGTTGATCCGATGGGATACCAATTCCGGTATCACTAACAGATATTTTTAGTCGCATATCGTGCTGATGGGTGGCAATGCTAACCTTGCCCACTTTGGTGTAACGAATGGCGTTGGCGATCAGGTTTTGCAGCAACTGGGCCATTAATCCTGGGTCACTGTGCACAATGCTATCGTCGTTAATTTCGAGGGATAGTTCGAGCCTATTTTCATCCACTTCGGCCTCAAAACCTGCGCAGATCTGTTCAAGCATGGGGCGCAGGGCAAAATCACTCATCTGGGCCGCCACAGTGCCGGATTCAAGTTTGCTAATGTCCAATAATGAATTCAACAATCGTGCCATCGAAAACAGGGAATCCCCTTGTATGCGCAGCATTTCCCTGGCTTGTGGCTGCTTAATAGTCTTTAGCAAGGCTTTGTTGAGTAAGGTCAATGAGTGCAAAGGCTGGCGCAGGTCATGACTGGCGGTAGCCAAAAATCGGGATTTCGCCGAAAGAGCAGACTCCGCTTGATCTTTTGCTGCCCTAAGGGCCTCGTCGGCGCTTTGGCGTTGCCTGATATCCCTTATGGCGGCACTCACCACTTGCCCATGTTCGGTTTCAATGGGGCTCAGACCAACCTCTACGGGGATCTCTTCACCGCTCTTGGTCAGGGCGAACACTTCTGTGCCGTTAGCCATGCCACGTACTATAGGCGTGGAAAAAAATGCCTGGCGATGCTTAATATGCCCGGCTGAAAACTTCGGGGGCATTAGGTTATCTACCGGCATGCCGATTAATTCTTGTTTTTTATAGCCAAACAGTCTCTCAGCCTGGCTATTTGCCACTTCAATCTTACCCTCAATATTGACAATTACCAGGGCGTCGGGGGCTGACTCCACCAATACTCGAAAACTTGCTTCACTGGCCCGCAGTTTATTTTCGGCCTCTATACGCCGACTAATGTTTTTCTCAGTAGAGGCAATCGCCACGACCTTGCCCGCTTTGTCAAATAAGGGGGTAATAGTGAGTAATACCGTTATCTTACGCCCACTTTTACTTAGGCGATGGGCCTCTGAACTGTGAATAAAGTCACCATTAACGATGCTTTTCAATAATAGTCGGGTATTTTGCCGCTCATCTTCGGGTACAAAATCAAGTATATTCATACTCAGGGCTTGGTGTTCACTCCAGCCATACATCTTTTGCGCGCCGGTATTCCAGGCGGTAATTTTACCGTCTACATTGAACAGGGTAACGGCATCATTGGAGTCGCGAATGACGGTTGCCAGTCTCAGAGTGTCCTCTTCTGCCTTTTTACGCTGACTGATATCAATAAAGGTGATGACTACGCCGGCAATTCGGTTATCGCTGGTGCGATAAGGCTGGATGCGCCGCAGATAGTAATTACCGTCTTCGGTATATATCTCACATTCTACTGAAGTAAGATCAGCCAGTACCCCTTTAATATCGTCCATTAAATGGCCATCAGTAAACTTGAGGCGTATGTCACTTATTGGACGTCCGATATCGGTGGAAATCAGGTTCAGCAGTTTTTGAGTGGCAGGGGTAAAACGGCCAATTCTCAATTGGGAGTCAATAAATAAGGTGGCAATATTGGTGCTGCTCAGTAGGTTATCCAGATCATCGTTAATACTGGCCAGTTCTTCTACTTTGTCCTTATATTGATTATTGACCGTGGTCAATTCTTCGTTCATCGATTGCAGTTCTTCCTTGGAACTTTCCAGCTCTTCATTGCTTGACTGTAATTCTTCGTTAACCGACATCACTTCTTCGTTTGCCGCCTGTAACTCTTCGTTGGCGGATTCCCACTCCTCTATATTACTTTGTAAATCTTCCCGGGTGAGATGCAATTCTGCTTCCATTTGCTGGATTATTGCAGTGTCACTGTCAATGTCACTCTGCTGGGCGTCTTGTTGTAATGACGGGCCATTCGGCAGGCGCTTGTGCTGCTCTGTGTTTAACTCTGCTTCATCTTTATCTTCAAAGGTGATCAGGATCAGCGTTTCGTCTAGGCTAGGCGTTTTTAGCGGTCTAAGCACGATGGTTAGCCCAACCCGGCTGAGATCCCGGTGCACTTTTATGTCATTAATCACCACTCGTTTGTTTTCTTCCGTTACCCGGCGTAAGCCGAGACGTAACTTTGCGCGCATTTCATGTTTAGCCAACACCAGTAGATCCTGAGATGGGGAGCCAGATGGTTGCTCAAGATAGCGTGAGGTAGGACCGGAAAAATGCACAATTTGGTATTTACTATTGACCAATACGGCGGCTGGGGCAAATTCCTGGAGTAAATATTGTTGCGCGGTATCATTGAGGTATAGTTGGTCCTTGCCTAAGGTTTGCTTGCTAATAAAGGGAGGGATGGAACGTGCCATTCGCGAGCCGATTGGAAAAGCCACACTGCTCGATGAACGCGCCGCGCCACTACGTTGATAAATACGCCATTTTTTTGCCGTTGGCTTAAAAAGATGCTCTTGTTGACTGGACGTCTCCGAGTGACCTAAAAACAAACTGCCATTTTCCCGCAAGGCAAAATGAAACAAAGCCAGAACTTTGCCTTGTACTTCGGCGCTCAAATATATCAGTAAATTTCTGCAGCTGACCAGATCAAGGTTAGAAAATGGCGGATCACTGATCAGGTTTTGGTTAGCAAAAGTGACCAACTCACGGAGGGACTTATTTATCCGGTAACTGTGGTCTTCTTTAGTAAAAAAACGTTGCAAACGACTCTCAGATACAGACGCCGCGATGTTCTCAGGATATAGGCCTGCGCGTCCGGTACTCAGTGCTTCCTCGTCAATATCGCTGGCGAATATCTGGATGCGACCGTATTTATTGGTTTTGTCCTGTTGTTCAACTAGCAGCATCGCAATTGAGTAGGCTTCTTCGCCGGTTGCGCAACCCGGTATCCACACTCGGATAGGCTCGTCCTGGTTTTTTACCGCGATCATCGGCACGATCACTTTCTGTTCGAGGGTTGCAAATGCCTCTGGGTCTCGAAAAAAAGCGGTGACGCCAATCAATAAATCCTTGAACAGCAGGCCAGCCTCATCGTCATGTTCCCGGAGAAAGGATAGATAGTCTGCCATTTTTTTTAGATGATGTAGCCCCATCCGCCGGATGATGCGTCGCCCAAGGGTACCATGCTTGTATACCCTAAAATCATGCCCGCTGCGCGTTAGCAATAAGGCCAGTATGGCATCTAGTTGTGCTTTTTCGCCTTTTGGTATGTGTGAATCTTGTTCAGTGCTAGGCTGCTCACTAATGTAAGGGTGGCGTAAATAGTGTTTAAGATGATTAGCCATCTCTTGTACCGTACAGGTTATATCCACCAGTCCGGTGGATATGGCGCTGCGGGGCATGCCGTCATATTCGGCGCTGGCCGGGGATTGAGCCAGCACCAAGCCTCCGCTGCCTTTTATCTCTCGCAGCCCCAGCGTACCATCACTGCCGGTACCGGATAGGATAATGGCGGTAGCGAGCCCGGCATGTTGCTCGGCCAGTGACCATAAAAAGGTGTCGATTGGCATACGCAAACCATGATGTAGCACCGGTTTGTCAAGTTGAAAGCTATGATCTTTAAGGCTTAAATAAGTATTAGGCGGAATGACGTAGACATGATTGGCTTGTGCGATCATACCGTCGACAATCTGCTCCACAGGCATAGTGGTGGAGCGGGCCAGGATTTCAGCGGTGAGGCTTTCATGCTTTGGGTCAAGGTGTTGGATTACCACAAAAGTCGCTCCACTATCGCAGGGCATGGCTTTAAACAGGGCTTTTAAGGCCGAAAGGCCACCGGCCGAAGCGCCGATGCCCACTATGGGGCAGGAGGATTTTGACATCTAATTTTCATCCCTAAATTGCGGGTAAGCCACCACATAGATGGCCGGCGTTTGCATACGTCTTTCCCTAATATCAAGGTGTAAAACCGTTAATTCAAGCGGGTATATTATCTTCACCTTATCTCCATAAATTCAACACTGGGTACGAAACAACTAGATTGTCACAAGAAAAATTAGCCGTAGCAATCTCTTTAAGCAATATCACCCATAATTACCGGAATGACACTTATTACATGTAAGATTTTTATATGGAGCAGGTTAGCTAAAAAAGGGGAGATACTCAATCGTCGTTCTTTGCTTGCTTTACGCAGTATGATTGTTGGAGAGATCAATAAAATCTAATGGGGCAGGTCTTGTGCCTGCTCAAATTGATTGAGGGCTTCCAGTGCTTCGCAGCCAAAGACCATAGAGGGACTGCCGCTCATTAAAATAGCCACTCCAATTGTTTCAAGTATTTCCTGGCGGCTGGCTCCGGCATTCAGAGCGTCATGCACATGAAAATCGATAGAGCCGTTACAGTGCACAGCAATGGCAATACTTAAGGCGATCAATTCCTTGGTCCTGGTGTCTAATGCTCCGGTCGCAATAGCTGATGAATGCAGTTCACCAAAAGCGGCTGGTGCTTTCTGTGTGCGTAATGACTTGTGGTGATTGGTATTAGGCTCCGCAGTTTTTTATAGCTATTAATATGCTTGCTTGCTTGGTTTCATCTGTTTCATCTCCGCTGTTTAGGCCTATTGTGTTTAAATGTTTTTCGCGAGCTAATCCCTGATAAATAATCGTTCACCAGACCACCATTTGATCAGATTATATTCTGCTGGGATCTGCGCCGTCTGATAAGCGCCAACCACCCTTGGCGTGAAATGTTCGGCGGTTCGGTGGGTTTCCAATTCAAGATGGTAAACAAAACCATTTAGTGAGCCAGGTATCGATGCACCCCGCAGCATTTCCTGGCAAAAAATAGTCTGTTGCCCGTGGCTACTGAGACTGTCATCGGCGTCGGCGTCGGCAAATAACTGCACCTTTAGGTAGACTGGTGGAATATCGCCTAAGTACAGGGAAACGGCGAAGCGTGTAATGTTATCGTCCTGATAAATTCGCAGATCTCCCCAGTGAATATTTTCTTTGTGCAGATACAGTCGGGATTCCCATTTGTAGAGGTTTTTTGCCAGTTCAGCCTCGTTTTCAATGCGCAGGTGGAAGTCTGTTATGGCGGGCAAGTAGAGTTTTTCTACATATTCCTGCAACATTCTGTTGCTACTAAATTGAGGACTAAGCTGTGACATGCTATTGCGCACGGTTTGCACCCACTGACGGGGAATACCGGCATCGTCCCGCTGGTAAAAACGGGGGATGATCTGCTGCTCCAGCAAAGTGTAGAGTTGCCGAGCTTCCTTTTTATCTAAATCAGCCTGGCATAGGGTCGCATTTAGCTTTTCTTCTTCTGGGCTATAGTCGCCCAATGCCCAACCTAGGTCAGGTGCATAAGCTTCCGCCCACCAGCCGTCTAGTTCGGATACATTGAGTCCGCCATTGACCAATACTTTCATACCACTGGTGCCACAGGCTTCCCATCTTCGACGGGGGGTGTTGAGCCACACATCGACTCCCTGTACCAAATGTTGGGCCAGTCTGATGTCATAATCTTCCAGAAACACCACGCGGGCATGCACATCTGGGCGCTGTAAAAAATCAAACCACTGTTGTATGTAGCGTTTGCCTAAATTGTCTTGGGGATGGGCTTTTCCGGCGATAATTATTTGTAGCGGTTTATCGCTATTACATAGTAAGTCAACCAGACGCTGAGGCTCCTGCAGTAAGAGGTTAGGGCGCTTATACTCGGTAAAACGACGGGCAAATCCCAGGGTCAAAATATTGGGGTCAAGGCGCACGGGGTCATGCTCAATCGATTGCTCGCTGTGGTGCCAGCGACCATGTTGGCTGAGCAAGCGTCGCCGGGCATAATAGATTAACTCGGCTCGTGCCTCCCCGCGCAAACGCCATATATCTTCGTCACTGAGCTGTGCAATGTCACTGCTTAATGACGCTAGCGTGCCCACCCAGCGATCTTTACCGCAGCTTTGGGTCCACAGTTTATCGGCCAGGGCCGAATCCCAGGACGACATGTGAACACCATTGGTAATGTGGCTAATAGGCACTTGCGGGAGCGGCCACTGAGGATAGAGTTGTGAAAATAGCTCCCTGCTGACTTCACCGTGCAAGCGGCTGACGCCATTAGTTCTGGCACAGGTTCGTGCCGCCAGATAGGCCATGCTAAAAGGTTCGTTTTCATTGTGTGAGGTCTTTTTACCCAAGTTGAGTAAGTCGTCTGGCTCTATGCCTAAGCTTTCGGCATATTTTCGCCCATAGCGCTCCAGTAAATGGGCTGGGAAATTATCAAATGCGGCCTCGACGGGGGTGTGGGTAGTGAAAATGTTTCCGGCCCGGGTAGCCCATAAGGCTTGCCAAAAATCCACCTTGTTTTTTTGCATAAAGCAGCGAGCCCGTTCGATGGCCGCAAATGCCGCATGGCCCTCGTTGAGGTGGCAAATTTCAACATTAAGCTTAAGTGCTTCAATAATTCCCCAGCCACCAATGCCCAGTACTATTTCCTGCAATAGTCTAAGTTCCACAGAGCCGGTGTATAATCTCCCGGTAATGCCTTTGTCCACGGGGCTATTTAGCGGGTCGTTGCTGTCGAGCAAGTATAGAGTGCTTCGCCCAATTTGAGCCTGCCAAACTTGCAGATAGATTTTTCGGCCCGGCAGATTAAGTTCAATGCTTAGCCAAGCTCCTTCGCTGGTAAATACCGGTTGCAGGGGTAAATTTCGCGAATCATTATGGGTGTAAATTTCTTGCTGCCAGCCTTTATCGTCGAGATATTGGCGAAAGTACCCCTCATCAAACAGTAAGCCAATACCAACAGCGGGCACCGCCAGGTCGCTTGCGGTTTTCAGATAGTCCCCAGCCAATATGCCTAAACCACCCGCATACAGGGGCAGGGCTTCACCCAGGCCAAATTCCATACTGAAATAGGCTATTTTGGCTGGGTTATTGTCGTCGAAATAGCGCTGGGCCCAACCAATGCGGCTAAAATATTCATCCCGAGCCAGGGATAAACGTTGGATCTGTTGTTCAAATGCAAGGTCTTTGGATAACTCTGTTAGTCGTGTAAGCGACAATTTTTGCAGTACCACATAGGGGTTGCGGGTCGACTTCCATGTCGCTGCATCCAAAAACTGCCAAAATTCATCGCCTGCGTGGCTCCATGTCCAGCGCAGATCTGTTGCCAGAGCGAGAATTTTCTTAACTAAGGGTTCTAAT
Organism: Paraglaciecola sp.; assembly: GCA_047618055.1. Classification (GTDB taxonomy): domain Bacteria; phylum Pseudomonadota; class Gammaproteobacteria; order Enterobacterales; family Alteromonadaceae; genus Paraglaciecola. The sequence continues at coordinate 934 of JBLHIW010000100.1, read as the reverse complement.
TCTGAGGGAATGTTCTTTACGGGCAAAAACACTGGTCTTTCACTTAAGGGGCTTTTTTAAGGGAGTGGGGTAAACAATCTCCCCGCCATGCACATTGGGGCTGATCGCATTCACCGTTGTAAGCGGTAGAGAAACAATCAAAGTTGCCTTCGTGACGCTGAATCTTATGGATCAGTTCGTTTTTTTTTAATTTTGTTGATTTAATCCCTAAATTTTTAGCGATTAGACCTATCTCTTTAATGTTCATTACATTTGTTCCATCTTCTAGGCAATTCACAATGCACTGGCTTAATAGATTGGCATTGTGGCCTGAGTCTGCTCAATCCTATTGATGTTGATCAAGGTTTGTTATTTATCCACATATTTTTTTGCTAAAACCAGTAAACAATTGAAAATTGCCCTAAAGATGACAGTTATTTATGGATGGGTTATGCTAACGGGGATTTAGGTGATTCTGTGTGGATAAGATAAGCAAAATGAAGTTTAGATTAACGATATATATTCTAATGATGATGCTGTTCGTTAATCAGTCGTTTGCCTCCAATTTGATTCCTTGTGAGTCAATGCAGCCCGGCTCGTCGCAGAGCATGCTGCATACGCAACTCAATATGCAAAATTCAGCGCAAAATAGGCAACATGGGGCTAATTCCCAGGATATGTCCCATGAAATGCCGGCCGATATGCCCATGGACTGCTGCGACCAGGATTGTGACTGCCCTGTTGCCGCATGTGCCTCCATTGCGGTGCTGAACTCCATATCTGGGCACCTAACACAACATTATTCTGCTAAAGTATTGTTGCCTTTATGCGCCATCTCAGATCCTTTTCACACTCCCTTAAATAAACCGCCCATTTATAGCTAATATAAGATAGATCCCTCTACCGATCCGAGATCTTATTAATAGTTTTCTGAAGCTAAAGCCCTTTTTACTTA
>JBLHIW010000099.1:0-12203 GCA_047618055.1 Paraglaciecola sp. | reverse complement strand
TACTGGCTTTGCTATAAAACCGTGGCCAATATTACTTGACCACTACACTACGAACGGGTAAACGGCGCCTGCATATTACCTTAATTTGTTACACAACATTATATGACGGCTAGCATCGTGTACTTTACCCGTCTCCCTCAACGTTCTAGGCTTGTTGACAGCTTCCCCAGCCCATAGAAATCACTTAGTACATCTCCTCTCACCAGGCTCGATTCCTTTACCCTTTATCGGCATCACATATCGTCAAATACAAGGCAAGGGTTCAGGCATAGCTTGCCTATGCCCAATACAAATAATGCAGTTCTTGGTGATTTGAAGAGCACATCGAGGTAGCTTCGCCCCAACCCAGTGCCCCTTGCAACATTTATAAAGGAGATGCCACTCCCTACATGTTGTTGCCCTACCCTGAATTTCAGCCTAAGCTTCGCACCAACATCTTGAGATTATTACAACATATATGGGAATATTTCAAATATAACATCTTTATCCTCTCCCCCACTGTTGGCTTCAACGTGGCTGGCCTTACTGACTATGCCTCACACGCGCAACATTTTGGCTTATCCCTGGAACAATACCTCCAATCATTTTTACTCGATACACTGCCATCCCTGCCAATTTCCAGCACTGCTGCCAGCTTAGAAATGCCGCCTGCAAACAAGTATTGTTGTAACTACGTATTGGGCTTCGCACTAGTTTGCTGACTTATATTATTCCTCCTTTATATGTAACCAACTCAGGAGCTGCTGGAAAGTTTTATAGTAAAGCATAATATCCAAGGGATAGTGGTGCCTTTATAGACCTTGCAATGCAGCTAAGTAGCTTGCCAGCCCCTCCCGAAGGGTGATACCAACGTTGCTAAACCATCTTCCCTTAGACGAGTCAACTACGCTGCGATAACGCTCGTTTTATCCCTCGCTAAACGAACAAATATTTAGGTGGCATGGTGTCTTACCCATCAATGTGCTGGGAATCAGTTTGAACAACCACAGCCTGCTCCAAGATATACACCAGGGACAGTATCCATCAACAGCTTAGACTTATTTGTATAGCGCGAAGCCCTAAGGCTTTTTTTAGCCTGTTGGGTCTACCAACTCCCCGGGACAAAAAAAAGCCGCTGAATAAGCGGCTTTTTGGTTAGTTTTCAATAAAACTTAAACGTCGAGGTTGGCAACCTTCAGCGCATTTTCCTCAATGAAAGCCCTCCGAGGCTCGACGTGATCGCCCATCAGACAGGTAAACAGTTGATCTGCACCGATGGCATCTTCAATAGTAACCTGCAGCATACGGCGAGAACCGGGGTCCATGGTGGTTTCCCATAACTGGCTGGGGTTCATCTCCCCTAGCCCCTTATAGCGCTGAATATACTGGCCACGTTTGGACTCCGCCATTAACCAGTCGAGTGCATCTACAAAGTAATCAATAGGTTTCACCTTATCGTTACGTTTTATGTAAGCCCCCTCTTCCATAAGGCCGTGAATAGAATTATTCAGATCTTTGAGACGTTTATATTCATTCGAGTCTATAAATTCTTGATCGAGGCGATATTCGTTATCTATACCATGAAGTTTTATTATGAGTGCTAAATACCAGTTATTACGCTCAATATTCTTACGTGTTTCATAAGAATAGGTCGCTCCGTCAATTTCGTCTGATGTCAGTCCCGCAACAAAGTTTTCAGCAAAAGATTCAAGTTTTTGCTGATCTTGCAGATCAGCAACTTCAATAGTATCGCTGTAAATTAGTTTATTGAGGATAACAGCAGGCATGACACGACTAATACGCGCCACCATTTTCATGGTGCCTTGATATTGTTTTACCAGGCCTTCGAGCGCCACTCCATTGATAGCCGGAGCATCTGCGTTAACGTGTAGCGACGCTCCTTCCAAGGCAATAGCGGTAAGGTGGGCGGTTAATGAGTCATCATCTTTTAGGTATTGCTCTTGCTTGCCTTTTTTCATCTTATACAAAGGTGGCTGGGCAATATAAATGTAGCCCCGCTCAATAATTTCAGGCATTTGACGAAAGAAGAAGGTTAACAATAGCGTCCGTATATGTGAGCCATCCACATCCGCATCTGTCATAATGATAATACGATGGTAGCGGAGCTTTTCAGGATTATATTCATCCCGGCCAATACCACAGCCTAATGCCGTAATAAGCGTTGCTACTTCTTGAGATGAGAGCATCTTATCAAAACGCGCTTTTTCAACATTCAAAATCTTACCTTTAAGAGGTAAAATAGCCTGGTTTTTTCTATTCCGACCTTGCTTTGCAGAGCCGCCAGCAGAGTCCCCTTCCACTATATATAGTTCAGAAAGTGCCGGGTCTTTCTCCTGACAGTCCGCCAGTTTTCCAGGTAATCCAGCTAAATCCAGAGCCCCTTTTCGGCGAGTCATTTCACGAGCTTTTCGAGCCGCTTCTCTGGCACGGGAGGCATCAATAATTTTGCCAACGATTATTTTGCTCTCTGCTGGATTCTCCAGCAAGAATTCTTGTAGTTTCTCTCCCATCACTGTTTCGACAGCAGGCTTTACCTCTGAAGACACTAACTTGTCTTTAGTTTGTGAAGAAAACTTGGGGTCGGGTATTTTAACTGAAATAATAGCCGTTAAACCCTCTCTGGCATCATCGCCACTGGCGTTAGTCTTTGCCTTTTTGGCGAGTCCTTCTTTTTCCATGTAGTTATTGAGTGTACGGGTCAGCGCACCGCGAAAGCCCGCTAAGTGAGAGCCGCCGTCTTTTTGTGGAATATTATTAGTGAAACAAAAGACATTTTCCTGGAAGCTATCATTCCATTGCATGGCGACTTCAACTGAGATCCCATCATCTCGATGCGAATCAAAATAGAAAATCTTTTGATGTACCGGCGTTTTGTTCTGGTTCAAGTATTCAATAAATGCAGTGATACCACCTTCATACTCAAAACGATCGCTCTTACCATCTCGTTCGTCTTCAAGGATAATACAGATACCAGAGTTCAAAAATGATAATTCTCTTAGTTTCTTGGCCAAAATGTCATAGTGGAACTCAACACCCGTAAATGTGCCTTCACTAGGCCAAAAGCGGATGCTGGTGCCTGTTGTCTCTGCCTGGCCTACTTCGGCTAATGCTTGCTGTGGCACACCGTGCTGGTATTCTTGCTCAAATAACTTGCCTTGCCTACGAATGGTCAGCTGTAGCTTTCTGGACAAAGCATTGACTACCGATACCCCTACTCCGTGCAAGCCACCAGATACCTTGTAAGAATTGTCATCAAACTTACCCCCGGCATGAAGTACCGTCATAATTACTTCTGCTGCGGAAATACCCTCTTCATGTATTTCTGTGGGTATGCCACGACCATCATCTTTTACTGATACAGAACCGTCGATATGTATCTTTACATGAATACTTGAACAATGGCCTGCCAGGGCTTCATCAATTGAATTGTCGACCACTTCAAAAACCATGTGGTGCAAGCCTGTTCCATCGTCCGTATCACCGATGTACATGCCGGGACGTTTCCTAACTGCATCAAGGCCCTTTAGAACTTTAATACTCGATGAATCGTAATTATTATCTTCTGCCATTTGATTAATTCTCCTCTCTCACCTGGCCATGTTCCACGTGAAACATTTTCTTGTCATGGTATTTATTTATGAAGGCGATTTGTTGTTTCTCTATAGCCGTTACAAATAGCTGGGCGTTTAAATCCAGCAATTTGTCGATAAACAGTTCTCTTTTAACAACATCTAATTCCGCCCCTATGTCGTCTAAAAGAAAAATACTGGTCTTCTTCGTATACGAATGTAAGTGTTGAGTTTGTGCCAACTGCAAAGCAGCTACAAGCATTCTGAGCTGCCCCCGAGATAAGACTTCATGGGCAAGCACACCATCAAGCTTAATTCGCATATCAGCCTTGTGTGGTCCGATGCTCGTATAACCCACCCGCTGATCTCTTTCACTATGCTTTAACAAAGATTCTTCTAAACTTAAGTCTTTTTCCCAGCCCCTATAGTACGAGATTTCGAATGAGAACTCAGGTAAAAAATGCCGGAGATTGCTTAAAATTAGAGGTTTAAGCTCCGTTTCTAGTATATGGCCTCGGTATTGGGTCAACTGAAGGCCCAGCTGGATAAATTGCATATTCCAAAACTCAGATTGCTGACAACTTTTACGCATGCCTCTGCGCAGTAGCGCGTTCTTATGTTTAATAACTTTTTGATAGCTATTCGCTTTTTCATAAAACGAATGTTCCACGTGAAACAACAACCAGTCGAGATAACGTCTTCGTAATTTTGGAGGACCCAATAGCAAGTCGGAACTCTGAGGAGTGAACACCTGAACAGGTAACTCACTAACAAGTGCTGCCACCTTCTTAGAATGCTCACCATCAACACTGACGGAAAAACTATCATCAGTACTTCGACTCAGGCCAAGTTTAAGCCTACCTCGCTCAGCATGTGCCTCGCAAAAAACAGTAAAGTTTTGTTTCTGGTGTTGAATGACGTTCTTATGTTTATTGCTTCGAAAAGACCGGGCGAAACCCAAATAATGTATAGCCTCCAGTATGGACGACTTACCACTACCGTTTTCACCCACAAAAACATTAATACTATGACTTGGCTGAAAAGCCACGTCTTCAAGATTACGCAAATTCCGTATCTGGACCAAGTCCAGCTTCATATAATTAACCTAAGATACAGGAAGAGAGCCTAAAGCCGCATCGGCATAATGACATAGAGGGCAGAATCATCAGTCGCATCCTCAATTAGGGCACTACTGTTTGAATCCGCCAGGGTTATTTTCACCTGCTCTGAGTTCAAACCGTTTAATACATCAATCAGATACGCCACATTAAAGCCTATTTCGAGATCGTCACCCTGATAGTCTACGTCAACTATCTCTTCAGCTTCTTCTTGCTCCGGGTTGTTCGCGGTAATTTTTAGTTCACCATTTGATAAATTAAGCCTAACCCCTCTAAACTTTTCATTTGATAAAATGGAGGCTCTAGAGAACGCATTTTTAAGCACATCCTTGCTTGCTTCAATATTTTTATCCCCATCCTTTGGAAGCACCCGACGGTAATCAGGGAAGCGACCGTCAACCAACTTACTGGTGAAGATGAAATCTGTCGAAAAAATTCTGATATGATTGGTGCCGATTTGTACCTTTAGCAGCTTGTCATCATCCTCAATTAAGCGGGATATCTCAAGCACGCCCTTACGGGGGATAATGACCTGACGTGTAGGTAACACGCTATTAGTGTAGCTCATTCGACATAAGGCTAGCCTATGCCCGTCCGTCGCGACAGTGCGGATCACGTTTTCCTCTGTCTCCAACGACATCCCGTTTAGATAATAACGTACATCTTGCTGAGCCATTGAGAATTGAGTGCTATCGATTAATTTTTTTAAAGCCGACTGGGGAATCTCAAACTCAAGGTCTCCCTGCCAATCCTCTAGGTTAGGATAATCGTCAGCGGATAAGGTAGATAAACTATACTTACTTCGACCGGAGCGCAGCATGGCTTTATTAGCGTCGACATGAAACTCTAAGTTGCTACCCTCAGCAAGTCCACGGCAAATATCCAGTAACTTTTTAGCCGGAACAGTTATCTCCCCCTCTTCAAATTCTCCTGAGAGCGTGACGTTAGAAATCAATTCGACCTCTAAATCCGTACCGGTCAACCATAATGCGTTTTGACTAACTTTTATCAGTACATTAGAAAGAATAGGTAAAGTATGGCGACGCTCTACTGCGCCGGAGACCATTTGAAGTGGTTGTAAGAAATTTTCCCTGCTGATGCTAAATTTCATCTACTTACTCGTGAATTTTTATTATGAGGATAAGGTGCGAATCAAGTTCTGATAGTCTTCTTTTATATCATGACTCTCTTCTCTAAGTTGAACGATTTTGCGGCAAGCATGCAGAACCGTCGTATGATCACGACCACCAAAGGCATCGCCAATTTCTGGCAAACTATGATTGGTTAACTCTTTAGACAGAGCCATTGCCATTTGTCGCGGCCTAGCAACGCTGCGACTTCGGCGTTTTGACAAGATATCAGCCATCTTAATTTTATAGTATTCCGCAACGGTCTTTTGAATATTATCGATGGTCACCAGCTTTTCTTGCAAGGCAAGTAAATCTCTCAGTGCCTCACGGACAAAATCTATGGTAATTGGCCTGCCGGTGAAATTGGCATTGGCGATGACACGATTCAGGGCTCCCTCTAATTCACGGACATTTGAGCGCAGTCTCTTAGCAATAAAAAAAGCCACCTCATCGGGTAAGTTGATTTTATTCTCTACGGCCTTACGCATAAGTATAGCAACCCGCGTTTCCAACTCGGGCGGCTCGATTGCGATGGTCAGGCCCCATCCAAAACGTGATTTAAGGCGATCCTCAACCCCATTGATCTCTTTTGGATAGCGGTCGGAAGTCAAAATGATTTGTTGATTACCTTCAAGTAAAGCATTGAAAGTATGAAAAAACTCTTCCTGGGAACGGTCTTTATTGGCAAAAAACTGAATATCATCTATTAGCAGGGCATCTACCGAACGGTAATAACGCTTAAACTCTTCAATCGCATTATTTTGCAGGGCCTTAACCATGTCCTGTACAAAACGTTCAGAATGCATATAGACCACTGTCGCATCCTTCTTCTTCTCAATAATGCCATTACCTACCGCATGTAATAAGTGGGTTTTACCCAGACCCGTACCCCCATAAATAAACAGGGGATTGTAGGCTCCACCTGGGTTATCCGCCACTTGCCTGGAAGCCGCACGGGCGAGCTGATTCGACTTACCCTCAACAAAATTATCAAACTTATAATTAAGGTTAATATTACTTTTATGATTGGCCGGTTGAATAATATTCGACTTGATTGGGTTATGGGCATAGCTCGTATTGGTCGAAGCTTGTTTTTGAACGCTTGAGCGTATAGGGGGAGTATTTTGCCCTACAGCCGAAACCTGCTCCGCCCTGGGCTTAACTTCAAGCCTCAATTGGGGTGCGTCATCGCCACAAAATTCTGAAAATAGCACGCCTATCTGACTAATATATTTATCGCGTACCCAGTCTAAAACAAAACGATTTGGGGCAAAAAGCGTGACCGTAGAAGAATCGTGATGAACCTGTAATGGTCTTATCCACATACTAAATTGTTGTGTGGGCAAATCTTGTTGCAACCTATCCAAGCATCGATTCCATAATGACATGAAAAATATTACTCCAGCCCATGAATAACATGAACTTTTAAAGAAAACGCTAAAAAATAATTACCAGCTATTCGCTAGCCTATTAAGGCGAAATTAACCAAGACCGTAAATTATCGTCCTAATCTGTGCATAAGTACAATACTGTTTTTAATTATATTAAGTACAGGCCAGTGGGATTATATATATACTTGTTTTATATGACTATATTCATATATTTCATCACTAGAAAACGGATTGCCTTCCGGCTGAAGGGATGGCATATTTAATGCCAAATTTAAATAATTTTCCAAGTAAAATCCCTAAAGAAGCTGTTTTTTGTGGATAACATTTGCACAACACATGACTTTGCATTCTTTCCAAAACGAATTATCTGATTAAATCGCACCTTCATTGGTATATTTAATTGACAACAGCCCAAGTGATCTATAGGATTCAGCGTCCTTTTTGAGCACAGCAGTGTTCATTTTGTTTTTAACCCTTATGTAGTGGACTAGGTCATGAAAAGAACATTTCAACCAAGCAACTTAAAACGTAAGCGTTCACACGGTTTTCGTGCCCGTATGGCGACTAAAAATGGCCGCAAGGTTTTAGCCAATCGTCGTGCAAAAGGCCGTGCTCGTTTATCAGCTTAATTATTCATGGTGGGTGAAAATACATTTTCACGGGAGCTAAGGTTACTTACTCCCGCCCACTACGAATATGTTTTTAATAATGCGGTTCCTGCCGTATCACCCCAACTTACCCTTCTAGCAAGATCCAACAAAATAAATAATCCTCGTTTAGGCATTACTATAGCCAAAAAACGGGTTAAGCATGCTCATGACAGAAATCGTTTAAAGCGCGTTATTCGCGAGAGCTTCCGTCTGCAACAGCAAAGTATGTCTAATGTTGATATAGTGGTAGTGGCTAAAAGTGGACTTGATAAATTATCTAACCAGGAATTGTTTTCCCTACTAAATAAATTATGGAAAAAGTTAGCGCAGCGTTGCGCCGCATCCCAATCGGGTTCATAAAGCTATACCAGCTAGGGCTTTCGCCGATAATTGGCCCTACCTGCCGATTCCATCCAAGTTGCTCATATTATGCAATTGAAGCAATAAATCAGCACGGATTCATAATTGGGTCTTGGTTAACTGTTAAACGCATACTAAAATGCCATCCGCTTCATGCTGGAGGTTTCGATCCTGTTCCAGAAAAAAGCAAAAAAAAGAATGATATTTAGGTATTAGCACATAATAAGTGCTGATGGTTTAAGTAAAATTGTATTACAAATCGCCTTGGGAAACCTGTGGCATACATATAATGTAGTTAAGTAGAGACCCTTATGGAATCCCAACGCAGCTTTTTGTTAATTGGCCTGGCCATGGTCAGCTTCTTGTTATGGCAACAGTGGCAAGTAGACTATGCTCCTAAACCCATTCAATCCATCCAATCACCTGCATCGTCTGTCAATCAAGACATGCCCGGTAGTGATGATGTACCCGTAGTCGACGCAGCCGGACAGAACATGGCAAGTGTTCAGGCTCCATCAAACGGCAAGATCATTACCGTTACCACAGACACCCTGATATTGAGCATTGACACCGCAGGTGGTGATGTTGTGTCAGCAAATCTAGCTAAATTTCCCGTTGAGCAGGGCTCTGCCGACTCGTATAGCTTATTAAGACCCGCCGGTGAGGCTATGTTTATCGCCCAGAGCGGTTTAATTGGTAAAGATGGTATTGATAGCAAAGGCAGAGCTATTTATAGCACTGGTCAACAAGATTACCGCATGCAGGGAGATTCACTTACCGTACCTCTTAGCTACACCTCAACGAATGGTTTAAACGTCACCAAAAATTTTGTGTTTAGCAAAAATAGTCATCAAGTCCTGGTCAACTATGTGGTGACCAACAACACTAGCGAAGCGAAGCAGGTTCAGCAATTTGGTCAATTAAAACAAAGCATGTTAGAGCAAGGCGGCAGTATGTTTATGCCAACTTATCGTGGCGGAGCCTTCTCCACTGAAGAAGAGCGCTATGAAAAGTACTCCTTTGATGACATTGCTGATGCCAATTTGCGTCAAACAACCAAAGCAGGTTGGGCGGCAATGATTGAACACTACTTTGTTTCCGCCTGGGTGCCACCCCAGGATCAAACTAACAATCTATATAGCACGGTAAAACAATACACGAATGCAGTTATTGGTTTTACCGGCATGCCCGTCACTATTGAAGCTGGCGAAACCGCTGAAATACAAAGTTCACTTTATCTCGGGCCGAAGGATCAAGATGCGCTGGCGGCTATGGCTAAAGGCCTGGACTTAACTGTTGATTACGGATTCTTGTGGTGGATTTCACAACCCTTATTCACCTTCTTGCAGTATATCCATAGTCTAATCGGTAACTGGGGCTTCTCAATCGTCATCATTACTATCATCGTAAAAGGGGCGATGTATCCCCTAACCAAAGCCCAGTACGAATCTATGGCTAAGATGCGCGCCCTTAAGCCAAAAATGGATGCGTTAAAAGAACGTTACGGTGAAGACAAGCAGAAAATGCAACAGGCGATGATGGAGATGTACAAAAAGGATAAGGTTAACCCCATGGGTGGCTGCTTCCCCCTTTTGTTACAGATGCCAATTTTTCTAGCCCTTTACTGGGTGCTACTTGAAAGTGTTGAATTGCGCCATGCAGACTTCTTCTTATGGATCACCGATTTATCGGTTAAAGATCCGTATTTTGTATTACCGATATTAACCGGTGTCAGCATGTACCTCTTGCAGAAACTGCAGCCGATGACCATGACGGATCCGATGCAACAGAAAATCATGCAGTTTATGCCAGTCGCTATGAGCCTGTTCTTCTTTATCTTCCCTGCAGGTTTAGTGTTGTATTGGCTGATCAGTAATATCATCACACTGATACAGGCAAAAATCATTTATGCCTCCATGGAAAAACGTGGTCTTAAAACCAAGTAATACTGGATAATGACACTAGCCCGCAACAGTTTAACCGTTGCGGGCTTTTTTGTTTATATAGGCAAGTTACTGCAAAGTGCACATTTTGTATGTGACTTGGTTACAATAGCCCATACCCAACCCAGATTTTGCAGGAATCCCTATGCCTTCATTTGATATTGTCTCTGAAATAGATTTAGCCGAAGTACGAAATGCCGTAGAAAACGCCAATCGGGAAATTTCCACGCGCTTCGATTTTCGTGGAGTAGAAGCAAGCTTTGAATTAAAAGAAAGTATTGTCACCATGTCTACGGATAGTGATTTTCAGCTCAAGCAAATGTTAGACATCCTGCGGGGAACTTGCGTAAAGCGAGGGGTGGATACAGCTGCCTTTGAAGAAAAAGACCTGCAACACATCGGTAAAATCTATAAGCAGGCGATTGCCTTTAAACAAGGTATTGAGCAGGACACCTCCAAAAAATTGATCAAACAAATCAAAGACGCAAAAATCAAGGTGCAGGCTTCCATCCAGGGTGATCAGGTCAGAGTGACCGGTAAAAAACGGGATGATTTACAGCAAGTAATGGCCTTAGCTAAAAGCGCTGAGCTGGACCAACCCGTGCAATTCACTAATTTCAGAGATTAATCAGCCCGTGGATCACTCAGCAGGACTGTTTCAGCAAGACACCATTGTCGCTCAGGCGACGGCTTCCGGACGTGGCGGAGTGGGCATAGTCAGAATTTCTGGAAATTTAGCCACACAGGTTGCTGAGCAAATTCTAGGCCTGGTACCTGCCCTTCGCAATGCCCAATATCTAAGCTTCAAACAAGCATCTGGAGAAGTTCTCGACCAGGGTATCGCCCTATTCTTTAAAGGCCCTCATTCCTTTACCGGTGAAGATGTACTTGAGCTACAAGGTCATGGCGGCCAAGTCGTGCTGGACATGTTGATTAGGGAAGTGCTCAGTATTCCTGGTTTGCGCCTGGCCCGTCCCGGTGAATTTAGTGAACGGGCCTTTCTAAACGATAAACTCGATCTTGCCCAGGCAGAAGCCATAGCTGACTTAATTGACGCTAGTTCGGAGCAAGCAGCTAAAGGCGCTTTACGCTCGTTGCAGGGTGAGTTTTCCAAACAAATTCAACAACTAGTAGAACAGGTTATTTATCTTCGCATGTACGTGGAAGCGGCGATTGACTTCCCCGATGAAGAAATTGACTTTCTAAGTGATGGCAAAGTACAAAAAGATTTAACCCAGATAATTGCCCAGTTAGCAGCGGTTCGTAGTCAGGCTCAGCAAGGAAGTTTATTGCGTGAAGGCATGCAGGTGGTGATTGCTGGCCGCCCAAATGCGGGTAAATCTAGCCTACTTAACGCTCTTGCTGGACGGGATGCTGCAATTGTCACCGACATTGCAGGCACCACCCGAGATGTGCTTAAAGAACATATCCACATTGATGGCATGCCACTACACATCATCGATACCGCAGGCCTAAGAGATAGCGCAGACAAGGTTGAACAAATTGGTATAGAGCGAGCCTGGCAAGAAATTGAACAGGCGGATCGGGTGTTGTTTATGCTCGACAGCACACAAACCAAGGAAAGTGATCCTCACCTTATCTGGCCGGAATTTGTCGATAGACTGCCGAAAGATATCGGCCTGACGGTCATCCGCAACAAAACAGACCTCTCGGGGGAAAACGTCAGTCAATCCTTAGCAAACGGATTTACCGTTATTGCTTTGTCTGCCAGTCAAAACCTGGGTATCGACCTACTGGCCGAGCACCTAAAAGGCTGCATGGGTTTTCACGCCAGCAACGAAGGCCAATTTATTGCCCGGCGCAGACACCTCGATGCTATTGAGCGGGCAGCAGAGCATTTATATATCGGCAAAGACCAATTAGAAAACCACTTTGCCGGTGAACTGTTAGCTGAAGAACTGCGCATTACCCAAAATCATCTAAACGAGATCACTGGCGAATTCAGCTCTGACGACCTGCTAAGTAAAATATTTTCCTCCTTTTGTATAGGTAAATAAGCTCATTAGCGATCCAGCCATGAC
>JBLHIW010000098.1:0-12217 GCA_047618055.1 Paraglaciecola sp. | reverse complement strand
TTCGCTGGTGTTTCAAAAAGCCATTTCGATCCGAGATAAACAGCCCAGTGAGTCATCGCTCTTGTCCAATACAGAAAAAGCAGAACAAGTCGAAAGTGCTCATTAGCATCTCGCCATTAATAATTATTGATACGTCAGTGCTAAGCCATTAGCGTGCATGAATATCAGCATTCACACTCGGTCTGAAAATACCTTAACTACTTAGATACCAGTATGAGCAGAGCGGTTTTTGTTTTAGCGAAAATTGCACTTTAGGTTTTACTGTGCAGACTTATGGTAGTGGTGTTTTTTTGATACTAAGTGTTAAAACACCTAACACCTGACCAGCAAAATTGAGCCATAAGTCGCTACCCGAGCGGCACTTTTTCTCTACTTTGCCCTATATAAGCAATTCTCCTTTTCATCGACTATAGTTTGCCGGTGCGGATCACTCCCGTAAAGCACGTAAACTCATAAGGAAATATCAATGCGTAACACACAGGTATCTGTACCCTTTTGTAAAGCAGCTAAATTAGCCTTGTCCGCCCTGGCAATCCTGGCGCTTGCGCCAATGACGGCTCTAGCGGACACGGCTGACGAAATTAAGGCGATGATAATTCAAGACAACGCAGAGGTGCGTGAAAAGCTTGCCGGTAGCAACAATGGTTATTCAAAATATGGCTCGGTGGAATTTTGGTCTAGTGGTGGCTTGATGCACTCCGTTGCGGCAGACTCGCCTATCCCCACCTGGGAGAGCTTTTCATTGACCCCAAAACATATTGAGGTAGTTACGCTGGTTGAAGATCAGGCTGCCGTTGCGATGTATTACTCGGAAGGATCGTTTCACGAAACTGGTCAGAGTCCGGTCTCACACTATATGACTAGGGTGACAGATGTGTATGTGAAGGAGGATGGTAAATGGAAGCTGCGTGCGGCTCACTATTCTCCCATTGCTGCTGGCCAGGGGACCAGGCAAACATCCGTAGAATAGTTTATTCGTTAATGACATGATAAAGCTTAGGGGCCGGATAGGTTTTTGGCCTCTGTTTTAATACCGCGTAGCCTCACACTCGTAAATAAACCCTATCATTGCCACTTCGATCACAGATCTCACCACGTAGCTGGAGGCGATTTCGGCCTACCATGTTCCAGATCCCTTGAATGAGCCTATTTGGCATATCTTTGTCTGTCAGTATTTTTGAAGCGGTCATTTTAGCTGTGATCCTAATAGTACAAGGGTCTGGTCGAAGCGGACGACTCCAACTAGCTCGTAGATCATAAGCCCTACTGGATAGACCATAAGCCATAGCCCGACCCCTTATTATCTTAGGGTATATTTATTTGCTGCTTAAGCCCATGCAACTGTTACCCGGTTTGATCATTGGCGCAAGGTATGACTTTACCTTTATTCGTTATTTTGCCCTCTGTATAGCGTTATGTCTGTGGCCGATCCCCAGATATATTGTGAATCATCGCTAGTACGTGTTTTTCCGTTTAGGCCTATTGTTATTAGCTTTGTTTGGGGTGGTGTTTTGGTTTTTCGCAGAAGGGTTTTTCTGGGAAAAATTTACCACACGCTTTAATTTTATCTTGGTCGATTATCTTGTTTACAGCCGGGAAGTAAGCAACAACATTTATGAGTCCTATTCGGTCATCATTATTCTTGAACTTTGTTTTGTTGGTCTTACTGCGTAAGGGGAACAAGGCAATAACGCCATGTCATGACCCACTAACAAGCAGATGTAAACTACTCCTGCCCTTCGTTTTGCCTGCCTGATGATGTTTCTCAATCAAGATCTGCACAATTTCTCATTCAGCAAAGTGATCAATAAAATTGCCAGTAATGGTCCTTATCAGTTTTTTTCAGCGTTTTGAAGCAGCGCACTCGATTTTGATGCATTTTACGCTACCCTGGCCGACGATGAGGTGGCCAGGCGCTTTAAGTCGGCATTAGATTTCCCCCTGGGCCCTGTGGATTTCTCTGCCCTTAGGCCGATTACATGCAGGCCTTTGGTGATCATCATCAGCTTACACCCCATCTCGATGCCATGAAGCAAGATTCGCTGTTTTTCAATAAGCTCTACGGGACAGGTTCCCGCACAACAAGTGGGCTGGAGGCTTTGTCTCTTTCAATTTTGTCTTCACCTGGGCGCTCAGTGGTCAAACGACCAGAACAAATATCAAGGTACAACATTGCGACGCAGTTTGGGGCTCAAAATACGATACTGCGTTTTTATATGGCGGACGTGGCGACTTCGATAACATGCAGGCGTTTATTTCCGCTGGCCCTTAAAGGCGAAAGAAACGTCTGTGTGTTACAAAATGATTCGCATAGCCTCAGCATAGCCCTAGAGTATTTTAAGCGGGCCAGCGAAAATATAGGCCTGTATAGCAAAGCGCGATGGGTGAGTGCTAAAAACCAGTACCAGGGTCGTCCCAATGTACTTGGCGGGCAAAGTGGGGTAAGAGGGTATCCACTCCACTACCAATATGCTGATCACAACGTGCAATTAAGGACTCAAACCACAGAAATGTTGTCCATATGGATATCGCCAAGCCAATACCCATTCAATTAATGTAGACAGCTGGGAATGGCGTCTCCAGGTAAAAAATTCCTTTTAAGCCGTACTTTAATGTTCTAATAAACAGGTGAAAATAATAAATGAGCAATGATGTGAGTATTATCAATAAACAAAATGGTGCGGGAATTCGCCGTATTTTCAAAGCAAGCCATTGCTCCTACAAAGGCTTCAAAGCCGCCTGGCAGTATGAATCTGCATTTCGTCAGGAACTGGTATTGGTCACATTAATGATGCCCTTTAGTTTCCTGCTCAGTACGTCATCACACCACTGGTTGATGCTGGTGGCGAGCCTGCTATTTTTGCTCTTTGCTGAAATTGTCAACTCTGCCCTTGAAGCCCTTGGGGATAAGATCTGTCTCAGCCAGGACCCCCTGATTGGCAGGGCGAAGGATATGGGTTCGGCTGGTGTGTTTTTGGCACTGTGTGTCATGGTGTTGGTCTGGGGAGAAGCGCTTTACTGCGCTTTGTAAGCTGATGAGCAAAGGAAAGCGCCCTTAAAAAGGGCTAATGAGGGGCTCTCTTTAGATTGATGGCAGTATCCCACCCATAGCGCTTGTATTATCCGTATTATCGGTTTTGCTGTCTGTCGCCTCTAGGGTGTCTGCGCTCTCCTGCTCCGGTCTCAAAGCATACCATTGCTTGTCATACGCCAGACTACCAAATAAGGCATGTGCCAGTGCCACTTCACCTAGCTTCGCGTCTTCTGAGCTAAGCACTAAGCGCTTAGCTGCGGGATCATAAGCAAAATAGGCTGGGGGTTTCTCTGGCCGGAGTATCGCAACCTTGTCATTGCTCATGTAGGCGAAATTCTTGTCAAATTGCATCATGGCCCGTTCCGGAATATCTTTGTTACTCAAATCATGTCCCAACATGGGATGGTAATCTGCAATGCCCATTAAGGATAACAGGGTCGGTGCCAAATCAATTTGACTCACCAAACGGCTATCTTGTCGGGGCGTGATGTCTTTGCCAAGAATAAGGCCGGGAATATGAAAGGATTTTACCGGTACCAGCTCAGCACCAAAGACCCTGGCATCATGGTCAGCAACAATCAGAAATAGGGTATCTTGCCAATAATCCGCTTGTTTGGCTGTTTCGATAAAGTTACCCAGTGCATAGTCGGCATAACGTATTGCCCGGTCTCTGTCGTCTTCTCCTGCAATCAAGGGAATTTTACCTTGAGGAATTTCGAAGGGGTCGTGGTTGCTAGAGGTAAATACCAGGCTAAAAAACGGCTGGTCCGATTTGTGTAGCGCCGTTAACTCCTTATGGGCCTGGTTAAATAGCCCTTCGTCACAGGCCCCCCAGGAGCCAACAAATGTGGGCTGACTAATATCATCAAAATCAACAATGTCCTCAAAGCCATTGCCCAGGAAAAAGCTCTTCATATTATCAAAATGACTTTCACCACCATAGATAAACTGGGTTGCATAGTCGTGACGTGATAACAAACTGGCAAGGGTAAAAAAATTACGCTGTGACTTGTCCAGCTTTACCACTGATCTGGCCGGTGTGGGTGTGAAGCCGGTAATAACCGCCTCAATGCCCCTAACTGAGCGGGTGCCTGTTGCGTAAAGGCGCTCAAAGTTCCATCCCGTTTGCATCAGTTTATCCAGTTCAGGTGTGATCCCCGTGCCGCCAAGATGTCCTACAAATTGTGCTCCCAGACTTTCCTCAAGAATAATCACCAAATTCTTGGGTTTACCCCGGTAGTGAGGTATTTGCCTGCTCAGTGTGGGTAACACATCTGATTGGAATGCCGTGACATTTTTGCCTGTTTCCTGACGGACCAGATCAATGACTCTTTGCTCGCTTAAGTGTCCATAAACCTTGGAAGCATGGATCTCGTTGCCGAATTGCTTTGCTGCAAACGCCACACTGTACATTGAATTAAGTGTCAAAGAGTTGATGAGGGGATCAGTGGTAAAATAAACCAGTGAGGGATTAATGGGGCGGTGGCCCGCAGTCCCCCTCGCACCGGCAAACAGCACAACAAACAAGAAAATAAAAGAGACCGCAGCCACAATGGGGGAAACACGCTGACCCTGAACGTTGTTAGACTCTATTGCACGGCCTGTTAGGGACAATGGCAATACCTGTAAACAGATGACTTTCCAGCAAACAATTGAACAGGCCAATAAAGCACTCAAGGCCGATAACACCGCAACAAGGTGACCGGTAATCAGCATGCTAAACACTTCTTTGGGATAAATCAGGTACTCAATAAACAGTCTGTTGGGTCTCAGATCGTACTCATTGATGAATGTCGGGGTCGCCACCTCAAAAAAAACCAGGGAAACGATACACAGCAAAAACCATAGCCTCAGAACCGGAATCCAGGGTTTTGATTGCTTCAGGAATAACATCAGCGGATGCAGCAAGGCCGGAATAATAAGCAAATAGCACAGGGTGCTGATGTCAATTCTAAGTCCATTGAGCAGCACCAGCAGCGCAGTTGATAGGTCATCAACACGCTCAAACTGCCAAAGCAAAAAGCCCAAACGAAACATAAACAGGATCGTCAATGCGATGGAAACAAAGATTAGAAAAGGGCGAATAACGTGATAAACACTGCTAACAGCTCGCATAAATAGCCTAGGTATTATCTAAGGCCATGGATGTTAACAAAATTAGCTTAAGAATGGCTTAAGGGATTCTGACTATTTACCAAGACTATCGAAAGTCTGAGCTGAATACTTCTCAAAGCAATTAGACTGCCTTCAACCCAGCCGCTACCGGCTTTTAAATATGCTGCAAAAAGGCGAGTAAAGATGGTGCACCTCTACTTTGAATCTGGGGAGGCCCACATCGGAAAAATCAGCATGCATGTCTGATTTAATACGAGTGGGTTTATATTGTGTAAAGACCAATGGGATCGGAATTCAATTGCAAACTTTAATGCGATCCCACAGGGCCTTGTGGCCCGTTTATCTGTTATTCAACGGTTACCGACTTGGCCAAATTACGGGGTTGATCGACATCCGTGCCTTTAATTATGGCCACATAATAGGACAATAATTGTAAGGGCAGGGTGTAGATAATCGGTGCGATGGCTGCTTCACAATGGGGTACGTTGATCACGCGCATGGTCTCATCACTTTGGAAGTTCGCCTCTTTATCGGCGAAAACGTACATGATGCCGCCACGGGCCCGGACTTCCGCGACGTTGGATTTGAGTTTTTCCAGTAGCTCATTGTTGGGTGCAACGACGATAACCGGCATTTCATCATCAATCAGGGCTAAAGGACCGTGTTTTAATTCACCGGAGGCATAGGCTTCCGCATGGATATAGGAGATCTCTTTGAGCTTAAGTGCGCCCTCCATGGCGATGGGGTATTGATCCCCACGGCCTAAAAATAAGCTGTGATGTTTATCGGCAAACTCTTCCGCCAACGCTTTAATGCCCTCGGTCAGTGCCAGGGTTTCTTCCAGTTTAGCTGGCAGGGTATGCAGGGCGGTGACAATGTTCTTATGATCTTTTTCGCTCATGTCATTGTGCTGCCCAAGAGCTAAGGTCAGCATAAGAAAACCGGTTAACTGGGTGGTAAAGGCTTTGGTTGAAGCTACGCCAATTTCCGCTCCGGCCAGAGTCATAAAGGCTAAATCTGACTCCCTCACCAGGGATGAGCCCGGCACATTACAGATGGCCAGGCTTGAGCTATAACCCAAGGACTTAGCCAGGCGCAGGGCAGCCAAGGTGTCAGCCGTTTCACCGGACTGGGAAATGGTCACCAGTAAACTGTTGGGATGGACAAATGACTTGCGATAACGAAACTCGGAGGCAATTTCCACATTGCACGATACGTTGGCATATTGCTCCAGCCAATATTTTGCGGTCATGCCGGAGTGATAGCTGGTGCCGCATGCCACAATTTGCACGTGTTTTATCTGGGCTAAAATACTATCCCCACCGTGGCCAAATATATTGGGGCTGATGCCATTTTCAGTTAAGCGCCCTTGCATACAGTTACGCACTACACTGGGTTGCTCATGAATTTCTTTGAGCATGTAGTGGCGATACCCGCCTTTGTCGCCCGCATCGTGTTCTACATCTGATTCAGTCACTTCACGCTCTACAACTTGGCCATTGCGGTCATAGACTTTGATGCTGGTGCGGGTGATTTCTGCCACATCCCCTTCTTCAAGAAACATAAAGCGGCGGGTCACCGGCAGTAAGGCCATTTGATCAGAGGCAACAAAGTTTTCACCAATACCCAGACCGATAACCAAGGGACTGCCGGAACGGGCAACGATAATACGCTGTGGATCATGTTTATCCATGATAACGGTCCCATAAGCGCCATGGAATTTACTCACGGAAATCTGCACTGCCTTGAGCAGGTCGGCGCATTTATCGAGTTCATAATGGACCTGATGGGCGATGGTTTCGGTGTCGGTATCAGAGGTGAAGCCGTAGCCTTGTGTGGTCAACTGTGCCCGTAAGGTCTGGAAATTTTCAATAATGCCATTGTGCACCACGGCAATCCGCTCGCTGGACAAATGGGGATGGGCATTGGCTTCGGTTACGCCGCCATGAGTAGCCCAGCGGGTATGGGCAATACCGGTTGAACCCAGGATTGGGTCGGCATGCAATGCATCGGCAAGCTCTTTGACTTTACCGATACGCCGGGTGCGACTCAGGTTGCCCTGATTGTCTAATAAAGCTACGCCTGCTGAGTCATAACCCCGATACTCTAAGCGTTTTAGGCCCTCGAGTAATATTTCTACTACATTACGTTCGGCAATTGCCCCTACGATCCCACACATACTAAGCTCCCTTCTCACTGGATATTGCGCAGATAACGTCTACGCCCTGTTGTTCGATTTGTTGTTTGGCATCCGCCGATAGTTGGTCGTCGGTTACTAGTACCGATATTGCCTGCCAGGGCAACTCGACGTTGGGAATTTTACGTTGTAATTTCTCAGACTCGGCCATCACGATGACTTCGCGACTGACCTGGGCCATTACCTGACTCAACTGGGTGAGTTCATTAAAGGTAGTGGTGCCCTGAGTCAAATCCAAACCGGCTGCCCCGATAAATGCCTGGTCAAAGTTATAGGAGCGCAGCATTTTTTCCGCCATGCGGCCCTGAAAAGAATGGGACTGGGCATCCCAGGTGCCTCCCGTCATCAGCACCTTGGGTTCGTTTTCTTGTTCAAGTAGTTGGCTGGCTACATGTAAAGAATTTGTCATTACCACCAGGCCCAATTTAAATTTGAGTAAGGGCAACAAGGCAGAGGTGGTGCTACCACTGTCGATAATAATGCGATTGTGATCTTTGATCAGTGCAGCAGCGGCAGTGGCAATCGCTATCTTGCGGCTTGAAAATTTTTCACTAGATAATTCAGATGAATCCTTAGGTAAATGCACCGCACCGCCAAACTTACGTATTAATAAGCCATTATTCTCCAATTCAGCCAGATCCTTACGGATCGTTACCTCCGAGGTGGAGAATACGCCCGCCAGCTCATCCACCAGCACTTCGCCCTGCGTGTTCAAGCGTTCGATTATGGCACGACGGCGTTGCTGGGTGTTACGTTTGTGCATATATGAAGCACCTTAATTTCAAAACGGAATATATTTTAGGTGCTAACTTACAAAACACAAGTTAAAGTTATTTTTTTGGTCATCAAACTACTTTTTAGTCGGCCTTTGCCAGTCGGCAATATTCCGTTGTTTGGCCCGAGCCACCGACAATTCTTCATCGGCTATCGCCTTGGTGATCACCGAGCCTGCACCTACGGTGGCATTTACACCAATAGAGGCGGGGGCAACAAGGGAGCTATTGGAGCCAATAAACGCACCGTCTCCGATTATGGTGTTGAATTTATTCACGCCGTCGTAATTGCAGGTGATGGTGCCGGCGCCAATGTTGGCACCGATGCCTACGACCGTGTCACCCAGATAGGTCAGATGACTGGCTTTTGAATCCTTGCCCAGGATCGTTTTTTTCATCTCAACAAAATTGCCCACTTTGGCCCCTTCATGCATCACCGTGCCCGGGCGCAAACGGGCAAAGGGCCCTACGGTGCAATTTTCGCCGACAATCGCCTGATCTAATATTGAGTTGGCTTCTATCACCGCTCCATCGTCAATTTGACAGTCTTTGAGAATACAATTGGGGCCAATCTTTACGTTCGAGCCGATACTGACCGTCCCCTCGATGACAACATTGACGTCAATGGTAATATCTTGCCCGATAACCAAGTCGCCCCGCAGGTCAAAGCGCTGGGGATCAAGTAAGCTCACACCCCGCATCATTAATTCTTCTGCTTGCTCTAATTGAAAGGCCCGCTCAATGGTCGCCAGTTGCCGGCGGTTGTTAATGCCTTCCACTTCTACTGCTGAATTAGGGTGAGCGGCCTTTATCACCTTGCCTTCCCCGGCAGCCATCTCAATCACATCGGTCAGATAGAATTCACCCTGTGAGTTATCACTATTAAGATTGCCCAACCAGCGCTTCAGATCCCGGCCGCTCATGATCATCATGCCCGTATTGATTTCAGTGATCTGGCGCTGTTGTTCATTGGCATCTTTGTGCTCAACGATGGCCCTAACCTGCTCACCCTGGCGAATAATGCGGCCCATGCCAGAAGGGTCGTCCAAATGTACGGTTAACAGCGCCAGGTCAGCTTGTTGTTTAACGGCCAGTAATTGCGCTAAGGTGCTTGGTTTTATTAGCGGGGCGTCGCCCACTAATATCAGCACATCTTCGTCATCGCTAAGGTAGGGGACGGCCTGTTGAACAGCATGACCGGTGCCTAACTGCTGCGCCTGTAAACACCAATTCAAGGTGTTATGTTGTAAGGCTGCCTGTAATTGTTCGCCGCCGTGGCCGTAGATCAAATTAACGCTCGTTGCGCCCAGTTGATTAACCGTGTCAATAATGCGTTGCACCATGGGTTTACCCCCAATAGGGTGTAATACTTTTGGCAAGGTGGACTTCATTCTTGTACCTTTGCCTGCAGCGAGAATTACCACTGAAAATGCCATTCTGGATCCTGAGGAAATGTGGGTTTTCAATATTCTACTGAAGGTTAGCAAGCATGTCAGTAGCTGAATTTATCAATCCTATTAGAGGAGGGCAAACTGCCGGACATTATGCTTTGACAGTCGATTATTTATTTGGGCTTTACTTCACCGTGAGTGCCTTCAATCGAAATATACTTTAACTATAATCAGTCGTTTAAACTTTTAAAGACGGCGTTTCTTTTCTTGGTGGATATTGCTCACTTTCAAGTCGTTAAAGCTACTGATAGGCATTATGCAGGAGGGCCAAATATTTATGCCGATCGCGGATGCCAAACCCATAGGATATCCCATCACAAGCAGCTTTTTTTTACCTTGTATGGATTTAGCCTAAAATTTAAGCAGACGAGTGGTAAAGGGGTATGAAATCCTTTACAAATCAGAATGTACCGAGTTTAATAAAAGTAATTGCCTACCCTAAAAGTCTTCATATTAAGTTTATAAAAAAAGACTCATTGATGAGCAAAATTAAAAAGTGGCCGTGTATTTTATAAAAGTACGCTAGGAAGAAAAGAGAGCAGGGCAGCCAATGAACATATTTCGAACATTTCATCGTAGTATTCTGCTTTTATTTGCGGTGGTTGTGATACCCACCGTCACCTTAATACATTTTACCGTATCAAAAATTGTTGCAGAGCAAAGTCGTGCCCAACAACAGTCAAGTTTACCTGCCTTACAACTCATTTCCGAGCAGTTGATGAAGCCCTTACATATCGCTAAAACGTTAGCCAAGGCTCAGGAACTACAGAATTTAATGGCCGCAGAGTCTCTTGATAAAGATCAGGTGGTGAAGGTTTTGCAGCGCATGAAGCGTGAATTTGACCTCAATTTCTTCATCGCCAGCGAAACCAGTAGAATGCAATACCATTCTGATGGTTCGACGATTGACTTAATCGAAGGGGAGGTAAACTGGTACTTTGCCTATAAAGACTCATCCCAGGAGGCCATGGCGGATATTGGTCAATGGCAAAATCCCCAGCTTTATATTGATTTGAAAATATTTGCTGACGATGGACGATTCCTCGGCGTA
Organism: Paraglaciecola sp.; assembly: GCA_047618055.1. Classification (GTDB taxonomy): domain Bacteria; phylum Pseudomonadota; class Gammaproteobacteria; order Enterobacterales; family Alteromonadaceae; genus Paraglaciecola. The sequence goes on along the minus strand of JBLHIW010000098.1, from coordinate 1,596 downwards.
TTTGGGATAGGGAAAAGCCTGAAAAGCTTCCTGAATATGTTTAACGAATACAAAGATAACTATGCTTATGATTTTATTTTTGTTGACCAGAATAAAGATATTACCCTGACTTCTGATCCAGAGTTAATTGTGCGGGGTGTTGAATTTACCAACTTAGCGGATGTTGGCTGGTTTCAAGAGCTAGAAGACGAGCAAAAAAAACACTCTCTCAACAACGTGCTATTGACGATACAGGGGCAAGACTCGCTCATCGCTGAATTAAAAATTCAGCCTTTTGATTGGACCTTATACTTAATTACGCCATTGCAATCCAGACAATCGAAAATTAGTCAGGCATTTAGTGTCAGTGTAGTGACCCTGTTGGTTTTGATCATTGGCCTGTTTTTATTGATATATTATTTGTTTTATTACTTCAAGAGAGACCTACAAAAAAGCCAGCAAATAGATGTTTTAACGGAAATCCCCAACCGAAGCAATGTGAGCTTAAAATTCGAAGAGCTGATGTACGATAAACAATCCCTTAGTCTGGTATTAATTGATCTGGACAACTTCAGGCCTATCAATGAAACCCATGGCAGGAAGGCAGGAGATATTGTGTTGCGTCAGGTCGCCCGTATGTTGCAGGACGAAATACGGGCAGGGGATATCCTGGGGCGATGGGGCGGCAGCCAGTTTATTTTGCTAATGCCCGATACCGGTCCACACGAAGCAACAGAACTGGCGCGAAAACTGCGGGACAAGTTGGCTACTATGACCATTACGACGGGCACGACGTCTATCCAAATCACCGCTAGTTTTGGGGTGTCTTTTACCGCTATATCCCGCAGCCTGTCAGAGGTGATTTCAGCCGCCGATGACGCCCTGTTCGCGGCCAAGCGAGAGGGTCGTAATACGGTGTGCATGCAGTTGATCGAATCTGAATAGATTAAAATAATTCAGTGGCCACAACGTAGTAAGGCAACGACGCCATAGAAAAAATGGCCACTACCCCAATAAGACTAATTCAAAAACATATTTGATTGGCAAAATACGTCCCTAACAAAGTGGCGATTTGGCGAGGTTCATTTCATGTTTCAATAAATATTCCTTGCGGGACACCCCCCAGGCATAACCTGTTAGTTTGCCGTTTGCGCCAATCACCCGATGACAGGGGACCACAATAGTCAGGGGGTTTTTACCATTTGCACTGCCAACCGCACGCACCGCTTTAGGGTTATCTAAGCCCGTCGCAATGTCCTGATAGCTGCACGTCTGTCCGTAGGGGATCAACGTCAGTTGCTGCCATACCTGCTGCTGAAACACGGTACCATTGACTGATATTGGCAAATCAAACACTCGCCTATCCCCAGCGAAATATTCTCTGAGCTGTTGCCGTGTGCTATCAGTGATCTGGCTAGGCTTGCTAGTTGTTGGTCGTTCTTCCACAAAGCTAATCGCCCTTAAGCCTGCGGCATTAGCCTCAAGCTGTAATATGCCCATAGGACTGTCCAGATAGTCAATAAATAGGTTTGAAATATCAGAAGTGCTCATGCCATGCTCCAAAGTTGTAAGCTTAAATAGCTGCGCCAGGGCCGGGCCATATCCCCATCGATTGCC
>JBLHIW010000097.1:0-12223 GCA_047618055.1 Paraglaciecola sp. | reverse complement strand
ATGAACAGCTATGTCCACCAAATAGCCAATGACGTTTGCCAGAAATATATGATTGCCATGGCACTGGCATCTGAGCCAAAGCTCATTATTGCTGACGATCCAACACGTGGCATGGAAATTACCGCCAAAACACAGATATTAAAACTCTTGAGCAGGGTAAATCAGGTGCGTAAGGTGGCGGTATTATTTGTTAGCCATGATTTGCTCGCGATCTCGAGTATGGCGCATAATATGACCGTACTATATTGTGGGCAGACCGTCGAAAGTGGAAAAATGTCTCAATTAAGGAAAATGCCTCTGCACCCCTATACCAAGGCCTTGCTAGATAGTGCACCCAGTTTTCGCAAGGATTTGCCGGCCAAATCACCCTTGGCCTCTCTGGATGGCACGATCCCTACATTACAGAATTTGCCTATCGGTTGTCGTCTGGGACCTCGCTGTCCTCGGGCGCGAAAAGAGTGTGTCAAAGTGCCAGAACCAAGACGCATACACGAACACTTTTATAGCTGCCATTTCCCCTTGCATTGGGATAAAAAATGACAGATTTACTCGCGGTAGAAGACTTAAGTTTTCGGGTCAAAAACAAAATGAAAGGGAACAATGTTTTCGAATTGGGACCGATAAATTTCAATATTCAGGCCGGTGAAACCCTGGCTATTGTTGGCGCCAATAGTTCGGGTAAATCCTTACTCGCAAAGTTATTGGTTGGCTTGGAGCAGCCGGATAGTGGCGTCATCTACCTTAATGGGCAAAAATTACACCCGACAAATTTAAAACAACGATGTTTGAATATTCGGATGATTTTCCAAAATAGTAATGAGTCACTCAATCCCGGGCTCACCCTTGGGTCGATACTAGAAGAGCCACTGATACTCAATACGGATTTAAACCAACAGCAACGTATTGCCAAGATAGAGCAAACGTTAAAACAAGTTGGCTTGTTGACCGATCATCGTTTCTACTATCGCCATATGTTATCTGATGGACAAAGACAAAGGGTGGCACTGGCCCGTGCACTTATTCTAAATCCACAGATAATTGTTGCAGATGAACCTTTTGCCGCTCTGGATCCCTCCGTGCGCTCGCAAATGGTTAACTTGTTGATGAAATTACAGTTTGAACTAGGATTGGGCTTTATTTTTATCTCTCACAATTTAGGGATCGTCCGGCACATTAGCGACAAAACCCTCGTCATGCAAAAAGGCAAAGTGATTGAATCAGGGAAAACCGAGGTGATTTTTAACTGGCCTAAACATGCGTACACGAAAAAACTGGTCGAGGCTCACCATGCCCTTCTCACCCGTCGAAGTACAAATGAATAAGGCCTTAGCTATCGTCACTTAGCACTAAGCAACCAAAGCCAATAAGATACCGGCAGCAACCGCTGAGCCTAACACACCGGCAACATTGGGTCCCATGGCGTGCATCAACAGGAAGTTATGATGGTTCGCTTCTAGCCCGACCTTATTCACGACCCTTGCCGCCATCGGCACCGCCGACACCCCAGCTGCGCCAATCAGTGGATTGATTTTCTCCTGACTTAACTTGCCCATCGCTTTGGCCATCAATATACCGGCAGCCGTACCCATGGAAAACGCTATCGCGCCCAACGCCAGGATACCTAAGGTTTCTACCGTTAAAAACTGCTCAGCAGACAGTTTGGAGCCCACCGCCAGTCCTAAAAAAATAGTAACAATATTAATAATTTCGTTTTGAGCACTATTGCTTAGGCGATCGACTACCCCTGATTCTTTCATCAAATTACCCAAACAGAACATACCCACAAGCGGTGTTGCGGTGGGTAAAAATAAGATGGTCAATAGCAATACCGCTAATGGAAAAATAATTTTCTCTCGCTTGGATACCACTCTTAGCTGAGCCATCTCTATCTTACGTTCTTGTTCGGTAGTGAGCAGGCGCATAATCGGCGGCTGAATAATCGGCACCAGGGCCATATAGGAGTATGCTGCAACCGCTATCGCCCCCAGTAATTCAGGCGCCAGTTTAGAGGCCAAAAATATCGCCGTAGGGCCATCAGCCCCACCTATGATCGCGATAGCCGCCGCATCTTTTAGGGAAAATTCAAAGCCGGGTACCATGTTAAGGGCGATGGCACCAAATAGCGTTCCAAATATGCCAAACTGGGCGGCAGCCCCAAGCAATAGCATCTTTGGATTAGCGATCAAGGCACTAAAATCCGTTAAGGCACCGACGCCCATGAAAATAAGTAATGGGAATATACCCGTCTCAACGCCAACATAGTAAATGTAGTACAGTAAACCACCGGGCTCACTGAAGCCCGCTAAGGGGATATTCGTCAGTACCGCACCAAAACCAATGGGCAATAACAATAAAGGTTCGAATTTTTTAACGATGGCCAGATAAAGCAATAATGCCCCCACCGCCATCATAATCACCTGCCCGAGTTCAAAGTGAGCCAAAGCGGTGCTTTGCCACAATATATTCAGTTTTTCCATGGTGGTATCTTTATCCCAGCGTTAACATCGGCGAACCCGTTTGCACGGCATCGCCTTCTTTGATATGAATCTCAATTACGCTACCTGAGGTAACAGCACGTATTTCTGTTTCCATTTTCATGGCTTCCATGATGATCACTACATCCCCTTTATTCACCTTATCCCCCACACGGGCAATAATCTTAAACACATTACCCGTCAATGGCGCATTCAGGGTTTCAGCGCCTTGCACTGATGCGCTTTGGGGAACTGTCTCACTTTTACTTTCACTTTCCTTGCCAACGGGCTGGACGCTTTTTAGCGCACCGCTTGAAGCCACTTCAACTTCGTATACCTTGCCATCGACTCGCACCGAATAGCTCGCTGGCGCAGCAACTTGTTCAGCCTTTTGTGTGTCTGTCTTCACATCCCCAACTGTGGGAACGGGTTCAAATGCCGCCGGATTATTGCGATTTTTCAGAAACTTCAAGCCTATTTGCGGGAATAAGGCATAGGTCAACACATCATCTATCGGCGTTTGAGCCAACTCAATGGACTGTTCATCTGCTAAGGTGAGCAATTCTTGTTCTAGTTGAGCCAATTCCCCACTGAGCAAATCAGCGGGCCGACAGGTGACCACTTCAGTGCCCTCTAACACCCGTTCTTGTAATTCAACATTAACCGGGGCGGCAGTCTTACCGTATTCACCTTTCAACACGCCGGCGGTTTCTTTAGTGATACTTTTATAACGCTCACCTGTGATCACATTCAATACCGCCTGGGTACCGACTATCTGTGAGGTCGGTGTGACCAAAGGGATATAGCCCAGATCCTCCCGCACCCGGGGAATTTCCTCCAATACTTCATCAAACCTATCCTCGGCTCCCTGCTCTTTAAGCATGCTTTCCATATTGGTAAGCATGCCGCCGGGCACTTGCGCCAGTAAAATACGGGCGTCGACCCCCTTCAAGCTGCCTTCAAACTGGGCGTATTTTTTACGCACATCTCGAAAATAAGTCGCAATATCAGCCAGTAAGGGTAATTGTAAGCCCGTATCCCGTTCTCGTCCCTCAACAATAGCAACCATGGTTTCCGTCGCGGTATGTCCATAGGTCATACTCATTGATGAAATAGAGGTATCCAGTATATCCACACCGGCATCAATGGCTTTTTGATACGTCGCCGTACTCAGCCCGGTTGTGGCATGACAGTGCATGGCAATAGGTACTTCAATGGTTTCTTTAAGACGCGAAATCAGCTCTTCACAATCATAGGGCTTAAGCAAGCCTGCCATATCTTTAATACAAATCGAATGGACGCCCATATCCTGCAATTGACTGGCCATATCCAACCAGGTCTGCAAACCATGTACCGGGCTAATCGTATAAGAAAGGGTGCCTTGTGCATGCGCGCCCACTTTGATTGCTGATTTGACTGCCGTTTGCAAATTGCGGATATCATTCATCGCATCAAAAATACGAAAAACGTCCACACCACTGGCGTGGGCACGCTCCACAAACTTTTCCACTACATCATCTGCGTAATGGCGATAACCTAATAGATTTTGTCCTCGCAGCAACATTTGCTGTCTGGTTTTTGGCATCGCTTTTTTAAGCTCTCTGATACGTTCCCAGGGATCTTCACCTAAATATCGAATACAGCTATCAAACGTAGCCCCCCCCCAGGTTTCCATAGACCAATAACCGACTTCGTCAAGTTTAGCGGCAATCGGCAGCATATCCTCAAGGCGCATGCGCGTCGCTAACAACGATTGGTGAGCGTCACGCAACACCACTTCAGTAATAGCTAAAGGTTTTGACATCTTGAATTCCTATCGTTGTTTTGTGTTGCTACTGAGCATTACGGTGTTGATGAATAGCCGCACTAATTGCCGCGACAGTAGAGGGCGATACATTTTGTGTCGTTGAGGAGGAGGAAACAGCCTGACCAGGCATACGTAAAGCAAGACTCTCTGGTACTTCTGGATATTTAGCACATACCCAGGCAATTAAATTAACTGACCCGATAAGCAGAGATAAAAACGTAAACACGACTGACATACCAACCAACAGGAGGGTGGCTGCTTCGCTCAACATGCCGGAGAGTTCTATATCCATATTTATGACTATCCCAATTAATCTAATTAATGGTCAATAAGTACCATGCAGTATACGAAAATACAACGTTCAACCGTGAGGGAAAGCAAATGAAACATGAGAAAAAATTCGCTTTATATGAATTTTTACCCAGCCAAAACGTAATGCTAACAATATATTAACATTGAGGTCTGACATTATGCGAATCCGATCTAAAAAATCGGCTTTGCCTCTTGCATCACAACAAATGGCACTGAGACATTCCACGAGAAACCAGACAGGATTGAGACCCGTGTTTTTTTCAACAAAACTGCTTGTGTAGTGCCCGTGGAAGCACTACCTCTGACAGGCCGTCATAATGTTAGAACATTTGATAAAACACATCCTAACAGTGTATACGGGCCTGGGAAGCAGGCCAGCTGAAGCTGCTGTGATTTGTTCCAACAAATCTTGCTGAACGTCTGAAAGACGGCCCGCTTAGGGTGGAGCGCAGGGATGCGCGGAATACAAAAAAAGCTCGCTGATTACTCAACGGGCTTTGGATCTGGTGCGCGTGGAAGGATTATTCCGGGCGTCCTGCCCTTCACCCCTTCGGGGCCGTGCGGAGCACGTTCTAATTTTTTCCAGAAAAATTAGTCGAACCTAGGTCGGTTCTCATCCCCCCACCCGCAAACAAACAAGCCCGCTGATTACTCAACGGGCTTTCGATGTGGTGCGCGTGGAAGGATTATTCCGGGCGTCCTGCCCTTCACCCCTTCGGGGCCGTGCGGAGCACGTTCAAAAATGTCCCCGACATTTTTGTCGAACCTAGGTCGGTGCTCATCCCCCCACACGCAAACAAAAAAGCCCGCTGATTACTCAACGGGCTTTCGATGTGGTGCGCGTGGAAGGATTATTCCGGGCGTCCTGCCCTCCACCCCTTCGGGGCCGTGCGGAGCACGTTCTAATTTTTTCCAGAAAAATTAGTCGAACCTAGGTCGGTTCTCACCCTCCCACGCACACAAAAAAAGCCCGCTGATTACTCAACGGGCTTTCGATGTGGTGCGCGTGGAAGGATTCGAACCTCCGACCGCCTGGTTCGTAGCCAGGTACTCTATCCAGCTGAGCTACACGCGCTTAAAACCTTACTTAAATCTTATTCAATACAAGCTGTAATTTACTATTAGCTTACTATTGTTAGCATTACCCCAGTTTTCTGTGGCTTGCTATACCTACCTTCAAACGTGTTGAAAATAAGCTTCTCATCAATTCAAATGTAATAGATGGTGCGCGTGGAAGGATTCGAACCTCCGACCGCCTGGTTCGTAGCCAGGTACTCTATCCAGCTGAGCTACACGCGCTGATATCTAAAACAAAACATTATGGCGGAGAGGGAGGGATTCGAACCCTCGATAGAGCTATAAACTCTATACTCCCTTAGCAGGGGAGCGCCTTCAGCCACTCGGCCACCTCTCCTAAATGTCGAGCAGGATTTTACCTTTCCACATGAGTAAGTCAAACTCTTTTTATCAACACCCCGTCTGTTTGATGGACTTTTGCACGATTCGATTAAACTTTAATACCAACGCTTAATTTATCACCACTTCAATAAGCCAGTGTGTCCTGATCACTTTGTTCCAGACATAAAAAAAGCTGGGTGAACCAGCTTTTTAATTTAAACATAAATTTTATTCTTCATTACCTTTAGCGGCTTCTTCATGTGCAGCGAGCTGAACATTTTTTTCCGCCTGAATGCGCATATAAATCTCTTCACGATGCACTGAGATTTCTTTAGGTGCATTCACCCCAATCCTTACCTGATTACCTTTTACACCCAATACAGTTACGGTGACGTCATCACCAACCATCAGGGTCTCTCCAACACGACGAGTCAAAATTAGCATTCTATTGCTCCTTATCCGTTAAACTTAATAGTAGTCCCTAGTTAAAATTAGTGGATTTTTCTGACTTGACCAGAAAAATCCACTCTCGGCTCTTCCCTATTTTTGTTGTCACAGCAAAAATTAACCGAAAATTAGTTTCAATTGCTACAATTTGTCTATTAACCACTGCTGTACGCTGGCCAGTGCATCATCTATCTTTTCTGGCTGAGTACCACCAGCTTGTGCCATATCTGGCCTGCCACCGCCCTTACCACCCACTTGCTGGGCCACAAAGTTAACCAACTCGCCTGCTTTTACCTTGCCAGTTAGATCTTTGCTTACACCCACAATCAAACTGACTTTGTTCTCAGCGCCTACCGCTAATACAACAATAGTGCGGCCTAATTGGTTCTTAAAGTCATCAACCATGCTTCGCAAGGAGCTCGCTTCTACGCCCTTTAAATTAGCAGACAACACTTTTATACCATTTATTTCATACACAGAAGATAAAAGATCTTCTGTGGCGCTACTGGCAAGCTGATGCTTGAGTTTAGTGATTTCTTTCTCTGCGCCCTTAGACTGCTCTAATAAGTGGCTGACACGCTCGCTCAGGCTCGCAGGCTCAACTCTTAGTAAGCTAGCGAGAGCAGCAACATCCGTGGCCTGCTTTTGGATCACCGCGATAGCACATTGTCCACTAACGGCTTCAATACGCCTCACCCCAGACGCAATTCCACTTTCAGAAATAATTTTAAACAAGCCAATATCACCGGTGCGCTGGACATGCGTTCCGCCACACAGCTCCATGGAGAAATCACCCATCGACACTACCCGTACGTCGTCATCGTATTTCTCACCAAACAAGGCCATTGCCCCTGCGGCCTTAGCTTCATCCAGGTTCATCAGCTGAGTTTGTAGATCATGGTTTGCACGAATTTGCTGGTTAACCATGGTTTCGACTACAGATATTTGCTCTTTGCTCAGCCCTTCAAAATGTGAGAAATCAAACCGTAAACGCTCGGCATCTACCAGCGAGCCTTTTTGATTCACATGCTCACCTAATACTATCTTCAGGGCCGCGTGCATTAAATGGGTAGCACTATGATTAAGTTTCACCGCATTACGATGCTTTGTGTCAATCTGTGCACTGATGGCCATATTAAGCTGCACGTCACTCAGGGCCACGCCCTTATGAGCAATAGCATTGCCTACTTTAAGGGTGTCACTAACCTGAAACCCCCCATTTTCTAATGCCAGTAAGCCCCGATCACCTACCTGCCCACCGGACTCTGCGTAAAACGGGCTTTGGTTAAGCACGACTAAGCCTTCTTCGCCCTGCTCAAGCTGATCGACCTGCTTGCCGGCCTGAGAAAACAATTCAATCACCGTGGCCTTGTCCTGTTCACGCTCATAACCGGTAAAGGCAGAAGATTTCTCTGATCTCAACTGCTGATTATAATCGGTGCCAAAATGACTGGCTTGCTGAGCACGTTTACGCTGCTCGGCCATGGCATCAGTAAAGCCCTGCTCGTCAATACTCAAGCCTTTTTCCCGGGCCACATCATTAGTTAAATCTGCGGGGAAACCATAGGTATCATAAAGTTTAAAGACTAGTTCGCCCGGAACCACGTCTGAGCTTAAGCCTTCAAGTGCTTCGTTGAGGATGATCATGCCCCGCTCTAGTGTCCGTGAGAATTGCTCCTCTTCTACTCTTAATACTTTTTCCACCAGACCCTGCTGGCTGACAAGCTCTGGATAAGCCTCACCCATCTGCTCTACCAGGGCCTTGACCAACTTATAAAAAAAGATATCGTCGGCACCCAGTTTATAACCATGTCTGACGGCCCTGCGGATAATACGTCGCAGCACATAGCCACGGCCTTCATTGGAAGGTATTACCCCATCACAAATCAAAAAGCTGCATGAACGAATATGATCCGCCATTACTCTTAAGGATTTGTCATCCAGGGAGTCGATGCCCACTATTTCAGCCGTAGCCTTGATCAGGTTTTGGAAAATATCAATTTCATAGTTGCTATGCACATTTTGCAATATGGCCGAAATACGCTCCAGGCCCATTCCCGTATCGATAGAGGGTTTAGGTAAAGGCTGCATTGTGCCATCACTCTGACGGTTGAATTGCATAAAGACCAGGTTCCAGATCTCGATAAAACGATCACCGTCTTCATCAGGGGAGCCTGGCGGTCCACCCCAAATATGCTCACCATGATCATAGAAAATTTCTGAACAAGGGCCACAAGGTCCGGTATCCCCCATTGACCAGAAGTTATCAGAGGTACTGATACGAATGATTTTATCTTGGGGAATACCAATATCATTAGCCCATATATTGTAGGCTTCATCATCTTCGAAGTAGACCGTCACCAATAACTTGTCTTTTGGCAGTCCCAATATCTCAGTTAAAAACGCCCAGGCATAGTTTATCGCCTCATGTTTGAAGTAGTCACCGAAACTGAAGTTACCCAACATTTCAAAAAACGTATGATGCCTGGCCGTGTAACCGACGTTTTCCAGATCGTTGTGCTTGCCACCCGCCCGTACACATTTTTGCGACGAAACTGCCCGGGAGTAATTACGTTGTTCTATGCCTAGAAGAACGTCTTTAAATTGATTCATTCCCGCATTGGTAAATAGCAGTGTGGGATCATCACCGGGAACTAGAGAAGAACTGGAAACTGCTTGGTGGCCTTGCTTAGCAAAATAGTCAAAAAATGCTTGGCGTATTTCAGCGGTACTATTGCTCATTAACAATCCTGGAAATTAAATATTCAATGGAAGATGGATATAAGATTAACAGCCTATTCCATATGGTTTATGGCACTAAAGATAACACGTTTTACTGGCCAATGTTATGGCCAAATATTATTTAACAAACGCCTGATTGGCAAAATGAATTTGCTCATAACTAAAGCCTCTATATTGCAAAAAACGACTGCGTTTTTGCTGTTCTTGCCAACTTGTGGCCGGCTGCTCGCCATATTTTTTTGTATACACCTTAAGTGCAAGCTCAAACCAGTCGGCGTCTTGTACTGCAAATGTGTGATTGATCAGTTCTTGTTCAATATGATGCTCGTTTAGCTCCCTACGGATGCGATCTTCACCCATGCCCTTGTTGATTCGGCTGCGCACAAGACTCTCTGCAAACCGCTGCTCACTTTGTATATTAGCCTGGCTAAACTTGTCAATTTGCTGATGACATAATTGTGCATCATGCTCTTTGCGCAAGAGTTTGCTGAGCAATTCATGGCGGCTGTGCTCACGTGCCGCTAAATAGCGGGTAATGGCATAGTTAATGAACTTACTGTCATTGTCTGTCATATTAGGTAAATACATTTCTCAAAAAAGTTGTTTGATTCAAACTATGTTGAATACCTTATTTGACTTCAAATTTATCTCTGGCATCGAGCAAATAGAAAAAAAACAGTGGAACAAACTGGCTGAGTCTTCAGGCCCACTTATGCAATATTCATTTTTACACGCCCTGGAAAATTCTGGTTCCGTTAGTCAAGCAACGGGATGGCAACCTCAACATATGCTAATTTATCAAAAAAACTCCCTGATTGGCATTCTTCCCCTATACATAAAAACCCATAGTTATGGGGAGTATGTATTCGATTTTGCCTGGGCCAACGCGTTTAAGGAGCATGGTCTTAATTATTACCCAAAGCTCGTTAGTGCTATCCCCTTTACACCCGTTACCGGTACCAGGCTGCTACTTACGGGTGGCCTCGAACGAAATGAAGTCATAAGACAAGCCTGCGAGGCCGTCCAACAACAAGCCAAAAATTTAGGCCTATCGTCAATACATTGGCTGTTTGTCGAGCAGGAAATGAGTACCAAGCTCGCTGAGCACCAGCAACTTGTCAGGCGCAGTGTACAGTTTCAATGGTTTAATCGTGGTTATCAAAGCTTTACTGACTTTCTATCACACTTTAATGCCCGAAAGCGCAAGAGCGTAAAAAGCGAACGACGGAAAGTATGCAATGCAGGTATTGTTGTCAAAAGGGTGAGCGGCGACGATATCACACAGCAAAAAATGGACTTTTTTTACCGCTGCTACCAACAGACCTACCTAAAGCGCAGCGGCCATCAAGGCTATCTAACGCAGAGTTTTTTCAAAAAAATATTAGACAGCATGCAACAGCATATTATGCTGGTGATCGCCGAGCACAACGATACCCCCATCGCCAGTGCTTTATATTTATTCGATGAAAATCAACTATGTGGTCGTTATTGGGGCGCACTGGAAGAAGCCGACGGCTTGCACTTCGAGTGTTGTTATTATCAAGGCATAGAGTTTTGTATCGAGCGCAACATCGCTAGTTTTAATCCAGGCACCCAGGGGGAGCACAAGATTTCACGGGGCTTTGAACCGGTCTACTGTTATTCCAATCATTGGATTAAAGAGCCGGCCTTTCACGACGCCATTGACCAGTTTTTGCAACACGAAACAGTAAATATTCAACATTATAAAGCGGGTGCAGAGAAGTTGTTGCCATTCAGGCAAACCGCCGCTGAAGATGAACCAGAGTAAATGTTTTACATGGCTATGCAGATCATTCAGGGCTGCGCATATTCATAAAGGATCGCTAACAAAAAAATTCACCACCGAGAACACAGAGATGCTCCGCATTACACCGAGAAAAGACTATTAAAATTGTTTTTCGAACGGGTCGTTTTTCCTCTGTGCTCTCTGTGTCCTCTGTGTCCTCTGTGGTTCAATTTTTTTTGTTTTGTTGACAATTAACAGCAATTCACAACCTCAACAGACACCAAGTCAGCCTGAGTCAAATACAGAGGCATGAAAAATTATTACCTCGGTGCTCGCTGCTACTCGGTGGTGAGTAAATACATAAAAATAGCTACGGGCATTGCCTCGCTTCACTCGGTTAATTCCCTTAATCTGGCAAGTCAGCCAGGCGTTTCACGCCATAACCGCGACTTAATCCTTCTAAGTGCTGACTTTTCAGCCAGTCGAGCACTAATTTTGAATTAGTTATTGACAGTCAAATGCTCACCCCTATAATAGCGCTCCACTTACAGGCACTTAGCTAAAAAGTGAATACAACGGACGTATAGCGCAGGTAAAGGAAGAAAATACCGCCGTCACTCTTTATAAAAGACGGTCACTGGTTCAAGACCAGTAAATAGTTTATCCCGGACGCTTAGCTCAGTTGAAAGGAAAGAGAACATCGCCGCTCTTTACACAAGACGGTCGAGGCTCACTGGTTCAAGACCAGTAAATAGTTTATCCCGGACGCTTAGCTCAGTTGGGAGAGCATCGCCCTTACAAGGCGAGGGTCACTGGTTCAAGCCCAGTAGCGTCCACCAATATTTAGCTGGTGTGTACTCACGTTAGCATCGCCGTTCTTTAGACAGACGGTTGGAAGTTACCGGCTCAAGTCCGGTGATAGAACAAATTTGGACGCTTAGCTCAGTTGGGAGAGCATCGCCCTTACAAGGCGAGGGTCACTGGTTCAAGCCCAGTAGCGTCCACCATCTTTTTTTGACATACCAAATAGCTAAAGCATCGCCATTCTTTTCAAGTGATGAGTCGAGATGCTTTAAGCCCAGTAGCGTCCACCACTTTCTTATAAAAAAAGCATCGCCACTCTGTACAAGTTATGAGTCGAGATGTTTTAAGTCCAGTAGCGTCCACCATCTTTTTTGAATTACCAAATTGCTCAAAGCATCGCCGTCTTTTATAAGTGAATAGTAAAGGTAGTTTAAGTCCAGTAGCGTCCACCACTTTTCTTGTGAAAAAAGCACCGCCTTTTTTTAAGCGCTC
>JBLHIW010000096.1:0-12317 GCA_047618055.1 Paraglaciecola sp. | reverse complement strand
CTCTCTGGCTGAGTCCAAAGCCGCCGTGTTGCAGGCAAAAGCCGAAGGTAAAATTAGCCAGTATGATCGTGAGATAGCCTTCGCCAACGAGCGCTTTGCACCAATTTTTGATGCCTATGCCAAACAAGATATCAAACAATTAGCCAGGGATCCGGAGGCCTTAAAGATTGGTCAACGTCTGTTTAGCCAAAACTGCTCACAGTGTCACGGCTCTGATGCCAGGGGGCAAAGAGGTTTTCCTAACTTAAGCGACCATGATTGGTTATACGGTGGCTCACCAGAAAAAATAACCGAAACCCTTATTCTGGGCCGACAGGGTATGATGCCCGCCTGGTTGGATGCCTTTGGCCAACAAGGTATTGAAGAGGTGGTCGCCTATACATTGAGTTTAAGTGGACGCAAAGTGAACGCAGAACTGGCAGATAAGGGTAAAGTCCGTTTTGCCACGTGTAGTGCCTGTCACGGCATGGATGGCAAAGGAAATAAGGCCTTGGGGGCACCTAACCTAACTGACAATATCTGGTTATATGGAGCGAGTACGCGAGCGGTTACCGAAACCCTGAACTACGGCCGCAATGGGGTTATGCCGGCATTTAAAGACACCCTTGGTGAGAAGAAAATTCATCTCCTTAGCGCCTATGTATACAGCCTTTCACAGGATAAATAGCCCATATTTTGTTAATATCCAAATCATCAGAAGTGGTATCGTTCAGGTGATTTGGGCAAAAGGCTATTTATACCCGACCCTTGGCATTGCAACGTCAAGGGAGAGAAATATAAGGCCTTATTTTTTTCCCCTGTATTTAATCCAACTAAACGTATTTGATTGAAAGGTAGCCATGCATCCTATTCCTAACAAACCCTGGTATAAGCAATTCTGGCCATGGTTTTTAATCACCATTCCGCTAGCCTCTATGGTTTTGAGTATTAATATGCTCAGGCTTGCCCTTAACAGCGAAGACAGCCTGGTCAAAGATGATTATTACAAACAGGGCAAGGCGATTAACTTGAGCCTGGAAAAAATTAAAATGGCCAAGGCCTTAGGATTAAAATCCCAACTAACGGTTGATCCACAAGAGGTGAGATTAATCTTTACCCATGGCCAGGTTGAGTCAGGAGCCGCATTAACATTGAATTTTTATCATGTTACTCAACAACACAAAGATCGGTTATTAAGCTTAACCAAAGATGCTTCTGGCGTTTATCGTGCGCCCCTTGAACAAGCCCTGATAGGTAAATGGCAGGTGTCATTAGAACCCTACGATAAGCAATGGAAAATTCTGCAAACTATCGTCTTGCCCCAACAACAATTTATTCCCTTTAATCCCTAGTGATTTCGAGCTGCTACCACTGCGGCTTAGCTGCCGATCAAACTGAGCACTATTGGGCTTTGGTATTGGGGCAACAGCAACGGATGTGCTGCCCCGGTTGCCAGGCTGTGGCTGAAGCGATAGTCGCCAATGGTCTGGAAGATTATTACCGTTTTCGCACCGAGCCTGGGGTGAAGGCGGATGCGGATCTTAAAAGCACCTTACAGAGCCTGTCCTTATATGATGAAAAAAGTATCCAGCAAGAGTTTGTTGTCACCCAACATGATACTAGCCAAATTCAACTAACCATTAGTGGCATAGTGTGTGCGGCGTGCGGTTGGCTGATTGAGAAGCAGTTGGCAAAATTACCTGGCGTTGTTAAGGTCGGGGTGAATGTGGCCGCCAGCCGCGCCTTTGTTAGCTGGTCCCCCGTCAATATCAGCCTCAGTGAGATCATTAGCCGGATTGAAGCTATTGGTTATCATGCCAGCCCTTTTCAGGCGGATAAACATGAGGCGATATTTCAGGCTGAGCATAAACGCTATCTAAAGCGTCTGGGGCTGGCAGGCCTGATGACCATGCAAGTTATGATGCTCACCTTTGGGGTGTATTTCGACTGGTTTAACGATATCGACCGGCAAACACTGAGTTATTTTAATTGGGTCAGTTTGTGTTTAAGCACGCCGGTGCTTATATACTCGGCCGGGGGATTTTACACCAGCGCCCTGAATGCCTTAAACGCCAGAATGGTGAATATGGATGTACCCATCTCTGTCGCACTTTTGGCAACGTATTTGTCCGGGGTGTGGGCAACAGTCCAACAGCAGGGGCAGACCTATTTTGAGTCACTTTGCATGTTTGTGTTTCTGTTATTACTCAGCCGCTACCTTGAGCACAGTGCACGGTATAAAGCAGCTCAGACCTCAGCCAACATGCTGCGTTATATGCCCCTCACCGCAAACTTACTTGAAGACAGCAAGCTTAGTCCGATACTCGCCAAACACTTAAGCCCCGGACAAGTCATTCTCGTTAAAGCGGGAGAAACCATTCCGGTTGATGGCGAAATCATTGAAGGTCAAAGTCAGGTTGATGAGTCCATGCTGACCGGAGAATTTGCCCCGCTCACGAAGCACCCCGGAGACAAGGTCAGCGGTGGCACGGTAAACCAACTCGGTACACTCACCCTTAAAGTAAGGGCCAGCCTAAAACATTCCCTGTTAAATCAAATTGCCCACATGCAAGCTCAGGCGATGGCCGATAAGCCACGTATCGCGATGCTGGCCGACCGCTTATCACAGTATTTTGTCAGCGCAGTGCTACTCATCGCCCTGGGCGCTTATCTGATATGGACGGCGCTGGGAAACGAACAGGCATTTTGGATCAGTATCTCGGTACTCATTGCCACGTGCCCCTGTGCATTGGGTCTGGCAACGCCCACGGCCCTAAGCTGTGCCATGGCGCAACTGAATAAGAAGGGCATATTGTTGCGCCGCTCCGACGCTCTGGAGCAGTTAAATCAGGTTGACCATATTATGCTGGATAAAACCGGCACCCTCACCCAGGGCAAGTTTGTTATCAGGGCCATGCATAATGTCAGCAAACACGCAGATAGTCAGATAATGCACTTTGCTGCGAGCATCGAGTCTTATTCCAATCATCCTATCAGTAAAGCCTTCAGCACTGATTTGCCCTGCTACGGCGTTAAGCACTTTAGCAGTACCCTGGGCGCCGGGATTGAAGGGCAGATTAAACATGCCCATTTCAAAATAGGCTCTGCAGCGTTTATGGATGAAGATATTCCTGAGCACTTGGCTGGCTGTAATGTGTTTTTGCAAGAAGATAAACGCCTATTGGCCGGTTTTGTTTTGGCGGACACCCTTCGGCCTGATGTGAAGGGGATGCTGAGCCTGTTTGAGGGTAAATACCTGTGCTTGCTCAGTGGCGATGATCAGGCGACGGTTAAGGATATGGCTAGGCAACTGAATATTCCCCATTACTATGCCCAGCAAAGCCCTTTGGACAAACTACAGGTACTGAAGTCCAAACAGCAACAAGGACATACCGTATTGATGGTGGGCGACGGCATAAACGATGGCCCGGTGATGGCCCAGGCGGATATCGCGATTGCCATGGGAACGGGCTCTGACCTGGCTAAAACCTCGGCGGATATTATTTTACTCAACAACTCCCTCGCCAGATTGGGCGAGCTGTTTGGTATCGCGAAACGTTGTAAGCAAAAAATCAAACAAAACATCGCCTGGGCACTTGGATATAATGTATTGGTACTGCCCCTGGCGGTAAGCGGCCAATTAAGCCCCTGGATGGCCGTAATCGGCATGTCGCTAAGCTCGCTGATTGTAGTGGCCAATTCGGTAAGATTGCTAAAATGAGCTTAATGACGCTACCTGGATTGATATAAACAAAGAGGAATTTCGACCCGTGAGTATTATTTATATTTTAATTCCTATTGCCATTTTACTGGTCGTATTGGCCATAGGTATCTTCTTCTGGGCCGTTAAAACCAACCAGTTTGAGGATCTTGAGCGCCACGGCCATAGCATTTTGTTTGACGATGATATCGCCCCTAAACGTCCCTCAACAAATGAGAAAAATACGCCTCCTGATGAATGAGCTCAGTCTGTTTTCCGCTTTCTTAATTGGTATTGCCGGCAGCGTTCACTGTCTTGGCATGTGCGGCGGTATCGTCAGTGCCTTTACCTTTGTTGTGCCCAAAGGCGCACCTCAGTGGCCCTATGTGCTTGCTTATAATGTTGGCCGGATCATAAGTTACACCCTAGCTGGCGCGTTAACCGGCATGATGGGTCAGCTCTTTGCGCAAAACGTCAGTGAAGGGCTGGTTATGCTGCAATTTGTCAGTGCCGTCTTTCTCTTTATGCTGGCATTGTATATTGGCCAGTGGTGGCGGGGGCTGAGTTATTTAGAACTGTGGGGCGGCAAGCTTTGGCGACACATCAGCCCCTGGTCAAAGCGCTTTTTGCCCTTTCCGACTCCCTTGCATGCCATACCATATGGGCTAATTTGGGGATGGTTGCCCTGTGGTCTGGTCTATTCAACCCTCACTTGGAGTCTGGCCAGTGGCTCTGCCATCAATGGAGCAGCCATTATGCTGTGCTTCGGCTTGGGGACCCTACCCGCTATGTTTGCCATCGCCGCCAGCGTAGAGAGCATCAAACAATGCCTCAGCCACCCTATGACAAAAAGGCTTATGGCCCTGAGCCTAATGGCTTTTTCAGGCTATATTATCTTTCAAGCCGCCACGGCGAATTAGCTAAATCTCCCCTATAGGGTCGGTATCTCTAGGGACAAGAGAGTTAGTTGAGACCTACTGGCTAACTATGCTATATTTTTATACACTATGGCTTAAGTTCTGGAGGATCTGTTGTGAAATATCAAAAAATTCTAGCGGTGGTTGAGCCTGATGATGAACAACAAAAGTCAATTAAGCGCGCAATTGAAATCGCCAATATTACCGGGGCAAGTATCACGGCCTTTTTATGCATATATGATTTTTCCTACGAAATGACCACGATGCTCTCTATGGATGAAAGAGAAACCATGCGTCAGGCAGTAATTGACGATAGAACCGAATGGCTAGACGACTTGCTCGAAAAACAGATTGCCAACCGTACCAAAGCCATTGATATTAAAGTGGTATGGCACAATCGCCCTTATGAAAGCATTATTTATGAAGTCATCGACAATAACTACGATTTGATTGTTAAGGGTACTAAGCAGCACGACAGTCTGAAATCGGTGATTTTCACCCCTACCGATTGGCATATTATGCGTAAGGCTCCGGTGCCGGTACTACTGGTTAAGGATCATGCCTGGCCACAAAACGGACAGATCCTGGCCGCGGTCAAGCTCGGTGTGGATGTTGAAGAGCATCAATCCCTAAACGAGAGTATCACTGAAAATGCTCAACACTTTGCAAAACTACTCCACTCCAAGGTGCACTTAGTCAATGCCTATCCAGGCACTCCCCTAAACATTGTTATCGAAATTCCGGAATTTGATCCCACGATTTATAACGCTTCGGTTAAAGCTCACCATCAAAAAGAAATGCAACGTCATTGTGAGCGACATCATATAGACGACGCCCTGTGCCATGTCTGTGAAGGACTGCCTGAGGATGTCATCCCCCAATTAGCCGAAGAATTAGATGCAGAACTGGTGGTCATTGGCACTATCGGCAGGCAGGGTATTTCCGCCGCATTGATTGGCAATACCGCGGAGCATGTCATCGATAAGCTCAACTGCGATGTCTTGGCACTCAAACCTGCGGGCTTTGTGTCACCGCTTAAGTGCTAGCCCGCTGACCAGCGAGCGACGATAGGCCAAAAACGCTGGGATAAACGCCAGGAGCATGGCCATGCTCAGCGCAATTACAAAATACCCTGCCATATTAGAGCTTAAGGGCAAACTACTGATATACAGTCCGTACTCTTGCTGTAACAGGCTCTGGCTAAACATCAGGGCCAAACTAAGGCTTACATACCCCAGGACACACGCGGCAAGCGTCAGTAGAAATGCCTCCGATACCACAAGCCATATTATGACGCCGGCTCTGGCACCCAGGGCCCTGAGTACCGATATTTCCCTTTCACGCTCGCGCATTGAAGCCAATAACATGGTGGTCATGCCCAATAAAGCAGAAAATAAAATCAGTACCGACACCAGGCTTAAGCTGGTTTCCACTGCGCCCATGATTTTCCATAATTCCATCAAGGCGACACCCGGTAAAATGGCGGATAAGGCTTCATCTTGATGCTGATTGATTGTGCGTTGAAAACTCAGCAGGGTTATTTTATTCTCCACACCGAGCAAAAAGGCACTAAGCGTATCCTGTTTATCCGGTAACAGCCTTGGCTCATCCAAGGGTAAATTTTCACGGGCTTGGTTTTCATGAATAACCTGGACGGCGGCAATGGGAATATGCAGGCTCTGATCGATAGGCGTCCCGGTAAACTGTAATATTCCCCTGACAACAAAAGGGTGCTGATCATGGTGACTAAAACTATGCTTGCCGGTACCGTGAGAGAGATTCACTTCATCCCCCAAGGTATAATTAAGTCGCTTTGCCACCTCGGCTCCCAATACCACTTCAAATAGGTGAGTGAATACACGACCTTGCTTCAACATGAGGGGTTGTTTGTCCGCGTATTTAAAATAGCTAAAATAATCTGCCGTGGTGCCGATTACGGCATAGCCCTGATGTGAGTCGCCTAATGAAATAGGCACCGCCCAGGACACCCCTTTGTCATCTGCAAACCTCTGAAAACTTTGCCAACTAAGGTTATTACTGGGCTCCCCCATTCTAAATACCGAATAAAGCAGCAGATTGAGCTGGCTGGTACGTGCCCCCACGATCAGGTCAACCCCAGAGACTGTTCTGGAAAAATTGGCTCTTAATTCGCTTTTCAGATGATCCACCCCCAACAATACAAACAGGCTGACGCCAATGGAAATGACCGTCAACAGGGCCATCGTTTTGCGGGAGAGCAAACTGGCAAGGGTAAGTTTAATCAGCATCAGGAGCCTCCACGTTATTTTGTAATGATCGAATATCAAATTGCTGATCAAATAAAGGCATAAGACTGCGATCATGACTGACAAAAATCACCGTACTGTGAGTCGCATTACTTAATAATAAATTGACAAAACTATCTCGCAGCTCGGTGTCCAGGGCTGACGTCGGTTCATCGGCAATGATTAACTCTGGTTGATAGATAAGTGCCCGCGCCACCGCAATCCGCTGTTGCTGCCCCACACTTAAGGTGCTGGCGTCTTGTTGCAGTATGTTGTCAGATAAGGCTAACTGCCCATATAAATACCGGGCGTAATCCGTATTTATCAATTTATTTTTGCCATTAAAACGTCCCGCCAGCTGGATATTTTGTTCACCGCTTAAGTAGGGCAATAAATTAAACTGCTGAAAGATCATGCCAATGTGCCTGGCACGAAAACGATCTCGCTGTCTGGCTGACAAAGTTGTCAACTCCTCAGCTAATACTTCTAAGTTGCCCGACTGAGCAGGCATAACACCGGATAACAGATTAAGTAGCGTCGACTTGCCGCTGCCAGATGGACCATACAGAAAGACATGACTCCCCGATGATACTTGCCAATTATTGATATTAAGTCGAAAGCCATTTTTACCGGGCCAGGCAAATGACAGTTTGGATATATTTATGGCTAGTGGCATAGTTGTTTTTTTTATTTGCTTATGGACTCAGGGTAGCGTGTTTTTGCCTCTTAGTAAGGGAATACTCACCGCAGTAGCAAGTTAACTAAGATAAACTCTTGATAGCACAGTTGAAATTCGACTCACCGAGGCCAATATCAATACCAATGCTAAAGCAGGTTTTAAGCAACAGACTTACGTCAAATATTTTTACCAGGAAAAATCACCATGAAAATAGGATTAGCGCTGGGAAGTGGTGCTTCAAGAGGATGGGCACACATTGGCGTGATCCAGGCTTTAGAAGAGCTTGACGTGCAGATTGATGTGATTGCAGGCTGTTCAATCGGCTCTTATGTGGGCGCCGCCTATGCGAGTGACCGACTGGCTCCTTTAACCGAATGGGTAAATAGTTTAACAGAATGGCAGGTACTCGCGTTGATGGGCGTAGGTTTACATCGTGGTGGCTTAGTCAGTGGCCAGAAGGTATTTCAAGCGCTACAGGATAACTTTTGTTTTGAAACCTTTGAGCAACTTCATAAACCTTTGGGTGTAGTCGCTACCGACTTATACCGTGGTAGAGAAGTCAATTTTTATCAGGGCGCTATTGTCGATGCTGTACGCTCTTCCTGTGCTATACCGGGGCTGTTTCCGCCCGTATACCACAATGATCGCTGGTTAGTGGATGGGGGCGTCGTCAACCCTGTACCGGTTAATCTATGTCGCCATATGGGTGCCGACATTGTTATTGCGGTTAGTCTGAACGCAGATTTCAGTCCCCAGACGGCCGAAATAAATCAACAAGTACATGAACAGAACCAACAAAAAACCAGTGACTTTTTCAGTAAAAGTCAGGCGCAAATTCAGCAATGGTTTAAAGGTAATGGCGAAAAAGATAAACCCGCTACCGATGAAAATGCTGAGCCTGAAGCGGAGTCCCCCCCAGTGGTGGTAGCCGCTAAAAAGTCCACTGCGCCAAGCATGATTGGCGTGATGTCTAGTTCATTGGATATATTACAAGCCAGAGTGACCCGTTCCAGATTAGCCGGTGAGCCGCCGGACATTTTGATCGAACCCCAACTACAAGCCTTTAGCATGATGGAGTTTTACCGGGGGCAGGAACTCATAAAGGAAGGCCGTAACAGCGTGATACGGATTGCCGAGCAAATACGCTATCAATTACGTTTGAATTAGCCTTATGACTAGCGCACTCAATCTGACCATCAAAGGTGTGCCTAGATCATGTGCTTACTAAAATCATTAGTGACACCACGTATTTTTGATCACCGCAGACCCCGCCGTAGGGAATATAAAGCAACCTACGCCGGACAGGAGCAGGCCACCCAAGATCCTTGGGTGGCGGCCTTAAGACTTGAAAAACCCCGCAAACCCATTAATCACCCGTTCAACATCTTGCCTATCAACATCTATGTGAGTCACCAGACGAATACTTGGAAAACTCGCGCTAATCACAATGCCTTGACCAGCAAGCCATCCTTGCAACTCGGCGGTTTTATTCTCGGTGAGTTCAACAAACACCATATTGGTCTGGGTGCTAACCGATAATTCAGAGATTTCCGACAAGCCCTCAGCCAGGCGCCGGGCATTGGCATGATCATTCGCCAGACGGGCGACCTGATATTCGAGGGCATACAGCCCGCAGGCAGCAAGAATACCCCCTTGACGCATCCCACCACCTAACAATTTACGATGCCGACGGGCACGGTGAATAAAGGCCTCAGATCCACATAATACTGAGCCTACGGGCGCCCCCAAACCTTTCGATAAACACAGGGAAATACTATCGAATGGCTTGGCTAACTCAGCCACAGGCACATCGAGTGCGACCGCGGCATTGAATACTCTGGCACCATCGAGATGACACAATAGGCCGCCTGCACGCCCTGCCTGGCACAATAGCTCCATATGCTCTGGCGACTGAATATGACCTGATACGGTGTTTTCCAGACTGAGCAGCTTGGGCACCGGATAGTGAAAATCGTCAGGCATAATCGCACCTGAGATTTGCTCGACTTGCAATCCGCCCCTGGCATCAGTGGCCAGCGGGCTAATGGCTACCCCTCCGAGCACAGACCCTCCTCGCGCCTCGGCAGCATTCACATGGTATCGGTCGCCAACAATGATTTCTTCGCCCCGTTGACAGTGGGTTAGCAAGGCGATCAAATTGCTTTGCGTACCGCTGCTGACAAACAAACCTGCTTGTTTACCCACCATGGCAGCCGCCTTCGCTTCCAAGGTGTTGACGGTTTCATCATCACCATAGACATCGTCGCCAAGGGGGGCAGATTGCATGGCGTCATACATGCCTGCGGAGGGCCGAGTGACGGTATCACTGCGCAAATCAACAATCTTTTTATCGCGGCTTAGCGCAGTGCTGGTTTGCATGGTGTTATAGGCGGTGCTCATATCGATTGCTCTCTCGTGGCTTGATTTACGTCAGGCGTCCGTCACTTGACTGTACGCACGTAGCCATAATATTCCCAGGCGATTATTGCCTTGACGACAGCGGGACTGTCCAGAGGGGTGTTTTTTAGAATTGTTATCAAAGACGCTATTGAGATGTTAACTCGGCTTTTGCACGAATAAATTCCTTAGCGGCTTCAGATAGGCATCGACCCGATAAATAGCTTTTACCCGCAGCGTGATAAAGGAGCCAACCCTGGGCCGTTTGTTCAATTTTTGTGATGTCAGCCCAGCAAATTGTACTGTCAACATGAAAAGATTTGCTACTGACGCCGTTTTCATCGATGGTTAATGTCAGTTCATTACTTGCCGCTTTACTTATCATTTGTCTGGCTAACCACCAGGGCTTTCGAAAACGTACACTCAAGGCTTCCAACGCACTCAGGCCAACGATAAACCATGCTGCATAGGGAGTGATCTCGGTAAAAAAAACAAGAATCCCCCCCAAAAGTCCTAATATAGCAGATTTAAAATACGCAGATTTAGCGGTGTGTGCAGTAATCGACGCATCAAAGGTTTCACTAAAATGGCTTTTATCCAGTATATAACTTGTTGAATAGGAGAAGGGTGTGGTCATTGATATTTATGCTTGAGTCAAAAAGGCAAGTCTAACGATAAGTGATGTGCCTTGATAGTAGTTTTCATTAGCATTATTAGCACAGCGCGGATCCTAACTAAAAATAAGCCCTTGGCTGTTCACCGTGTCTTCCTGATTATCACGCCTGGTTTAGCGCGCTACAACAGGATGGCTTACTTAGTCTGGCTCGGGCCTATTTAAGCACCTCGGCGGTTATGCGTAACGGCGCCTTGCCCAGCTCCAGCCCTTTGCTGGCAGCAATCCACTCATTTGAGAGCAGCAGTTTTCCTTTTTCAACTTTTAAGCCATCCGGCAGAGTGTGGAAGTGGGTGTCGTCGGAAAAATGCAGCTTGAGGCCTTGCACCTCGGGCATCATAAATGACAGAAAACTGCCCATGCCCTTAAAAAATGCCTGATATTGCTTAAGCAGCATGTGTAAGGTTTCTTTGCTGTAAGTCTGTGTTAAATATTCGGCTTTGGTTTCCAGCTGCACCGACATATCACAACGATTAGCCTCTTGCTGTAGTGCTATTACAACCGTTGCCCGAGCCATTTTAAGTATTTTGTTAGAGGGCACAGTAAAGCGCTGCTGCCTGATCAAGCTTAGGGGCAAGTCTTGCTTTTGGGTATGGATGTACGCGGAGTCGATGGTGCACAGCGCAGTGCTGTCAACCTGCTTAAAACCAAAGGCAAACTGCAAGGCATTGGTTTCTTCCCCTGCAATCTTCTTGCTGTGGCTATAGAAGCTGCTGTAGGGCACCACCAGAGTCTCAGCACGGGCACTAAAGCATGCAAACAATAATACGCTAGCAAGCAGATACTTTATTGGACTGGGATTCACAGGCCCATGTGTTTCTTGTTGACCCGCATCATGCTTAATAGCTCGTCAATATACTCCGTGCCCCGCTCAGAATAACTTTTTAGTCCCTGTACCAGGGCTTTTGCGGTAACAGCTTGATTGGCCTGGCGTTGTTGATAGCGAATATCACGTAATGGTGCATAGGCATAGTGGCGGTTTAAATTGTGCAGATAGGTTTTAACCGCATGGGACAAATCCCGAAATTTGGCAACCTCATGTACGGTGCCCGTATTTCGCCGTCTTGGCACAAAACCGCAGTCTTTCTTAAAACACCACAGGCCAAAAAAGTTATACCCTTTTTGGGCAAATCTTGAGGTACCCCAGCCCGACTCGTTGGCCGCCTGGACTAAGATTAACTCAGGGGGGATGATGTCGACCCGCTTAATTAACTCAGCAACGGCATCCTTGCTGCTTAGTTCTTCGCCTACCCGGTATTTAATACGAAGCTCATCCAGCAAGCCTTGCTCAGCACCTGTAAAATCATTGCCTTGTGAAGTTTGTTCAGCCATGGCGAGTACCAATTTTCGTTCAGCCCGAAGCAGATCGTTTTGTCTTCTGATTTCTGGAAGAAGGTACTTGAAAAAGGCTTTTTTCTTCTTCACCACATTTTTATAGTTACTGAAATCAGGCACCAGAATATCATTAATTTCATCCTCAACATCGACCTCCTTAGCACCTTGAGCAATACCAAGCTCTGCACCCTCCTGATTAGATGACGGGCTTTGCTCAAAACTAAAATAAAATGCGCCTGCCAGCATGCATACCAATAGGATAAGTAAAAAAATAAATTTGTTAGGCATGGAATACGGACTCATCTTTAGTATTGTCAGGGTCGATTGGGTCAGAATCGACTTCAATCCCAAATAATTCCCGATACAGTACCCC
>JBLHIW010000095.1:0-12355 GCA_047618055.1 Paraglaciecola sp. | reverse complement strand
CCACTAGCACTAAAGCGCTAAAAGGCGAACCATCCCGCAGCAGGGCGAAGCCGATTGCCCGTATGAAAGCCGACCGCGGCCTTTTTTCTTTTCCTAAACATCGGGCCGGATCTTCCAGGGCTGCGCCATTTTTGCCTATGTCACGCAAGGAAATGGATCAGTTGGGTTGGGATAGTTGCGACATCATCATTGTCACCGGTGATGCCTATGTCGATCACCCCAGTTTTGGTATGGCGGTAATAGGCCGGGTACTTGAATCCCAGGGCTTTCGGGTGGGTATTATTTCTCAGCCAGATTGGCACAGCAAAGACGGATTTATGGAGCTCGGTGAGCCAAATCTGTTTTTCGGTGTCACCGCCGGCAATATGGACTCGATGATCAACCGTTATACCGCCGAGCGTAAGTTGCGTCACGACGATGCCTATACCCCCCATAATGAGGGCGGTAAACGTCCTGATCGGGCTGTTACGGTGTATACCCAACGCTGTAAAGAAGCCTACAAAAAGCCGGTGGTTATCGGCGGTATCGAAGCCAGTTTGCGCCGTATTGCCCATTATGACTATTGGTCAGATAAGGTGCGCCGCAGCGTATTGTTTGATTCAAAGGCGGATATGCTGATGTTTGGTAATGCCGAGCGTCCACTGCTGGAAATGGCCCATCGCTTTGCTGCCGGTGAAACAATCGAGCAGATGCAGGATATTCGCGGCACGGCCGTGCTGCGCAAAGAACCCTTACCCGGCTGGCAGGGGGTGGACTCTACCCATTTGGATAGCCTTGGAAAAATTGATCCTGTCATCAGTCCTTATGAAATTATTGCCGATAAATGTGCCGTATCTTCTGAAGCTGAACGACAAGCGGCCATCGAAGAGCAAAAAGCTCAGCCTGTGGTGGTGCAGCCGTTTACCTCAAAAACCGAAAGACGTAAACCCTGGGATAAAACCTATGTGTTATTGCCGGCTTATGATGTCGTGCGGGCAGAGAAAACTCATTATGCTCACACTTCACGTATCCTGCATAAAGAGACGAACCCAGGTTGTGCTCGGGCCCTTGTCCAGCGTCATGGGGATCGAATTATTTGGATTAACCCACCTGCTTATCCATTAGAAACCGAAGAAATGGATGGTGTATTTGATTTGCCCTATGCCCGGATACCTCATCCCAGTTATGGCAAAGCAAAAATTCCTGCCTACGACATGATCAAAACTTCGGTGAATATCATGCGCGGTTGTTTTGGCGGCTGTACCTTCTGTTCGATCACCGAGCACGAGGGCAGGGTGATCCAAAGCCGTTCCGAAGAATCGATTATTCGGGAAATAGAACAAATTCGCGACAAAGTACCCGGTTTTACCGGGGTTATCTCAGATCTTGGCGGACCTACGGCGAATATGTATAAGTTGCGCTGTAAAAGCCCTAAGGCGGAACAAGCCTGTCGTCGTTTGTCCTGTGTGTGGCCAGAAATCTGCGGGCACTTAGATACGGATCAAACCCCAACGGTGGAACTGTATCGCAAAGCCCGTAAGGTGGAAGGGGTGAAAAAAGTCCTTATTGCCTCCGGCGTGCGTTATGACCTGGCCATCGAAGATCCGAACTATGTACGGGAACTGGTCACCCATCACGTGGGCGGCTACCTGAAGATTGCTCCCGAGCATACGGAAAAAGCCCCCCTGGATAAAATGATGAAGCCGGGCATGGGCACCTACGATAAGTTCAAAGAGCTATTCGACAAATACACCAAGGAAGCGGGTAAAGACCAGTACCTGATCCCGTATTTTATTTCCGCCCATCCGGGTACCGAAGATACGGATATGCTCAACCTGGCCCTGTGGCTTAAAGAGCGTAATTTCAAGCTGGATCAAGTGCAAAATTTCTATCCTTCGCCAATGGCTAATGCTACTACCATGTATCACACGGGCAAAAATCCGATACATAAGGTTAATCACCAGAGTGAAGAAGTCCAGATACCCAAGGGTGAAATTCATCGTCGCCTGCACCGGGCGTTTTTACGTTATCACGATCCGGCTAACTGGCCTTTGTTGCGTAAAACCTTGATAGGCATGGGTAAAGCCCACCTGATCGGCAAGAGTGCCAAATGTTTAGTGCCCGCAGAAGGGCGTAATGAGCTAAAAGAGCGGGATCAAAAGGCTTTCGCTAAACGCTCGGGTAATAAAGCCCTAGCCAAGGGCAAAGGCACGGATTCGGCGAACAAACAAAAGGCTCAGCAAGGCTTAACCCGCTTTAGTGACAACCAACCCCACAATAAGGCGGCCGGCACGGATCCTGCGGGCAGGAAAAAGTCTGCTGGCAAGGCGAATAAGAAATAGCGCTATTAGCAAGCAAAACCAAGCTATGGGATCAGTCATTGACCCCATAGCTTGGTTATATGTTTAATAAATCGTCGTTGATGAACCAAAAATAAGGCCGGTTAACCTCACCCATATTAATCAGGCAAACTTTTCAGGAATGCGCCTAGTTTTTTGATCCCCCGACACATTTTTTCTGCGTATTTTTGACTTAATTGATCCGACCAGGCTTGCAGTGCAATGTCTTTTAAGGCACTTTCCCCGTCAAAGTCAACGTAGGCCATACGCGCTGCCAGCGCTTGTGGCGGTAAGCCAAAAGATATGCCGGGTAATAATGCGACGCCGGTTTCGTGCAATATTTTTGCACAAATGTCACTGTCCTTTGCGATCCCAATTCCAGCTAATTGCTGCCGGTATAGGGAAAAATCCACCAGTAAATAAAATCCCCCTTCTGGCATATGGGCCCGCAAACCCGCCTCGATAACCTGTTGATGTATGAGTTGGCCGATGCCCTTGAGTATGCTTCGTTCATTGATGACATATTTTTCAAGCAGGGGATTGCCTGCATAGGCCACAATTGCAGCATGTTGAATGGGCGCAGATGCACATGAGTATGTTTCTGATGCGATCCCCAACATAGATGCTTTGAGTTGGGGATCATAGTCCTGAGGAAGAATGGCTATGCCCAGACGCCAGCCTCCGGCACCTGCCCATTTGGATAAACCAGAGGTAACGAAGGTTGCCTGTGGATAATGTTTTGCAATAGAAACATGCTGACCCTCATGGTGCAGCGGCCCATAAATCTCATCGGAAATGACCATGGCAGAGTATTTCTTTAATACCGTGGCCAATGCCTGTAATTCGGCGTCTGTATAACTTAAGCCATCCGGATTTCCCGGTGTGTTTAATATGACCAATAATGTTTTATGCTTATTGACCACCGTTGCCAGACTTTTTTCGAGTATTTCCGGTGTCAGCCGGTAGCGATCTTCAAAACAGGTTGGCATAAACAAGGTTTTGTGCCCTAAAAGCTGTGCCTGAGGGGCATAAGATACCCATGCTGGCGCGGGTATCAGCACAACAGCATCCGTGTAGGCACACATAATTGAGTACAACAGGGCCTTTGAGCCTGGTGCGATAAAAACCCGATCGGCAGATACCAGACGTTGCTCAAATCGCTGGTGAAATTCAGCCACTTTTTCCCGCAATGACTCGAGTCCCTGCACCTCAGTATATTCCTTACGATACGCATTTTCCTTGAGGGCATTTTCTAGCACTTCACACACGGGAAAAGGGGATTGGCCAAATCCAAAACGAAATACTTCCTGTCCACTATTGGCAATTGATGCAGATTGTTCATTTAACAGTAAGGTCGCGGAGGGTGAAATTTGCCGATACATTTTTTATTAACGCTGTTTTTGTTGGTGAAACACATTTATAGTTCAGTTAAATCATCATAGTAAAATGAGCATTTACTCATGACCTCAGCGCAGCTCCAGGCCTTTATTACGGTCGCAAAGGCGAACAGTTTTACATCGGCGGCTATCCTGCTTGGCATCAGCCAGTCTGCGGTCTCTCATGCCATTAAGGCCTTGGAAGACGAACTAGGGGTTTCCTTGTTTGTAAGAAGCAAGGCTGACATTGCACTTACGGCCTTTGGTGAAAATATTTTAAGCAAGGCCCATCAAATACTTGGCTTATATGAATCAATTCGACAAGAAAGCCATGAAACCAAAAACTTGCAAACGGGTGTATTGAAAATAGGGTCTTTTGGTCCATCATTTTCGGCCCGCATTCTGCCGATAATATTGAAAGAATATCACCAGCAATATCCAAATATTAAGGTTCATGTTGAGGAGGCTGAAGATGGTGTGGTCAAGCAATGGGTGGCGAACCGCAAGGTTGACCTGGGCAGCATCATTTTGCCCGACACAAACTTGGATCATATCTACCTGACAAAGGATCAGGTTTGCATCATTGTGCCTAAGGATCATGTTTTATCTAAAAAACCAGCAATACAGATACAAGACTTGGCTGACTTTCCGTTTATTTTAACCGAAGGTACTTCTGGTAAAATGGTGATGGAGCTGTTTAAGACCTCACAATTACAAGCAAATATCATCTATTACAATATGCAAATTATGAGTATGTTAAGCATGGTTTCCTATGGCGCTGGGATTTCAGCAAGCGCAGAACTTTCTATTCCACCACTGGATGCACACCACATACCCGCTTTTGTTCTTAAGCCCTTAAATCCCATTTTAACCAGAGAAATAGGCTTGGCTATGCATAATATCCATGCCTTATCACCTGCGGCAAAAGCCTTTGTAAAAACCTCGTCAACACTCCAACGAGAGGGAAAATTCAAATTCTCTGACTGTTGAAGCTATGACTTAGGATGGCAGGGTGGCCGGGGTATCATTTCGCTTGGATCCTTCATCTTTTGCAAGTATCGATGCTTAGCGTATGCCACAAATACACAGGCATAAAAATAAAAACACAAAAAAGCATTATGAATATTTCGCATTGAAGTAGCATTTTTTTGTCTTTCGCTGGTAACATGCTAGCTTATACAGCGGCCTAAGATTGATCAATAATCTATGGCGGCTGATAGGGAAGTAATATGTTGTACCTGTGTGTGTGTGCTAAAGGTGCTGGCACTGAATAAACCAAATATCTATTTAGCATGGCAATGGTTCGCTAGTGAAATCACTAAATGAGCCCTTGCACCAAACAGGATTTTTGCTTGTTTTCCCTTATGAAATAATAGAAAAACGCAAAGGGAGTCACCATCAATGGGCAGTTTATTCTGACGCAGCCAATTGATAGATTGTTGCGTAATATGGGGTAATTGTTGGCCTTTGCAAAAAAGAAGTGATGATAATTCGCTAAGCGCAATTGTCGTTACCTGCTAATAAAACAATAGGAAACACACAATGAACAGCAAAAAAACCTTACTCGCCACCACCATGGCGTTTGTATTTGCCGGCACGGCCATCACCAATACGGTCAGTGCACAAGAAACCAATGCCGGTGTGCAGCAAGAAGATGTCGAAAAAATTGCCATACTGGGGACCCGTGGAACACCGAGGACTGTCACTGACTCTCCCGTGGCACTAGACGTTTTTTCTGGTGAAGAATTCACCAGCCTCGGTAATGCTGCCGATATCACCGATAACCTTAAAGCCCTTGTACCTTCTTTTACTGCTACTCCTGCTACCGGAGATGGAAGTGCATTTATTCGTCCTACCTCACTTCGTGGTATGGCACCTGACCAAACATTGATCCTGGTGAACGGCAAACGTCGACACCGCTCTTCATTGGTGCAATTTTTTGCTCCCGCTGCCGGTAACGGTGCCCATGGAGTAGACATAGGCATGATCCCCGGTATTGCCCTTAAGAATGTTGAAGTATTGCGAGATGGCGCAGCCGCTCAATATGGCTCTGATGCCATTGCCGGCGTTATGAACTTCCAGCTAAAAGATGCTGACGAAGGCGGCAGTATTATGGCGCAGTACGGGGAGTTTTATGAAGGTGAAAGCAGCCTGGTCATTGCTGCCAATGCCGGTTTCTCTCTTGGCGACAAGGGTTTTTTCAATATCAGCATTGAAACAAACGACAACGAAGCATTGTCCCGGGGTATTCAGCGTCCGGATGGTCAAGCCTTAGTTGATGCTGGCGTACCCGGAGTAGGGGCAGATTCACCTTTTGGTGATGAACCTTTTGTCCAGTCATGGGGGCGTCCTGAAACTAGCGGAACCAGAATGGCTTTTAATTCTGGTTATGATCTCGGTGACGTAGGCGAATTATACGCTCACGGTGGTTATGCAGACACTGACGGGCGTTATCGCTTTTTCTATCGTAACCCTGGCCATTCCACATTGGCAGATGTGACTACCCTGCCTGCGGGCTATACCCCCTATTTGGACGGTGCCCAAAAAGACTACAACCTGGTCACCGGCCTAAAAGGCGAAGCGGCTGCTGAACTGGTTTACAATTTGAGTGTGGGTGTGGGTAAAAATAAACTGGATTATTTTCTCAACAACACAGTCAATTCTGGCTTGGTAGATGCAGCAGCAGGCACCCCAGGGCAGCGTGATTTTGATATGGGTGGCTACGAGCAGGAAGAATTAAACTTTAATGCTGATTTCGGCATGCCCTTATCCAACGATGTATATCTGGGTTTTGGTGCCGAGTGGCGCGAAGAGACCTTTACCACGGTTGCAGGTGAATTTAATGCCTACGGCGTTAGCCCGGGACCCAGTGGCATGAGCAGCGTTAGTCCAGCTGATGCCGGTGAATTTAGCCGTGATAACTACGGAATATATGCCGACCTTGAGCATAATGTGACTGACGACCTGTTGCTTCAGTATGCAATACGTTATGAAGACTTTTCAGATTTTGGTGGAACCACTAATGGTAAAATAGCGGCTCGTTATCACGTTAACGATGATTTAGTTATACGGGGCTCTTTATCAAGCGGTTTCCATGCCCCTACACCGGGCCAGGCGAATGTGAGTACTATTATTACCACCTTTGATAATACTTCCGGCTTGCAAGTGGATGAAGGCTTGGTTCCGCCTAATCATCCAGATGCATTAGCCAGTGGTGGTGCCCCTCTTAAAGAAGAAGTGTCAACCAACGTCAGCTTTGGTTTCACTACCGATGTGATTGAAAACACTAACTTAGCCGTTGATTTCTACCATATCGCGGTAGATGATCGAATATATCGCACCGGTGATATTACCGCCCCTTCCGGTAATAATATTTCGTTTTACACCAATGCCCTTGACGTAGAACACCAGGGAATAGACATTGTTCTGACTACTTCCATGGACTGGAAAGACGCGGCGAATACGAAGTTCACCTTTGCCTTTAACCATAATACGATTGATATAGTC
Source organism: Paraglaciecola sp. (assembly GCA_047618055.1). Classification (GTDB taxonomy): domain Bacteria; phylum Pseudomonadota; class Gammaproteobacteria; order Enterobacterales; family Alteromonadaceae; genus Paraglaciecola. The sequence goes on along the minus strand of JBLHIW010000095.1, from coordinate 5,154 downwards.
GGACAGTCCTCTATTAACGGCATTACCCCGGTAAGTGATGCAAACGTTGAAGATATTGAAAACAACTATCCGGAAAATCGTTTTGTTGCCACGGCATTGACCGAGTTTGGTGAAAAATGGCAATTTATGTTACGGGCTAACTTTTATGGGGAACATTATGATGAGCGTGGCAACATCAATGCTGAAACTCAACCAAGTGCGCTGATTAGCAATGTTTTGTTCTTTGATATGGAGCTAAACTATGATGTCACCGAACAGCTAGCGCTTACCTTAGGCGCGTCGAATATCTTTGATGAATATGTCGATGAAATTGGCGAAGCCAATGCAAATCGCCTAAGTGTCGGCCTGCAATACCCCCGCAGAACAGCAGCTAACTATGAAGGCGGTTCATGGTACTTAAGAGCTAATTACCAATTCTAGTTTTGTAACCGTTGCTCATACAGGTGCTAAATACACGGGCTGTGTATTTAGCACCGTCATATGACTTATGCTTAACACTATTTTTAATTATCACGGGTAATTTGTTGAGGCTTTCCTTGCTAGCAATAAGTGACCTATTCATTCCTACTAATTTGAAACCCGCCCCATCCATTTGCATTTTGATAATATTGGCCAGGGTTACCTGGGTATATATCTGTAAAGACATTATTGGTGCTAAAGTTTGGCCTCTAAGTCAAATTGCACTAAAGTAATTACCTGATAAGAATCATCACCCTAAAAGAAGCGTCTCTATGAATGCCACAATACTTGCTGTGCTTGGATACCTTACTTGGACCCTAACCCTGGTTGTGGTCATTGCCATCTACCGCACGCAGTTGGTGATGAGAAATGAGCGTGAACCCAATGGGTTTAAGGCTGATGGCTCTGACTCTCCACCTTTTGGCCAGCGATTGGCGCGGGCCTTTGGCAATTGTGTCGAAAGCTTTGCCTTTGTGGGTGGCACGATGTTGCTGGCCCTGGCGACGGATGCTTCGGCCATCACTAATGGACTTGCTTATTTAGTGCTAGCGGCGCGTTTAGGTCAGTCTTTGATACATATTGCATCCACCTCGGTACCTGCCGTGCAGCTACGCTTTGCCTTTTTTCTGGTGCAGGTGGGCATTTGTTTTTATTGGATAGTGTTAATGGCACAAAAATTTATAGGATAAGTGGGTATGCCGGGTCAAATATTAAGTATGTTAGATTTTGCGGCTATCTCGCCCTGTGAATATGCGGATGGGTTGGGCCGTGAGCAGTTTGTTGATTTTAGCATTAAGGCGCTTTGGCCTAAAATGCCACGGATTGCCGGCCCGGCCTTTACGGTTAAATGTGCCCCGGGTGATCATCTTAGTTTACATGCCGCTATATACGAAGCCCGTCCGGGTGACGTGATCGTGGTTGAAGCCGATCCCCGTTATGCCGTCGCCGGGGGCAATGTGTGCGCGATTGCTCAGCAGCGGGGTATTGCCGGGTTTGTAGTGGACGGGGTAATACGGGATCTGGCCCAGGTGCGGGAGAGTCAATTTCCGGTGTTTGCCCGGGGCGTGATCCCCAAACCCGGGGCGAAAACTGATATTTTTCCGTTTAATCAAAGCATTATTTGCGGCGGAGCCAGGGTAAACAGCGGGGATATTATCGTCGCTGATGAGGAAGGCATTGGGGTGATCCCGCGGGCGCAAATGGACGCAGTGTATGCCATTGCTAAAGCCCGCAGGGATAAAGATGCCGGGATGGATCTTGGCCAATGGCGCACCGAGCATCAGCAAAAAGTCGCGTCCCTGGTCCGTAAACTAAGGTAAACTGAACACCTACTCAGTTACTGGCTACGATTGTTTATGTTTGCATTTTTTGAACGGCTAACCACGCCTTTTCCCGCGGATCCTCCCGAGCAACCGCCCGATACTCTGCTTGCCTTTTGTCGTTATTATTCTCAGGGAATGTGGCCGGCGATATTCTGTGTATCGATTTTATCGGCCTTAATCGCCGCCCTTGAAGTGTCTTTATTTGCCTATCTTGGGCAATTGGTAGATTGGTTGGCTGAGCGTGATCGAGACACCTTTTTACAGGAAGAGGCCGAGAGCTTGATATGGATGGGCGCGGTCATTTTGATTATTTTACCGGGCCTGGTCATTTTGCAGTCTTTAATTAACCATCAATCCTTAATGGGCAATTACCCCATGAAGGTGCGCTGGCAGGCTCATCGCTATCTTATTGGCCAAAGTCTGGGCTTTTTCCAGAACGAATTTGCCGGCAGGGTCGCGACCAAGGTCATGCAAACCGCTCTATCTGTGCGGGAAACGGTGATGAAATTACTCAATATACTGGTCTACGTCGGCGTCTATTTCATCAGCATTGTGGTCTTATTATTTAGTCTTGACTGGCGTTTGTCTGTGCCCCTGCTTAGCTGGTTTGCACTTTACCTGGTGATATTGCGTATATTGGTACCCAGGCTTAAACAGGTCTCACAGAAACAAGCGGATGCCCGCTCCCTTATGACCGGGCGTATCGTGGACAGCTATACCAATATCACTACGGTAAAATTGTTTTCCCATACCAGCCGCGAATCAGACTATGCCCGGGAGGGAATGAATGGATTTTTGCAATCCGTCTATCCCCAGATGCGCCTGGTAACCTGGTTAAACTGCAGTGTGTGGTTTAGCAATGCCCTGCTGATATTCTCAATCAGTGTCTTGGCAATTTACCTATGGATGCAGCACTTAGTCAGCCCCGGTGATATCGCCATCGCTATTGGTTTGTGCCTGCGTCTAAACGGCATGTCACAGTGGATCATGTGGGAAGTCGCCAGCTTGTTTGAAAACATCGGTACGGTGCAAGACGGCATGAATACCCTGGCCAATCCAATTGCGGTTAAAGACAAAAAGGACAGCAAAAATCTGCTCATTGTGGGCGGTGGGATCTCGTTTAAGGACGTTAACTTCGCCTATGAGGGAGCCAGGGGCAAGCCAATAAATGTATTCACTGGCCTTAATATTGAAATTAAACCCGGTGAAAAAGTCGGTTTAGTCGGTCGCTCAGGGGCGGGTAAGTCAACCCTGGTGAATCTACTGCTGCGTTTTTATGATGTGCAAAGTGGGCAGATTTTGATTGACGGACAGAATATCACTGACCTGGCTCAGGAAAGCCTGCGGGCTAATATCAGCATGGTGACTCAGGACACTTCTCTGTTACATCGCTCAGTGCGGGACAATATTATGTATGGACGCCTGGATGCCACTGAAGAGGATATGCGCCGGGCGGCGGCACAGGCAGAGTCAACTGAATTTATCCACACCCTGTCAGATTTAAAAGGGCGCAGTGGCTTTGATGCCCATGTGGGTGAACGGGGGGTGAAATTATCTGGTGGTCAGCGCCAGCGGATTGCCATCGCCCGGGTAATGTTAAAAGATGCGCCTATTTTGATTTTAGATGAAGCCACCTCGGCGCTGGACTCGGAAGTGGAATCAGCCATTCAGCAGTGCCTCGATAAGATCATGGAAAATAAAACCGTGGTGGCTATCGCTCACCGGCTTTCAACCATTGCCCAGATGGACAGATTACTGGTGCTGGACGAAGGACGTATCGTTGAGTCAGGCACCCACAGTGAGCTACTGCAACAAAACGGCATCTACGCCAAGTTATGGGCCCATCAAACCGGTGGTTTTATTGGTCTGGAATAAGCGTTAGCGTGAAATACGTGGAAACACCTTAGAAATCGACGAAGAGCCCGCCTCCTGGTTTGCTGGTGCAAGGTGACTGACTTCAAAGTGCGATCAGCAGTGTTGGGTTTGAAATCGAGCAATAAACGATTGTAGTGCCAAAGCGGATATGGAAATGCTGTTGGTGATGTCAGCCAACTATTTCACGAATTGGGAGTTAACAAAGGGTAAAGGTATAAGCCAGACGTAGTGCTAATTTATAAAATTGAAAACGACATTCTTAAATTACCTAGAATTGGCTCCCAGAGTGAATTATTTCGCTAGCACCCGACGCCTCACTCGGAGGCCGCTATATGGACGCTCCCTTGATGTCAACGTAGTACTAGCCCATTTCAGCATGAATACCCATTGAATATTGTATTACCCCTTGCCCGTCGTGCTGAAGGCAGTATTTTATTAGACTGGCCGCAAAGAGCGATCTATAGCTCAGCACTTTCAAGTCGCAGCCTACTGTCAGGTTTATTTACACATTTTAACGCATAGATATTTGGTCGGAAAATCGCTGCCAGAGCGGAGGTCGGTTTAGCTTGTATCCAGTATAGGCAGTGCTTGTGGGCTATCTGTCGCCTGTTGACGCATTGTCAATGTGGGAAATTTATTAACTCTAACCATCCATGGCAGTGCGCGCATGCAAATAAAGTGTAAAATTTCCTGACACCCTATAAATAGGACGTGAGTGAAGGCGATAGCCGGGCATTGAATGTCTTGCACTTGAACGATTATGGCGTGAAGTCAGCCTTACCTTGCTTATGGGGCGGCCCACCTTTGTAAGATATTTAGTCCCCTTATCGACATGAAAAGGGATGGTGCTGCTTATGTTGCGGCGGGCCACAAGGTACGGAATGCTTGACGTTTAGGTTTTTGGCTGAGTTTTTAGTGAGTATAATTCCCGTTAGCACTGAGCACTGCCAAGCATCCCCCTAAGCAGCTGGATTTAAGGGAAGGTGAATTTAATTACCGAGTGGCTTGTTAGCCTTAAGTTTTGTTAAGTAGCGTACTTATGTGGATAATTTGTGTCAGTTTTTTTTACACATTTAAAAATACTAAAAATAATAAATTTCACAACACCCTGAAAAGAAAGAGTATTATATTTTTGGCATGGTAAATGCATAAGTTAATTTGTACATTTAACTTACTACTTAGGAAATTCCATGAAAAAATTTATTTTAATAACTTGCGCTTTATTAATGAGTAACAGCTTGCATGCTACGGTTGTCTACGACACGACCTTGATTGGGAATCAAGGTGGGACTGGTTGGTCTAGCGGGATATCTCAGAGCTTTACCACCGACAGTGGGATGTGGGAATTAGACTCTATTTTGTTGGGTATTCATGGCATTGGCAGCGGCACAGTTGACCCCATTGTAAGGATTTTAGGTTCAGATCTTTCGGGCACACGTAATGCTCCAGACTACAACAATGTTATAAGTACTCTCACTATTAATTCCGCCACTTTGCC
>JBLHIW010000094.1:0-12390 GCA_047618055.1 Paraglaciecola sp. | reverse complement strand
GTGAGTTATATACTTAAAGCAGACGATGGCGTCCAATACACCTACACCACCGATGTAACCCACTTTACCGGCTTACCGATTATTTACCTGAATACCCTTGGAAATGCTCCGATAGTGTCAAAAGAAGAGTATATAGACGGAACAGTGTCTCTACACGGCGGACGTGAGTTTCCCAGCATAGCCGAACGGGAGATGGAAATAAGAGGAAGAGGAAATTCCACATGGGATCATCCTAAAAAACCATTTCAAATGAAAATGGCTGATAAGAATGGACTGTTAAACATGCCCAAAGATAAAAAATGGTTATTTCTTGCGGAGTATTCTGACAAAACTATGCTCAGAAACACTATTGCTTTTGAGTTGGGTTATATGAGTAATCTGGACTGGACACCAAAAAGTAGCTTTGCTGAGGTCTACCTTAATGGACGTTACAACGGCACCTACAACATTGCGCAAAAAGTAGAAGCAGACAATGAGCGCGTGGCACTGGGGGATACGGGCTATTTATTGGAAATTGACCAATTAGACAGGCTCGACGATGATGATGTTTATTTTTATACTAATCAGTTTCTGATCAATATAAAAGAGCCAGACATGGATTGGGATGACGAGCAAAGGTCCTATATTAAAAAATACATAAATGAATTTGAAACGACTTTGTACAGCAGTCGTTTTGCAGACCCCATCGAAGGTTATGCAAAGTACATTGATATCGACAGTTTTATTGACTGGTACTTGATCAGTGAAATAACTAAAAATGTAGATTCTCGATCGTTTTCAAGCATCTTTTTCACAGTTATTCCCGGCGAAAAAATAAAAATGGGCCCCCTGTGGGACTTTGACTTATCGTTTGGCAATGTTGATTATGCTGAAAGCGAATATACATCAGGATTCTGGGTTAAGTTTAATCCGTGGTTCAGCAGATTGTTTAAGGACAGGGCGTTTATAGATAAAGTTAAGCATCGATTTGCTTACTTTAGATCAAAGCAAGGGCTGATAATCGAAAAAATTAATTTTCACGCCAATAGCTTGAAATGGAGCCAACAAGAAAATGATGAAAAATGGCAAACTCTCGGCATCTACGTGTGGCCTAACCCCATCGTGTTTGATACGTATGATGAAGAAGTTGGCCAATTAAAAGCATGGTACTCACAACGCATGGATTGGCTCAACGGCGCATTTAATCATCTTTAAATAAACCATCAAAAACAGTCCAATCCCTGAACCAAGTATTGTTTTAAAGCGCCTCAATTCAGATTCCCTGGCAACGTACATGCTGCGAGTAGCCTAATCGAGGAAATGGCTAGGTTGAGTGATGACAGGGGCTGGCCTTGTGGGTATCGCTGTCACCTCCCCGTTAAGCATACAATGTCCCAACAAAACGTACTGCATCCCCGTGCAAGTTCAGAATATCGGTGGCACCTGGTTTTCTTTCCTATCCCGGCCTTTAAGGGCTTCGACAAATTGTTTATCAGCCAAAACCCATTTTTTTTGGCTACTGACGGGGATTTAACGCTTTCACCTCATTTTTTGCTAGCTGTTGATTGGGGAAATGCTTTACTTGGGTAGTCGAACAGTCAGTGTTGTGCCCACAATTTCTCCGGTAAAATCTAATCAGAAAAACCTATTATTGAAATAGAAATAAACTGTTTCACAAATAGTTTAAAAAGGCCAATACTGTAATTTATGAACACTATCAAGTTATGCTGATAAAAGATCTTTTTTCACAGACAAAATAGGACATATCTCGATGACTCAAAACAAATGCCCGGTAATGCATGGCGGTGCCACAGAAACCAGCATGTCGAACATGAAGTGGTGGCCTAAGGCCCTTAACCTCGATATTCTTCACCAACACGATAGCAAGACTAATCCCCTGGGAGCGGACTTCAATTATCAGGAAGAGGTTAAGAAACTCGACATCCCAGCGCTCACTAAAGACATGCATGCGCTGATGACTGACAACCAGGACTGGTGGCCGGCGGACTGGGGTCACTACGGTGGTCTTATGATCCGCATGACCTGGCATGCCGCTGGTACCTATCGTACCGCTGACGGGCGAGGGGGTGCCGGCACCGGCAACCAGCGTTTTGCCCCCATCAACTCTTGGCCAGACAACGTCAACCTAGATAAGGCACGTCGTCTGCTATGGCCAATCAAGAAAAAGTATGGCAACAAACTCAGCTGGGCCGATTTAATTGCCTATGCGGGCACCATCGCTTATGAATCCATGGGTCTGAAAACATTCGGATTTGGTTTTGGTCGCGAAGATATCTGGCATCCGGAAAAGGATATCTACTGGGGTTCAGAAAAAGAATGGCTTGCCCCCACCGGCAGCGAAGGTAGCCGTTATTCTGGTAAACGGGATTTGGAAAACCCCCTGGCGGCAGTGATGATGGGGCTGATATACGTTAATCCCGAAGGAGTAGATGGTCATCCTGATCCACTCAAGACGGCCCATGATGTGCGCGAAACCTTTGCCCGTATGGCCATGGATGATGAGGAAACCGTCGCTCTCACCGCAGGAGGGCACACGGTAGGAAAATGTCATGGTAATGGTGATGACACGCTACTCGGGCCGGTACCCGAGAGCGCGGATGTCGAGGAACAGGGCTTTGGCTGGTTAAATAAGACTACCCGCAGCGTTGGCCGGGATACGGTATCCAGTGGTCTTGAAGGCGCATGGACAACGCACCCTACCCAGTGGGACAACGGTTATTTCAAACTGTTACTCAACTATGACTGGGAGCTAAAAAAGAGCCCGGCAGGTGCCTGGCAATGGGAACCGGTCAATATTAGCGAAGAAGACAAGCCAGTAGATGTCGAAGACGCGTCGATCAGCTTAAATCCGATCATGACCGATGCCGATATGGCGCTGAAGATGGATCCACATTATCTCAAGATATCAGAGCGTTTCCACCAGGATCAGGATTATTTCTCTGAGGTCTTCGCACGAGCATGGTTCAAACTAACGCACCGGGACATGGGACCAAAGGCACGGTACATTGGTCCTGATGTACCTGCAGAAAATCTAATCTGGCAAGATCCCGTTCCTGCGGGACCGAACAACTATGATGTTCAGGCGGTGAAGGATCAAATTTCTGCCAGTGATCTAAGTATCACCGAGATGGTAACTACCGCTTGGGATAGCGCCAGAACCTTCCGTGGTTCGGATATGCGCGGTGGTGCCAATGGAGCACGCATTTGCCTGGCACCACAGAAGGAATGGGAAGGAAACGAGCCGGCTCGTCTGTCCAGGGTGCTGGACGTGCTTGAGCCTATTGCTGCTAAGTGTGGTGCAAGTGTAGCGGATGTGATCGTTCTGGCGGGTAACGTGGGTGTGGAGCAGGCAGCAAAAGCCGCTGGCTTTGAACTTGGGATTCCCTTCTCACCCGGTCGGGGTGATGCAACAGACGAGATGACTGATGGTGATTCCTTTGAGGTCTTAGAGCCTCTCTATGACGGCTATCGCAACTGGATCAAGCAGGACTATGTTGTCAGCGCCGAGGAGCTGATGCTCGACCGCACTCAGCTAATGGGACTGAGCGCTCACGAGATGACAGTACTGATTGGCGGCATGCGTGTTATTGGCACCAACCACGGCAATACCCTGCACGGTGTATTAACAGAACACAAAGGAGCGCTGACCAACGATTTCTTCGTTAATATGACGGACATGAACTATACTTGGAAGCCGGCCGGTAATAATCTGTATGAAATCCGCGATCGTAAAACGGACAATGTGAAGTGGACGGCAACCCGGGTTGATCTTGTTTTCGGATCCAACTCTATCCTACGGGCCTATGGCGAAGTTTATGCCCAGGATGATAACAAGGAAAAGTTTGTCCAGGACTTTGTACTGGCATGGACAAAGGTTATGAACGCTGATCGTTTCGATTTAGCCTGATTTTTGGCTACTTATCCCCGCGCCGTTCATTATAGCGGTAAGGGGATATACCTCAGTAGGTAAAACTCCCCCGCGCTATAAAAAAGACATCATCAGTTAGACGATGTCTTAAAAGCGGAAGTGGGTAACGGTCATTGAGTGCGGATGACTCTTTAGATGTATATCGTGACTACAACGATTACGAAATCAATAGGTGAGCAGCTTCTGGCCCACAATTGCTTGGCGGTCAATTCAGTATTCACTTTGTACCTTTTGTAGGGGCGGTTTACACCCGGAGCAAATTTTTGCCAAGATACAAACACTTGGGCCAGAGAAAATCGATGAATAATCTCACTGTTGCCGGTGTGTAATCACCAGCAATCTTGTTTTATTATCGGCTTTGTGGCCAGCAATGGCTGAAGATACTCTGCTAATAGCGTAAACCAAAGCCATAGGGATACAGAGGAGCGTAGTCAGCTTCATTCTGTTGAATGCCAATTTGACCGGCATCGCCCGGCCAGGAAAAGCCTAATGTACCCTTGAAATCATGATCACCAAACAGCACTTCGGCGATCCCCTGGCCTTCCGAACCAGGCAACCAGGCGGCAACAAACGCAGAGGACTGTTCGATTTGTGCATTTACCAGTAAAGGCCTGCCAGAAATCAACAGGGTGATCACTTTTTTACCGGCATCATGGTAGCTTTTAATCAGCTTTTGGTTTTCTGCTGAGAGCACAAGCTCTGCGGCGGTGCGATCGCCAAACCCTTCGGCATAGGGCGTTTCACCAACCACGATAATGGCAACATCGGCCAACTCACTCATACCCATGATACCCGCATCAATGACATTCCCTTCGCCGATCACATTCTTTATGCCATCCAGTATGCTGGTGGCGCCTGCAACCGGTCGCTGGGGATGGTTGAAACGATCGAGGTGGGCACCCTGCCATTTTTTAGTCCAACCGCCACATTGATAGGGAATATTATTAGCGTGGGAGCCAACGACGATAACTTTTGCCGTTTTACTTAAAGGTAAAATAGCCTGATCATTTTTCAGCAAAACCAGGGATTCTCGCACGGCTTGTTTGGCTAAGTTGCGATGCTCATGGGAGCCAATGGAGTCGGCACAAGCGGGCGTACTCAGTGGTTTTTTAAACAGACCCAATTTCAATTTCATTTTCAGAATTCGTGTTACCGCATCGTCTATTCTGGATAGGGGGACCTGACCATTTTCCACCAGGGCAATGATTGCCGGCAAGCTGGTTTTCCATGACTGGGCAAACATAAACATATCAATACCGGCATCCAGGCCTTGTTTGAGGCTTAAACCCGCCATTTGTATGCCTTCCCAGTCAGTAATGACTACGCCCTTAAAGCCCAGTTCCGTTTTAAGCAAGTCCGTTAACAGGGCTTTTGAACCATGGAGTTTTTCACCCTTTATTGAACTAAATGACACCATTACCGACACCACATCGCCCTCTATTGCATCAATAAATCCTGGTAAATGGGTGCTGCGCATCTCCAGCTCGGAGATACTGGCGTCGCCCCGGTCAATGCCATCATCGGTGGCGCCATCGGCGACAAAATGCTTTGCCGTTGCACCTACTGTGTGGTCTGCGGCTAAATCCTCACCCTGATATCCTGCCACCATTGGGCCGGCGAACATCTGTTGTAGTTCGGTGGTTTCGCCGAAGGACTCATAGGTTCTGCCCCAGCGGATATTCTGGGCAACGGCAATCGTCGGTGAAAATGTCCAGCGCACTCCGGTTGCCGACAGTTCTTTTGCGGTCAGACGGGCCAACTGTGTCACTAAACGTGGGTTCCGGGTCGCCCCTAAGCCTATATTATGGGGCAGGATCACAGCATTGCCATCAAAGTAACTGTGACCGTGAACGGCATCAATGGCAAAGACCGTGGGTATCGCCGAGCTGCTTTGCAAGGCGGCCAGCTGGTATGCATCAGCCAGGTTTCGCCAGGCCTGGCTAGTACCTAACTTCCCATCGGGCGTCAGGTTTATAATGGAGCCAATGTTGTGTGTTTTGACCTCTAGTGGTGTGGCGGCAACAATATCAGTTTGTACCATTTGCCCGACCTTTTCCTTCAGGCTCATGGTGGCTAATGCCCTAGTAATATCCGCTTCGCTGTTAATGAGAGAATGCCAGTTGATGTTGACCAGTCTTGGATCCAGTAATGTTCCCTGGGGGCTGGTATTGGCCTCACACAAAGACAGCTCGCCACTGAGCACTGCTAGCTTATCAGGGGCAATACAGGCGCCCAGCGCCAGGGTAAGGATCAGCGTGAGGAAAAACCTTGCGCTACGCTTTTGCATAATTAAACCGCCTATATTTGATTGATCTGAGCCTATTTTCGGCTCGCTTATCTTCGTTGTGTTTATTTAGGGTTTCTTGCTGAGCTGCATCACTTGCTTAGGCGTTCGGTCAACATTAAACAGCCCCCAATGCTTTTCAGCGCCCAGATGATTATCTGGGTTGCCTTTCCAGGGCTCATCAAAGGCTTCAAAAAATAAAAAGGTGGTATTTCTCTGCTGTGCCCATAGCGCTACCTCACGATAGTAGCGAGCCTGATTGGCCTCACTTGCCCGCTCAGCAAACTCACTGGCGGTGGTGGCCCAACCCCCTTCCAAAATAGCGATGGATTTACCCGGTAATGCAGCGTGAACCTGCTCGATATTTTGTACCGTATAGGCAAGAGCTTGATCAATACCTTTGCCTTCCCATGCCGGGTAGGTGTGTACACCGATAAAGTCAAGCTCGGCTGCTAAGGGCGCACCATCCTTAATCCACCATTCATAATTGTCAGCCACCGTAACAGCCTGGGGAATAGCCGCCTTTACTTGCCTGACATAGGCAATAACGCTATCGATGGTAACCATGTGATCATTCCATTCTACTAGAGCTTCATTACCGACATTCACCGCGATCACAATGTCTGCATATTTTCGGGCAAGGGCAATACCCCGTTGGAGTTCGCGCTGGTTTTGTATCTTGTTTGCCGCCAGTTTGGCTTGCGGAATAGGTTCGAGCAGCCACGGGCAGCCTTCGTGATTGCTTATTTCGGCCTCTAACCACATGCCCAATAACACCTTAATGGGGAGTTTATGTTGACGAATAATACGCAAGGTATCGGCGGAGTTTTCAGCAGAATCATACAGTCGGATCAAACTAAGTTCGTGTTTAAGCAGGATCTTCAGATCCTCAAGTATTTCCCCATCACTGGGATTGATTGCCCCCTCTCCTCGATCCGGATGTTGCCCCAGACGAAACCCTGAATAAGCCACACCCATTACTTCACCACCGAGCAGATCGCCGGGTGCTTGCTGGAATTTTGCATGAGCACAAGAGACCAGCAAAGTGCTTGAGATTGTTAGGGCCATCAATATAAGGGGAACACGTTCACTAATGAATTCACGGGATATTTCTGTTAATTTTTGGCAATGTTTAAACACAGTATTTGTCATTTGGGTTTTCCTGCTCCGCTTAATGTTAATAAGGTGATGTCATATATTACTTAATAATGGACAGATTGAATTTTACAGGCAATGGCATTGAGGTCAGGCGGATTAATAAGGGGTTAAGTTGGTATGTCTCCCTGCAGCCCCAGCGTCGTTGACAACTCTGAGCATAGGTTGTGGCAATTAAAATAAAATTCACCACCGAGCAAAAAATCCCTTAATTAGCTGATATGGTGCTCAAGGTGTAACATGTCAAAAAGTAATTCAAATAGCGTACGCCGCAATAGTGTTAAACACTCTTAAAAGAGCAACTAGTCAAAATCGGGTTTATCAATTTTGGTCCTTGAACGTTGGATTCTGGCTTGGTGTCAGCCTGATTACGTTTCTCACGCTAACGGTCTGGTACCAACAGTTTTATTGGTCTTATATCGCTCATACCCTATTACAATCTGTAATGGGCATATTATTATCGCTACCCCTGTATTGGGTGTCCATGCGGATCTGGGACCACTCCCTGGTATTCAGAGGCTTTATACATTTTTGTCTGGTTGCCTTGATGGCGCTAGTCTGGACGATTATTAGACTAAATACCTTTATTTGGATGACACAAGAGCAGGGCCTGTGGGCGGATTTTGGTGGTTGGTATTTTGGCAGTGTATATATTTTTCTATGCTGGACCATTACCTTTCATGGCATACGTTATTACCAGCTATTGCAGTCGGAACACAAGATCATGTTAGCGGCGGAGGCAGTGGGTGCAGAAGAACATATAAAACGTATTTCCGCGCAAAATGTTGCCAGGGATGCCCAATTAAAAATGTTGCGTTATCAGTTAAATCCCCATTTTTTGTGTAACACATTAAACGCAGTCAACGCTCTGGTAGAATTCGACGAAGCTAAAAAGGCCCAACGGATGATCGTCCAGTTGAGTAAGTTTTTGCGTTATTCACTGGATAACAATCCGGATACCAAAATCGCCCTTGAAAAAGAAGTGGGTGCGCTGAAGCTCTATCTGGAGATTGAAAAAACACGTTTTGGTGATCGATTGAGCCTGGATTTTAAAATAGAGGAGCGAGCCAAATTGGCCGGCATACCCAGTTTGTTATTACAGCCGCTGATTGAAAACTCAATGAAACATGCCATTGCCCAGAGTGAGCAAGGTGGCACCATTAGCTTTAGTGCCTCGGTGTCAGACAATAAATTGATATTGGAGTTGTGTGATACCGGCTCGGATGTAAAAATACAACACAGTAAAATTCTAAGCTTTAAGGGAAGAGGGGTTGGTTTGCGTAATACTGATGAAAGATTAGCCACGCTGTATCCTGATAACTATGATTTTATTTTGAAAACCCTCCCCTCTGGGGGACTTAAAACGACCATTAAAATTCCCTATGAGCCGATTATTGACAGCGCTAATGAACGTAAGCTTGCAGTATGATTAAACTAAGAACCCTGATAGTCGATGATGAGCCTTTGGCGCTAAAGCTAATACGCAAGCATCTGGAAAATATTCCTGAAATAGAGATTGTTGCTGAATGTAAGAATGGCCGAGAGGCCTTTGATGCAACCATGGATCTCGCGCCGGATTTGATATTTTTGGATATTCAAATGCCTGGCATGAATGGTTTTGACCTAGTGCAAAAACTGCAGGCGGATGTGGTACCCCTCATCGTATTTACCACGGCATACGAACAATATGCCCTGGATGCATTTGAGGTTCATGCGGTAGATTATATTCTAAAACCGCTGGATGCAGATTATCTTCGTCGGGCGGTAGATCGGGCTTTAGAACGCTTTGCCCGGGAAGAAAAAAAGGGACAAAAAACCAGAATTATTGGTGCGATTGACGATATTAACGGTAGAGGAACGCAAGTTGTTCAGGACAATCAGCAAGCAGTTGACCGTCAAGGGGACAAGCACAATATTGAGCGGAAAATAGTGATAAAAGACCGGGATGTGATCACTTTACTAAAACAACATGATATCGAGTGGGTGGATGCGGCCGGTGATTATGTGTGTCTGCATGCCGATGGCGTGACGCATATTAAGCGCAGCACCTTAAAAGATTTATTAGCCGAACTGGATGAAAATATATTTAAGCGAGTACATCGCTCAACCATCGTTAACCTCAATCGCATCGAGAAAGTTATTCCTCACAGTAAGGGTGAGTTCTTTTTACAATTAAGTGAATTTGAACGTATTAAGGTGAGTCGGAACTACCGGGAAGTGATAAAAAGCTTCTTATCGGAAAGCTAAATAGAGTAAAAAATGGCTATTTGGCTTACTGCAGCAAGGCATAAATGGGCACTCAATTGTTTCCCTATGTATTTCTTTATTTTCACATCATCTCACCTAGCATGAAGCCGGCGTCAGCGTCAGCGTCAGCTTCGGACCAAGGCCAGTTTCTGCTTTCAATAAAGTGCTTGTTAATAATCGCCTAATATTAAGCCTTAAACAGGGTTTTTTAGCCTATAAACCGATACTGTTAGCGATTTGGCACCGCTGCGTTGGCTGCCAAATATGACCTTGTCGACAGTCACCACAAAAGCGTGGCATGTTTATTCGTCCTTAAAGAAGGGATTTTGGATTATTTACACTTCCTGGCACGGTATTTCCCTGCACGTTGACGTCACCGCTTTTATATTCGGGAGCCTGGTCGCTGGCTAACTTTGCCCAGTAGTTTTTGCTTAAGACTACCGCAGTAGGGGTAAGCTGGACTATGGCAAGAACATTGACCAAGGCCATGTCGGCCATTCCTCACGCAGCACAGATGACTTAACTAGCGGGCCGATAAGTGGATACCCGCTAACATGCATCGCACTGAGCCACCGGCAAATTCTATGGCCGAAACGTCAAGGGGAAGTAGGTTTACACTTTCCTCGAGCACGCTGAGTTGTTGTGGATCCAACGCGGCGAATGCCCGGGCAGAAAGCGCCAAGATTCGCTCGTTGTTGCTTTGTAATTCAATGGCATTTCCACAAAATTCGCCGATTTGTTGCTGACTCAAGGCAATCACTTTGCGACCTGATTCAGTCAATCGTTGGATGATTTGTGCACGGCGTTTTTGATCGCGGATCATATCCAAACCGATCATCACAAACTCGGTACCGATGCACATCAACACGTTGGTGTGATACACCGGGGTATCATTTTTATCAAACGCCTCAAACAACATGGGTTCATAGTTGAAATGGGCACAAAATCGCTCAAGCACCACAGGATCACAGCGTTTTGACTGCACTGCATAGGCCACTCTGTCTACGTGATCCAGCACCATCGCACCGGTACCCTCAAGATAAATACAGTCTTCTTCGAGGCCTGAATAGTCGACTACATCCTGCACGCGATAATGGCACTTTAAGCTATCGATAACATCGACTCTTTTTTCCCGGCGGCGATTGGCGGCGTACATGGGATAGATAGCCACATGGCCACCAGAGTGGGTTGAAAACCAGTTGTTCGGAAAAACTGAATCAGGTGTATCGCGACTCTCATCTTCAAAAATGTGCACCTGAATGCCATTTTCTTGCAATTGTGCCGCCACATCAGACACCTGGTGAAACGCGGTCGCAGACAAATCCAATGTCGTGTCACAGGCAAGTAGCTGAAATGCATTGTCATTACGTGTCTGCGGGTTGGGACAAAAATGGTGGGGCCTGATCATGACCACCGCAGACGGGGCCTGGGGATTGCGAACCGCCATTAGCCTGCCTCGCTCAAAATGCTGGTACTGCTGCCACAGAAAAGCCCAAATAAATTACGGGGATCTGAAGGATTAGCCAGTAAGTCCAGCAGCAGATAGTCTGAGTCCTGTTGCATTATGCTCTGCAGATACCGCAAGGCAGAAAAGTCTTCAATGACACCCTGTGGCGAATGAGTGGTAAAACGAGGGGATTTTTCAAATCCATTCCAGCGTGCAAAGTCTTGTTGGATAGACTCAGCCAAACCGATCAAAAATTTTTCTATGCCTATTTTTGACACTAATTTCAATAGGTTTTCGACACTGATAAAAGGTAAGTTTTGGGGTTTTAATGTAAGGATTTTTTCCATGGTGCTGCGTCCTCGATAAACACTCATCAGTAGATTAGTTTTACTCAAATAACATTCCAATAGTTTAAACAGCTTAAATGTTAGATAAAATGCCAATATCTTATAAAAAATGAGTGAATATATTGCAAAGTGTCACCATTAACTTAGCAATATGATAATTACAGGGCTTAATGACTAACAAAGCTACGTAATGCCAAAGACATACCTGTCCTTATCATTGGCTCAATGCAGAGCTAAACCCCCAGTCACTTGGGTATTTATACTTCACCCATCTATTTTTACTCTGGGATCTCTGTTGCCTTGGCATAACTGTTTTTAATTTTTACCACCGAGTTCACAGAGGGCACAGAGGGGGAAATTTTTAAGACCGAATAATCTAATACGTTTTACTCTGTGCACTTCGTGATCTTGGTGGTGAATTGTTTTTTGTTAGCGATACGGTATGAATAAAGACAGTGCCGGCCAGCCCTGAATAATCTGCATAGGCATGTTGTTTTATTGAAGCACTGAACTCGCTCTACAATCTGTCATCGTCGTGTCACATTGCTATGTAAAATGACACGCTGAGATGTTTGATTAGATAGCCGGAGAATAAGAATATGGGTCAACGTAAATCCCGTCGTGTTTTGTCCCGCCGTAGTTTTTTACGCAGAATGGGCCTTAGCTGCGTGGCGGTTGGTGTAGTGGCTGGCTCTAATGCCACAGTGGGCGTTGCGGCAACGACCGCTGGCAACAAAGGGATATCCCAAGCCCAATCGCCGTTTCAACACGGTGTGGCCAGCGGTGACCCATTGCACAATGCCTTGATCATTTGGACACGGCTTAGCGTGGCTGATGATTTACCCTGCGATGCGAATTGGACAGTGGCTGATTCACCATCGTTTACGAATGTGGTGGCCCAGGGTGTTTTTACCACAGACCGCAGCCGCGATCATACGGTTAAGGTCGACGTTAAAGGGCTGGATCCGCAAACAAGTTATTA
>JBLHIW010000093.1:0-12396 GCA_047618055.1 Paraglaciecola sp. | reverse complement strand
AATCTGCCGCCCAAGTTACAACATATCTTGCTTGGCTTTGTGTTAGTTGCGATACCTACTCTGCTTATTGCCCGACAACCGGATTTAGGCACCTCACTATTGATCGCCAGCTCAGGTATTTTTGCCTTGTTCTTGGCGGGTATGAGTTGGCCTTTTATTGGGGGCGTTGCAGTAGTGACCTCCGCTTTTGCCCCAATTATGTGGATATTTTTGATGCAGGATTATCAGAAACAGCGGGTACTGACATTTCTCAATCCTGAAAGCGATCCTCTGGGCTCTGGCTATCACATCATTCAGTCACAAATTGCCATTGGCTCGGGAGGGATCCAAGGCAAAGGTTGGCTGCAAGGCACCCAATCCCAACTGGAATTTTTACCCGAGCGACATACTGATTTTATTTTCGCAGTATTTAGTGAAGAGTTTGGCTTTTTGGGCGTAGTGGGCTTGTTAGCTATTTATGCCTTCATTGTGATGCGTGGCATGCTCATCGCCGTGCGCGCTCAAGATGCATTTAGCAAAATATTAGCCGGTAGTATCACCCTCACCTTTTTCGTCTATGTGTTTGTCAATATGGGCATGGTCTCGGGGATTTTGCCCGTGGTGGGCGTGCCTTTACCCTTGGTCAGTTATGGTGGAACCTCCATGGTGACTTTACTCGGGGGTTTTGGCATTCTCATGGCCATCAGTACCCAGAAACGCATACTTTCCCGATGACGTGGAAGCAAATAAAAATTAACCAAACTGTCTCATACCAACAGGATGAGTACTGATTCACGGAGAAAATAATGCCCACGCTAAAACATTGTATCTTAGGCCTGTGCCTCGGTCTGTCCCTTTACTCAAGCACTGCGCTCTCGGCACAGGAGGCACAACAACAATTTGTGGCAATGATGGTGGAAAAACATCAGTTTTCTGCCACTGACATAACACAAGCTTTAGCCAAGGCCAGCAAGAGCGAAAAAATTCTTGCGGCTATTGCCAAACCCTGGGAAGCCAAACCCTGGCACCAATATCACCCCATTTTCTTGACCGAAAAGCGCCTAAACAAAGGCGTTGCGTTTTGGCAGGAACACCAACTGACCCTGCAACGTGCAGAGCAAGAATTGGGTGTGCCCGCAGAAATCATTGTGGCTATCATCGGGGTAGAAACCTTTTATGGCTCCTATAAAGGTAAGTATCCGGTGTTGGATGCTTTATATACCCTGGGCTTCTACTACCCACCCAGATCAACATTTTTTCGCAGTGAATTAGAACAACTTTTTTTGTTGGCAAAAGAAGAAAATTTCGAGCTTAGTGAGTTGATGGGCTCGTATGCCGGAGCGATGGGCTGGGGACAATTTATTTCGTCGAGTTATCGCCATTACGCTATTGATTTTGACGGTGACGGCATACGGGACCTGCTGAATAACCCCACAGATGCAATTGGTAGCGTGGCCAATTATTTTAAGAAACATGGCTGGAAAAAAGATCAAGATATTGTGTTTAAGGCAAAAATAACCGGTGATAAAAGTCAGAGTTTACTTTCCAGTTCACTAAAATATAGACACCAATGGACAGAACTGCAAGATGCAGGAGTGAGGGTAGATGCCGAAATTTCCGCCGACGCGAGTGTCAAATTATTTGCCTTTGAACAGCCTGACAGCCAGGAATTTTGGGTGGGACTGAAAAATTTCTATGTGATCACACGTTATAACCACAGCCCCCTTTATGCCATGGTGGTCTATCAGCTAAGCCAGCAGATTAAACAGCAGTACCTGGTGACGATGGCCAAAAAAGATCCCCTCACCACACAAGCTGACCATTTCGGCACACAATGACACGATCCGCTTGGCTACTAGTATTGTTGTTTTTATCGGCCTGCGCCCCGCCAGGTCGTTACCAGCAACGTCAGGACTCGCCTCCGTCATCCGTATCTGGGCGAATCCATTCGCCTGAAGCCAGACCCCGGTACGAAGCTTATACATCAGCCAACCTACGCAGTTATAAAATACGTGGGGTCCGCTACACACCTATGTCGACCGGACGGGGCTACAGTGCAAAGGGTGAGGCTTCTTGGTACGGACAAAAATTTCACGGTCACCTGACCTCTAATGGCGAAGTCTACGATATGTATGCCATGTCAGCGGCGCATAAAACCTTACCACTGCCTTCATTTGCCCGGGTGACAAATCTGACTAACGGCAAACAGGTGGTGGTACGTATCAATGATCGCGGCCCCTTCCACGGGGGCAGACTCATTGATTTATCCTATGCAGCGGCAATGAAGCTGGATATGCTCAGTACCGGCACAGCTCAGGTCAAACTTGATGTCATCCATGTCGCTCAGGACGGGCAAGTCACAGTCGGTAACACCCATACTATCGAACAAAAAAACACTCCTCGTTTGGCAAATATCAAAAGCCTTTTTATTCAAGTGGCGGCCTTAAACGATCACCACAAAATAAAACAGATTGGCAAGGGCCTGAGTTTTTTGTATCAATTACCTCATCACCTGCCAGAGGAAAAGGGCTTATATCGTCTGCAACTCGGTCCGCTGGATAATGAACAACAAGCCATAGACTTGTTAAGAGACCTGAAAAAAAATGGTTATGGGGGGGCATATAAAGTTTATTTAAACGACTAAGTAACTTTTTCCCTTTAGCCGGGTCCTATGCGAAGGCTGCATACTTAACATTAATTTTTTGTGCCATCAAAGCAATAGTGTTTAAAAAGTGCTATATTGGCCATCGAATTTTGCGCATCATTCGATGGCACAAAAACAATCTAATAACTTTATCAAATTACGGTAGGTCAATGCGAAACACCAAACAACAGTTTGTTGCCTTGTTATGCAGCGTTACACTCTCTCTCACCAGTCTTTATACCTCAGCAGCCGTGGTTATTCCTCCTCCACCGACAGTTGCAGCCAAAGGCTTTGTACTGATGGATTTTCAAACCGGCAATGTTATTGCTGAGCAAAATGCTGACATCCAAATCCCTCCTGCCAGCTTGACAAAAATGATGACCAGTTACGTGATTGGTAAGGAAATTGCCAACGGTAATATCAAAGATAGCGATTTGGTGACCATATCTGAAAAGGCCTGGTCAAAGAATTATCCGGACTCGTCCAAAATGTTCATTGAAGTAGGCAAACAAGTTTCGGTTGCTGATTTAAATCGGGGTATTATTGTACAATCAGGTAACGATGCCTGTGTCGCAATGGCAGAGCACATTGCGGGTAGCGAAGATGCCTTTGCCAGCATGATGAACATGCATGCACAACACCTAGGCATGAGCTCAACCAATTTTGTCAATAGCCACGGTCTACATAATGCAGATCATTACACAACGCCCCGGGATATGGCGATACTGGCTGCGGCCCTGGTACGTGATGTTCCAGAGGAATACGCCATTTACAGTGAAAAAGAATTTACCTTTAACGATATTAAACAATACAACCGTAACAGTTTATTGTGGGACAAAAGCCTGAATATTGACGGGATAAAAACCGGACATACTTCTGACGCAGGCTATAGTTTAATATCCTCTGCTACCCAGGCTGATATGCGTTTGATCGCGGTAGTAATGGGTGCTGACAGTGAGCGTGCACGTAAAGTCGAAAATAAGAAATTATTAAAATACGGCTTCCGCTTCTACGAAACGATTACCCCCTATAAAGCTGGCGACAGTTTTGTGTCCCATCGCATCTTTATGGGCGCTCAGGAGACGGTTGATCTGGGTATATTACAGGACACCCCGATAAATATTCCCCGTGGACAAAGTAAAAATCTGAAAGCCAACTTTAAACTCAACAAAAAACTCGAGGCCCCCTTAGCTAAGGGCGAAGTAGTAGGCCGACTCTATTTGCAGTTAGAGGGTGAAGACATTGCCGAATACCCCTTAGTCACCCTGCAAGAAGTGCAGGAAGGCAGCCTTATCGACCGTATAGTTGATTTTGTTAAAATGCAGCTCGGCTTTGATGCGTAAACTGAGCACAATACGACCTTAGTGAGAGATCTGATGGAAACACATTTTGACCAGTTGCTAGACTTTCCATGTCAGCAAAACTTTAAAGTTATGGGTGTAGCCCATGAAAACCTGCCAAATGACGTTATCGCATGTTTGCAAATTCATGCGCCGGGCGACTACAGTCCCACCATAAAGCCGAGTTCCAAGGGCAGTTATCATGCCTTATCACTCAGTGTCACCGTGACCAGTAAAGCACACATGGAAACCCTGTATACTGAATTGGCAAAATTAGAACTGGTGCGCGTTGTTCTATAAGCACCTGAATATCGTCGGATTATTGTTCTGTTGAAGCCATTTAATTCCCTTATGATACGCCAGCTTGGCCGTCAGGCTTACTTGCCAATTTGGCAGGCCATGCAGGACTATACGGATAACCGTGATGAGACTAGCCCGGACGAACTTTGGCTAGTTGAGCATGACCCTGTTTTTACCCAGGGACAGGCCGGAAAAGCAGAACATATTCTGGCCCCTGGTACTATCCCCGTAGTGAAAGTGGATAGAGGCGGCCAGATTACCTATCACGGACCTGGGCAGCAAATGTTGTACGTTTTACTCGACATGAAGCGCAACAAATTGGGGGTACGGACTTTGGTCACCGCCCTTGAATCTTGTGTGGTGCAAAGCCTCAAACCTTATGGTGTAGAGGCTTACCCCCGTGCCGATGCACCTGGAGTGTATGTCGACAGCAAAAAAATATGCTCAATCGGTTTGCGTATCCGCCGGGGTTGCTCTTTTCACGGCTTGGCTTTGAACGTCAATATGGATCTTTCGCCTTTTCAGCGGATAAATCCCTGTGGTTATGCCGGCCTAGAAATGGTAGATTGCGCTCAATTGAACGGCCCATCTAACATGGCTGAAGCAGGTACCCTTATAGTAAATCAATTATGTGAATTGCTGGGAATGTTGAGTCCCGATTCGCAGATTAAAATACAGTACAGAGAAGGTTTTGATGACTAACGTACGTCCAGAAGCTGGAGTGAAACTCCGGGATGATGAGAAAGTAAAACATATCCCCATAACGATTGTTCCAACAGAAAAGGCGCAAATGCTGCGCAAGCCTGCATGGATAAAAATCAAATTACCCCGTAACACTGAACGCATCGATCAAATCAAGCAAACCTTGCGCAAAAATAATCTGCATTCAGTCTGTGAGGAAGCGAGCTGTCCCAATTTAGCCGAGTGTTTCAATAACGGCACAGCGACCTTTATGATTTTAGGGGATATCTGCACCCGTCGTTGCCCATTTTGCGATGTGGCCCATGGTAAACCTTTGCCGCCCAGCGCTGAAGAGCCCATAAAATTAGCCAAAACGATTGCCGAAATGAAACTCAATTATGTGGTGATCACCTCCGTAGATCGTGACGATTTGCGTGATGGCGGCGCACAGCATTTTGTGGATTGTATCAATGCCATTCGTGAGCACAGTCCCAGCACTAAAATTGAAGTGTTAGTGCCTGATTTTCGCGGGCGTATGGACAGGGCATTAGAGATTTTCAAGCAGGGTGTGCCGGATGTATTCAATCATAATCTGGAAACCATACCCCGCCTATATAGAGAATGTCGTCCCGGCGCCAACTATCAGTGGTCAATGGACTTGCTTAAAAAATTCAAAATCCAACATCCTGAGATCCCAACAAAATCTGGTTTAATGATGGGCATGGGCGAAGATAAACAAGAAATTGCCCAGGTGCTTAAGGATTTACGGGAGCACAACGTGGAAATGTTGACCCTGGGTCAATATTTACAGCCCAGCAAACATCACTTTCCCCTTAAGCGTTATGTGCATCCCGATGAATTTGATGAATTGGGTGAAATAGCCAAAGAGCTTGGGTTTAGCCATGCAGCTTGTGGCCCAATGGTGCGTTCCAGCTACCATGCCGACAAACAAGCGGCCGGTGAAGAAGTAAAATAAGGCTGTTTTTTAAGGTGCTTCAAAAGGTAAGCACTAAGTATTTTCTTAGTTGCTGCCCACACGCTAAAAAAATGGCCTCTTTTGAGGTCATTTTTTGTATTGTTATTAAACTGTATTTATTCGCACAAAGCTTGTATCACGCCGGGCATTTGAAAATGATAACCTGAGGCATACTGCCACGCCTGGGCCAGTTTCAATATTGCAAAATCACTACCCGCTTGGCCAATCAGCTGCATACCGGCGGGCAATTCTGACTCGCTTATCATCGGTAGTGAAAGCGCAGTGAGCCCCGCCTGATCAGCAAAACAACACAGGTCGGCCTGCCCTTGCGGCACCTCAGCATCAAATGAAAATGCCCGTTGCCCGGTCGTAGGCATGAGCAAATAGCTTCCCGTGGTAAATAGCTTACGCGCACTTATCACAGCATTCCTGAACACCTGTTCCGCGAGTATATATTCTACTGGGCTTTTGTTGTCCACCCCCCCAAGAAGGGCGCGCAAGGGTGCAGAAAACTTTTCAGGGGACTGTTGCCAGTCGTACTGATGTTCAGCCCGCATCTGGGCTTCACAAAGTAATAATTCTGCCCGCCTTCCTGCAGCAAAATCATAGTGGCTCAAGTCGACCATTTTCACCTGACAGCCGATATCAATAAACACCTGAATGTTATGTTTAAAATCCGCAATAATACTGTCATCACTGATTAAAAGGGATAAATCTTCCGGCACCAGCAGTACCGGAAGATCGGGCAATTGCAAATAGCCTTTGGTCTGATAATTAATCGATTGACTGTCCAGTAAGTCAAAGCCGCACATCGCGCCAAGGGCCAACTCTACATCACGGGCAGAGCGGGCTAAGGGGCCAATACTGTCCATCCCTGGGCTACACCTGAGACTCCCTCGATTGCTGACCATACCGGGGCTTGGCTTTAGACCAAATACGCCACAATAGGAAGCGGGGATGCGCACGGAGCCCATGGTATCTGTGCCTATTGCCAGTGCAGTCATGCACGCAGAGACTGCGCTAGCTGAGCCACCAGAGGCTCCCCCGGGAGTAAAACCTATTCTGTGGGGATTGTGACAGTTGCCGAAATTAATATTGTGGTTAGTCTTACCCAGTCCGCCTTCATCCATATTCAATTTGCCGCTAATCACACCACCGGCATTACGTAATTTTTGAATAACAAAGGCATCTTCTGTCGGCATTCGCCCTTGACGGGTTAACATGCCTGCGGTGCTGGCAAAGCCAAGCACATCAATATTATCTTTTACAGCAATTGAGATATTTCGAAGGGGAGCCACATTTCGCTGTTCGTTAAACACACTTGGCTCGTAACACAAGAATGCGTTAAGGGCAGGATTAACTCTTTCAACTAAAGCCAGTTGCTGCTGGGCCAACTCAGCGGGGGATATTTTTTTAATTTGAACCAGATCCAGTTGTGCTCTGAGATCTAGTGACAACAGTTGAGTATCAATCATTAAACATTATTCCATTTGTATGTTTAAGGGGGTGGACTAATCGAGCCTTGGCTTGCTCAGTCTAATAGTTTTTCGCCGAACATACACCTTTGTATGCACTGCAGACTTTATTTTTCCATTTATGTAACTGAGTCCCTACTACTTTAGCCTACATTACGACTGCCTATTTGCTGAGTTGTTGCTTCTAATAATGAAATTTTATACGACAGGCTCTGGGCCAGTTGCCGGTAAACCTGCTTTATTTCGACATCAGCCTCTTCGTTAAACATCAATTGATCGCCGTTATCGGCCAGTTCACGAATTTGCAGGGTCAGGGGTAATTGTGCCAGTAACTGGGTGGCATATTTTTGTGCAATACGCTGGCCACCGTCCGCGCCGAACAGATGCTCTTTGTGTCCACATTGACTGCATATGTGATAACTCATATTTTCCACAATGCCTAAGACCGGAATATTCACTTTATTAAACATGGCGATCCCTTTTATGGCATCCGCCAGCGCCAGATCCTGCGGCGTGGTTACAATAAGAGCAGCGGTAACCGGTAAACTTTGGGCTAAGGTCAGTTGAATATCCCCGGTGCCTGGCGGCATGTCCACGATTAAATAATCCAGTTCCTGCCACAGGGTTTCATTAAAAAGCTGCTGAAATGCCTTGCTCGCCATGGGACCGCGCCAGATGCTCGCCGAATCATCATCCACCAAATAGCCGATTGACATACTTTGCAGATTATTCGTCACGATGGGGTAGATATGTTTGTTGTCCGGCGATTCAGGTTGCGTGTTTTTAGTTCCCAGGAGGGTGGGCAGCGATGGACCATACACGTCTGCGTCAAGTATCCCTACTCTCGCCCCCTCCAAACTCAAGGCCCCAGCCAAATTCACCGCCGTAGTGGACTTGCCCACTCCCCCCTTTCCCGACGCCACGGCGATAATGTTTTTAACCACCTTGGGGTTCTGACCTTTTATCGAGGGAATGTCATATTCAATTTTCAGCTCAACACTATGCTGTTTAGCAAAACTATCAATGGCGTGTTTGCTGGCACTATCGGCACTAAACAGGCTATTGCACACAAAAGGCAAAGATAAGCGCAAGGCATTCTCCTCCATGTGCATGGTCTTCACTGCCTGACCATGTTCTGGAAACAAGGCAGGTGAAAGAGAATTTAGCAGCGTGAAAAACTCAGTTTTAACATCAGACATAGAACAATAAACATCCCTAAGGTTTACGACAAAAAGTGACTGTACCAGACCTTGCAGTACAGGGCTTAGCCTATGTTAACGTGAAATGAGGTGATCGGGCGTCTTTTCAAATAATAATACCACGGCGAGTATCAACACTTGGTAGATAAAGCCTAAGGGCTAGCGACTTGTTACGTGATTATAAGCCCTTGGATAGTCGACTAAATCGTTAAAGTCACACGCCTTTCAAACTAAGCTTAATTCTACTACGACCGACAGCAAAAATTACCGTATAATCGGGGCATTACGCACTTGCTGCTTGCTTATGAGATCTTATGACAGTCGAAACCTTTACCCCCAATGCCACCACCACCCTGGAAACCCCCGTCAAAATACTGGAAGCGGACTCGCCTACGAGTATGAGTAGCGGCACTCGCATCGGTTTTATTTCCCTGGGTTGTCCCAAAAACTTAGTGGACTCGGAGCGGATCCTGACTCAGCTTCGCACCGAGGGTTATGACGTGGTGCCCACTTATAATGACGCCGATCTGGTGATTGTTAACACCTGCGGCTTTATTGATTCGGCGGTGCAGGAATCATTAGATACCATCGGTGAAGCACTGGCAGAAAACGGCAAGGTCATTGTCACCGGCTGTTTGGGCATAAAAGAAGATGAGATCCGTGAGGTGCATCCTAATGTACTGGCCATCACCGGCCCTCATGCCTATGAAGAAGTGGTCAATCAGGTACATGAGCACTTGCCCCAACCCAAGCACAATCCCTATTTAAACCTGGTACCGGATATCGGGGTGAAACTCACACCCCGTCACTATGCCTATTTAAAAATATCCGAAGGCTGTAATCATCGTTGTACCTTTTGCATCATCCCCTCCATGCGCGGGGATTTAGTCAGCAGACCCATTGGTGAAATCCTGGACGAGGCCCAGCGTCTTAAAAATGCCGGGGTGAAGGAACTACTGGTCATTTCTCAGGACACCAGTGCTTACGGCGTGGACGTGAAAAACAAGATGGGCTTCTGGAATGGCATGCCGGTCAAAACTGGGATGAGTGAGCTGTGTGAGAAACTCGCGGAACTGGGAATTTGGGTGCGCTTACATTATGTATATCCCTACCCTTCGGTGGATAAAATTATGCCCTTGATGGCGGCAGGTAAAATTCTGCCTTATCTGGATATCCCCTTCCAGCATGCCAGCCCCCGTATTTTGAAATTAATGAAGCGCCCCGCCGCCACTGAGCGCACCATGGACCGGATAAAAAAGTGGAAAGAGATGTGTCCTCAACTCGTCATTCGTTCCACCTTTATTGTCGGCTTTCCCGGCGAAACCGAAGAAGACTTTCAGATGTTATTGGACTTTCTCGATGAAGCCCAACTGGACCGAGTGGGCTGCTTTAAGTATTCGGATGTTAAGGGAGCAAAGGCTAATGACCTGCCTGATCCTCTCAGCGAAGAAGTGAAGCAAGAACGCTACGACCGCTTTATGCTCAAGCAACAAAAAATCAGCGCAGCTAAGCTGCAACAACGCATCGGCCAAACCATGCAAGTCTTGATTGATGAAGTGGACGAAGAAGGGGCCATTGGCCGTTGTTATGCCGATGCACCTGAGATAGATGGTTTGGTCTACCTTAACGATGATATTGAGCTACAAGCCGGTGACTTAGTCACCGTGAAAATAGATCATGCAGATGAATATGATTTATGGGCAAGCAGAGTAGCCATAACAGCATAAGGACTTTGCACTGATGGAAAACTCGATCAATGACCTGGCGCACATTATCCAAATAGTCGTCGCGCCGGTATTTATGCTGACCGGCATTGCCGGCTTTCTCAACGTCATGTCCGGTCGTCTGGGGCGAATTGTCGACCGGGCGCGGATCATGGAGCGCAGAGTATCTACCATTAAAAATCCAGATTTTTTGGCCACTTCAGAAGCAGAATTGAAGAACTTATGGCGCAGAATTACCCTTATCAATCGTTCTATCGGTATGTGCACCGCCTCGGCACTCTTTGTCTGTAGCGTGGTCATATCTCTGTTTTTAGGGGGCTTCTGGAATTTTGATTTAAGCCTGATCATCGTGGGCATGTTTATTATTGCCCTGTGTCTCTTGATCTTCGCACTGCTGCTGTTTTTAAAAGAAGTACAACTGGCCGCCCGCACCCTGCAGATGGGCAAGGAATTTGTGGATGAATAATAATAAAGTTGCAAAGCCTCTTTGCCTGGTCACCGGTGGCAGTTTTGGCATTGGTTTGGCTGTGTGTGAAAAATTCTTAGCCGAGGGCTATCAGGTAGTGAATCTGGATATTGCCCAGAATGACGCAGCCAATAGCCAAGTACATTGGCTTGAATGCGACATCTCAAAGCCCGCAGCGGTTGAGGCTGTCATCAGCACGCTCATGGAGCAGTATCAGCGCATCGATGCCCTCATCTCTAACGCAGGCGTTCATTTTTCCGCCAATATAGAAGACACCCGTGAGCAGGATTTAGATAGGATCATCGCCATCAATATAAAAGGCGCCTATGCAGCTATTCGGGGGGTATTGCCCACCATGAAAGCCCAAGGCTCTGGCGCCATTATCCTGATGGCCTCAGATCAGGCGGTTATCGCCAAACATAACGCCTTTGCCTATAACTTAAGCAAGGCAGCACTGGCCTCCATGGCTAAAACCACGGCACTGGATTATGCGAAATTTAATATTCGTGCCAATGCGGTCTGCCCGGGCACGATTGAAACGCCCTTGTATCATAAGGCCATCGACAACTATGTGGCCCGCTCCGGAGCCGACAAAACCCAGGTCCATGCACAAGAAGCTGCATTGCAGCCACTGGGCAGACTGGGACAGGCGGACGAAGTGGCAGAGCTGACATTTTTTTTGGCCAGCGACAAAGCCCGCTTTATCACCGGTAGTTTACAGATGATAGACGGCGGCTATACGGCGCAATAAACATCCATGCAAAGTAATCCGATTAAGCCCAGCACGATTAAAATTATCGACCCCCACCTGCATTTATTTAACCTGCAAGAGGGGGATTATGCCTGGTTAAAAGCCGAAAACCCGCCTCGTTGGCCAAACAAAGCCCTTATCAACAAAGACTACCGAGAACCGGACCTCGCCCTACAGACGCCTCTGGAGCTCATGGGGTTTGTGCATGTGGAAGCAGGCTTTGATAATCAACAACCCTGGCGGGAAATAGACTGGCTGGAACAACACTGCCGCCTGCCCTTTCGCAGTGTCGCCTTTGCCGACCTTACACTTAGTCCTGATAACTTCAACTGGCATATTGAGCAACTATGCCTGCGCCCCTCGGTAACAGGGGTACGGCATATTCTGGATGAGCAGGCTGTAACCTTACTGAATGATCCTAAAGCGGTCGGCCATTTCAGCGTATTACATAGGCACAAATTGAGTTTCGATGCCCAATTGGCCATAGCAGATAATGCCGCTGTGGATGGGCTAATCAATATACTGGAACACACGCCCGGGCTGAGGGTGATTATTGAACACGGGGGCGGGGTGCCATCTTATATCGATAGGGACAGATGGCTGCGCTGGACTAACAACCTAACACGACTCGCCCGCTACCCTGATGTTGCTATCAAATTATCTGGCTGGGAAATGGCCAACAGGGATTGGACGACGGATGAGATTATGCCGGCCCTTGCGTTTTGTTTAAGCGTATTTTCTAACCGGCGGGTGATGCTGGCCAGTAATTTCCCCCTGTGCAGCTGGCGTTACTCCCTACAGGAACTGTGGCTAAACTACGTTCAACTTACAGGGGAACATGTCACGTTATTGGCTCGTTTA
>JBLHIW010000092.1:0-12496 GCA_047618055.1 Paraglaciecola sp. | reverse complement strand
CAGGTTGACCTTGCCTTTAAAGGCACAGATAGCCGGAACATCCAAAGAAAAATCAGTCCGTAGCGGCGTTTTCACGATGCCAACATTGCAGGTCTCGGCGCTAATGGCATACATACCATACGTTGGAGGACAGATAAGGATCTTATCTTTTCCCGGTGTGCAGAAGGTTCTGATCAACAGTTCAATCGCTTCATCGGCACCGCGGCTGACCAATAGTTGTTCAGGGTTTATCCCTGCATACAGGGCGTAGGCATTAACCACGGCCGGTGGCTGACAATCCGGATAACGGTTAAGGCGTTCAGGATTAATTTCATAGGCATTACTATAGGGGGACTCGTTGGCGTTTAGCCACAGCGGCGGTCTTGCGCCTCCCTCTGAACCCGTATCAGCACCAGAAAACAGCCGGCGGGCCGACTCATAAGGCAAGAGCGCCTTTAGATTATCAGCAAGTAAAGTATCGATAAGTGTGCTCATGTTTGCTCACCCTTGAGTCTCAGCGCCACAGCTTGTTTGTGGGCATCTAAGCCTTCGGCATCGGCTAAATTCATAATCGCATCGCCGATGTTTTTTAAGCCCTCATAGCTCAGTTCCTGGACCGTATAACGACGCATAAAATCAGCTAAACCCAAGCTTGAGTAATTACGGGCATAACCATAAGTCGGTAATACGTGGTTGGTACCACTGGCATAATCTCCTGCTGATTCAGGTGACCATTGGCCCAGAAAAATAGAGCCTGCATTTTGTAGCTGGGGCAGGTAGGCTCTGGCGTTTTCAAGCTGGACTATCAAATGCTCTGGCGCATACAAATTGCTGATTTCAATCGCGCTTTGCACATTGGCGCTCTTTATATAGCGGCTATGCTTCATCGCCTGTTCGGCGATATGCTTACGGCTTAAGGTGGTGAGCTGGATGTCTACCTGTTTTTTTACCGCAGTGATTAAGCTTTCACTGTCAGACACCAGAATGGCCTGAGAATCTTCCCCATGCTCTGCTTGAGAGAGTAGGTCTGCCGCGACAAATACCGGATTGGCACCTGCATCGGCAATAACCAATACTTCAGAAGGTCCTGCCGGCATATCAATCGCCGGGCCTGCGGGGATGCGACTCACTTGTTGTTTGGCTTCGGTGACAAAACTATTACCAGGGCCAAAAATCTTATCTACTTTGGCAATCGATTCGGTCCCCAGTGCTAAGGCTGCTATCGCCTGGGCACCACCGACCAAATATATCTCTTCGATGCCGCATAATTTAGCGGCGTAACAAATTTCAGCCGCCACCTTACCCTGTTTGTTTGGGGGAGTGCACAGCACTTTGCGGGCACAGCCGGCAACTTTAGCTGTTACCCCAAGCATTAATACCGTTGAAATGAGTGGGGCACTGCCACCGGGAATATACAAACCCACCGAGGCAAGTGGCGCATGCTTTAGTTCGCATACCACCCCGGGAGCCGTTTCAACCTTCACATCCTGGGGATATTGGGCCTGGTGAAAGGTGTGAATATTGGCATAGGCCTGCTCAATCGCCAGTTTAACCTGAGGGCTAACGTTATTCTCGGCATGTTGAACGAGGTCAGTATCCAGGGCGAGTTGCGTCAGCGTGATACCATCGAAACGTTCGGTTAGGGCGTACAATGCTGCATCACCCTGGGCCCGGACCTGCTGAATAATATCCGACACGATCACGCTCAATTTGGCGCTATCGGCCATCGCTGGACGACTGAGTAACTGTGCTTGCTGTGCCTGACTGAGGCTTGACCAGTTTTGCATTGTATTTTCCATACTCACTTGGCTTATGCCAATTAACCCATCATTTTTTCAATTGGCATCACCAGGATAGAGCTGCAGCCCAGGGCTTTCAGCTTTTCCATGGTTTCCCAAAATAAGGTTTCAGAACTGACCACATGCAGGGCGACGGCGTCATCGTTACCTGCCAGCGGCAGGACGGTTGGGGTTTCTGAGCCAGGCAGCAAACTCTTGACTTGTTCCAAATAAGCCTTAGGCGCATGGAGCATAATATACTTGCTCTCCTTGGCCTGCATCACACCGTCCATACGGGGTAACATGCGATTGATCAGCACTTGTTTAGCTTCCTGCATTGGCCCCGCTCGTTGTATTAATACGGCTTTAGACTTAAATATCACTTCTTCTTCTTGTAAGCCATTGGCTTCCAGCGTGGCACCGGTAGAGACTAAATCACAGATCGCATCTGCTAAGCCTGCCCGAGGTGCGACTTCCACTGAACCTGTTAGCATCACCGTACTGGCGTTGACCTTGTGCTGCTTGAAATAGCGCTCTAATAAAAAAGGGTAGGTGGTGGCGATTTTTTTCCCTTCCAGGGAGTGAATATCCTGATAATCAAACTCGTTGGGCACCGCAATTGACAAGCGGCAACCACCAAAGTCTAGGCGGCGAAGCTCAAGATATGCGTGCTGCTTGCCCGTAAACTCACGTTCGAGCATTTTTTCTTCGAGCTCGTTTTGTCCAATAAAACCCAGGTCAACCACCCCATCCATTACCAGACCAGGGATGTCATCATCACGGACACGCAATAAATCAATGGCTTGGTTGGTTGAATGAGCGATCAGTAAACGGTCACGAATTTGTAATTTAATGCCAATGGCTTTAAGCAGGGCAATACTGTCGTCGCTTAAACGGCCTGATTTCTGGATCGCGATACGTAATCTTGTGCTGTCACTCATTACTTGTTGTCCTGTAGTTGTTCAATATTAAGCAGTAATTTATTCATACTAAAGCCCCTTGTAAGCTCAAACGAAAAACCCCTGGAAGTTTCCTTCCAGGGGCTCGTGTTTATTTACGCCGCAGGAAGGAACAATAGGCCTTCCAGCACCAACCTGAAAGGTTATGCTATATGATGATGGTGATCCGCTGGCGTATTTAAAGTAATCATTTAATCTTAGTCAGGCCGCTGTTCGATTTAGGCCGAAAATACTATCGAATTGGTCTAATTAATGCAAGCGTAAATCAGTAAAAATCACTGTGATGGCCATCGTTTTTTGTTCATGCTTACAACCAAATAGACTATGGCGTTAGCATGTAGGGCCTGTTGATCTTTTGTGTGCAAAAAACAAACTAAAAAGACTAAAGTAAGTCACTGAGAGTAGGATATGTTATATAAAGTAACGACAAAAGCCGCTAGGTGGGTGATAAATGTCCAGTGATTTATTGTTTTCCATATTGCCCAGAGAGGGCAAAGTGCCCATGACTCACAATGAACAAAAAGTTCAGAAGGTGAGTAAAGAAGGCAAATTAAAAGCCCTGACCGACGAGGAAGAAGAGCTTCATCACGAAGAACTGGACGTGCGTAAAAAGGTTCGCGCCAGATCTAAAAAGCAAGCAAACGATCACCATGGCCAGCAAGACCAAAAAACCCCTTTACCGGAGGAAGCTGAACAAAGCCCCACAGATGAAGACAAAAAAGGCCCTAAGCATCTAGATGTGTATGTTTAGGCACTCGCCATAGTCCTGTCTGTGGTGGATTAGTTTGCCTTAACACATTCTATGGGAGTCCTTCAGTGCTGTGAATAGGCACTTTGCTTCGGACTGCAGACCTGTCCAACACCAAAATCCCGATGATGCCGCTTTTTTTCAGAGATTAACTCCTCACTAAAACTAGTGGCGGTATTGAGTATCAAATTCCTCGTGATTTAATAACTCTGGGGGCACGTGCGCACCGCTGCTGATGCTATCGGCAATGATGCTTAATGTCTCACTCTGGTCTGAGGGCAGATGCTCTTTACTCCATCCCGCCGAAGCCACGTTACTGTGGAGCATGGCATCAATTTGAGGATCGCTATACGCGACCGACTTAAGGATGTCTCGGGTTGAATGGCCGTGACGCTCGGTGGGGGTAACGGCCCGTATCGAAGCCCTCTGGGGCCTGATGGCATAATGGTCGATCTGGGTTAGACAGTGGCCACTGGGATGGTCGGGGTAGATTGAAAAGGCAAAACTGCCTAATGTTATACCCACTTCCCCATCGGCTTGGCGACTGTATTGAGCGCGCAGATTTTCGATTGAAAGTGGCAGGGCAGCAGCGATATCGGCTTTAATAAAACGCTTCAGCCACTCCTCGGCAGAGGCTTGCTGAAAAGCGGTGCTTAAAAAAGTTTGAATATCCCCGGTTACAGTTATGCCCTGCAGACCCGGAACAGTTTTTTCCAAGGTCTCAAGCTCTGATCCACTGGCATCGATAAAAATCCAATCGTCCCAGGTTTTATAGAACTGTGACAGGGCATGCGCCCCCATGGCAGCCCGGCCACTTGCCTCATTAAAGGGGGCGCGGCCCACATAATCAAAACAGAAAGACAGTTGGGCTAAGTTGGTCACCGCTGAGAGCGATGTGCGTGCTCTTGATGTCACGCCTGTTTTTAGTCGGTGATAAAGGGCCACCGCCATGGACAGTCCGCCGGCAAAGCCGCAGTTAACATCCAGGGTGCCAAGGTGAGCATGCTCTTCGGGGGTCTGTGAGCCGCCAAAGCGGGACATAATGCCGCTGTTGGCCTGAATAATATCGTCATAGCCAATATAATTAGTTTTCGGGCCAATGCTCGGCCCACCA
Source organism: Paraglaciecola sp. (assembly GCA_047618055.1). Classification (GTDB taxonomy): domain Bacteria; phylum Pseudomonadota; class Gammaproteobacteria; order Enterobacterales; family Alteromonadaceae; genus Paraglaciecola. The sequence goes on along the minus strand of JBLHIW010000092.1, from coordinate 7,918 downwards.
AAGCAATCTAAGCGACAAAAAACCACACCCGGATTAATTGCCTGCAAACTGTCGTGATCAAGTCCCAGTGGGATCATCTGGCGCTCGGGTGCATTAATCACCACCACGTCGACGCTGCGCACCAGGCGTTCGAATGCCTCTCGTCCCTCAGGTTGATTGATGTCCAACAGGCCACTGCGCTTGCCCATATCTGATTGAAAAGCAAACAAAGTGCCAATGAGAGGATCGTAGCTGGGTTTAACCGACTGCACTTTAATTACGTCGGCACCAAAGCGGGCTAAAAATGCCGAAGAGTGAGGGCCGGCAATCACATTGCTTAAATCTAAAATACGAATGCCATCTAACCAGCCTGTTTTTTCTCCACTCGCCGGAGCGTTTACCACTGGACGGGTCACTTTTTCAGCGGCAGCAAGCCGTTTTAGCTGCGCTAAGGCCTCATCAAAACTAACGTTTGTGCGTGGTGATGGAGACAGCATTAGATGGGCAGACTCTTCTAACCAGGCAATGGGGCCGGGTTGTTTCATCAATCCATACTCTGGATCATTGACTTCGACGATCAGGCCAGCACGTTTACAATGTTCACTGTTAACCCACTCCTGAGTGGTTTTATGTGGGGCGCCAGGGATCTGTCCCTCGCCAAAAATCACCCCCCACTGGTCTGAGGTTTTGCTGAGAAAAACCCACTTCATTTTTTTAGCAATAATATCAGCCCATTTTTTTGGCAAGGGATAAACACCGATAGACGTCTCCCCATCCCATTGGCTCACGGGCAAATGCAGGTCGCTGATCTCGGGAAGGCCCTGGGCAATGAGCTCATCATATAGTCCCAGCACCTGCAAGCAACGTTTGGCGTGGGTGCGGTGTGAGGGGCAGACACAGTAAAATTTTCGCCCATCGGCACAGTCATAGGAGCGGTAAAAGGGATCCAGATACTCTTGTAAGTCATCGTAACTAAGATCAAAGGGAGTGTTTTTTTCACGGCGACGCTCTATTTCCAGCTCGCGCATGGTTTTATAGCGCTGTGGCAAACCAGCAACAACATAGGAGTTGTAAGATAATCCCTCCATCATGGCGGCAATCACGGGCACTTCAATAATATCGCCATAACCGGTTTTTTCCCGAGAAAATAGAGCCAGTACCAAAGCGCTCGCCCCTATACATACGGCATAGGAAGAGCCCAGTGGCAGGGGAGAATAGCATGGATTGAGGCCCATCAAAGTGCGATTAAAGCCCATATCGGTAAAGGCACCGGCAGTGGCTGAAACGACGGCTTCAGTGGCTTTCCAATCACGTCGCAGTTGGTCATTACTGGCAAAGCCCGGCATTGACAGACAAATAAGTTCGGGCCGTTGTGAACACAGTTGCTGAAAATCGACCCCCAAGGTTTGCATTACTCCCGGACGAAATGACTCGATAAGGATATCGGCATTGTCAATCAGACTGTGTGCCTGGGCCAAACCCTGTGCAGATTTCAGGTCGAGTAGCAGAGTGCTTTTATTGCGATTTAAAATGGCATTGGCCGGGCTCTGCCACTGTGGACCCTGGGGGGGATCAATATGGATCACGGTGGCACCCAGATCCGCTAACACCATGGCCACTGCCGGTCCGGCAATCTGCTGACCAAAATCGATAACGCGAACGCCGGCGAGGGGGAGGTGAGCGTGTTTGTCCATAATAAATCTATTCCTGTTGATGGGGTGAGGGTGCATTAATGCCATTTCCTGCAGTGTAAGAATGAAATCTCAGTCACACCATCAATTAAACTTTGGCCTAAGGCATCGTTTTTTTTATTATTGTTTTTAATAAAAAAACAATACAATCCGTCTCGTTATTGGGGAGTTCTTATTGCAATGCTGCTTTATTGCCGTAGTCTCGGTTCCAATAACAAAAATAATAATGAGGATTCACACTCAATGGACAGACTTACAACACCATCATGCAAACCGGGTTTTTGGAGCGATATTCATCCGGTTATGGCCATAGGCTCTGCATTGTTAGTGGTCTTTTTTGTTTTATTTACGGTGATCAACCCAGATTATGCTGGCAGCGTGTTTAATTCAGCCCGAGACTTTATCGCCAGCAATCTGTCCTGGTACTACATATCCCTGATGAACTTCTATCTGCTATTTGCCCTGCTGTTGCTGTTTAGCAAATATGGAAAAATCCGCCTGGGTGCCAATTCAGACAAACCAGAATTCAGTTACTTTGCCTGGTTTTCCATGTTGTTTGGTGCAGGTATCGGCATCGGCATTTTATTTTGGAGTATTGCTGAACCTATCTTTTATTTGCAGGGTAATCCCTTTATTTCTGATGCCCAGAGTATGACGCCAGAAGCCGCTCAGGTGGCGATGCGAGTCGCCATTTTTCACTGGGGACTACACGGTTGGGGGCTGTACGCCGTTCTCGGCATGACATTCGCCTACTTTAGTTATCGCAAGGGTCTGCCGCTATCGATCCGCTCGGCGCTGTACCCGATTTTTGGTGAGCGAATTTATGGTCCAATTGGTTATGTCGCAGACCTTTTAGCCCTATTGGGTACGGTCTTTGGTATCGCAACATCACTGGGTTTGGGTGCCCAGCAGATGAATGCAGGCCTAAATTATCTGCTGGGTATCGAGATATCCATAGTCACTCAGATACTGCTCATCGCCATAATTTCAATCGTCGCCACCGCCTCAGTGCTAAGTGGCGTCAACAAGGGCATTCGCATACTGAGTGAGCTCAATATGACCCTGACCCTGTTAATCCTGGGCTTGTTTGTTGTTTTTGGCCCCACCCTTTATCTGCTCAGCGCCATTGGCGCTAACACCGTGGATTATATTATTAACGCCCCCGCTCTGGGCGTGTGGCTTGCGCCGACTGAACATATGCAGTGGCAGAGTGACTGGACCATTTTTTACTGGGGCTGGTGGCTTGCCTGGTCACCCTTCACGGGTATTTTTATTGCCCGTATTTCCCGGGGCAGAACGATCCGTGAATTTCTGCTTGGTGTGCTGCTCGTGCCGACGGCTCTGACGATTTTGTGGATCACCATCTTTGGTAACAGTGCCATGTATATAGAATTATTTGGCGAGGGTGGGGTGGCTGCCGCTGTCAACGCCGATACCACCACCGCACTATTTAAAACCATTGAGCTACTGGATCTGGGCTATTTACTGACGGGCATTATGGCCACCATTTGTACCTTTATGTTGCTGACCTATTTTGTGACCTCGGCGGACTCGGCAACCCTGGTGATCTGTACGCTGGTGGCGATGGGTAAGAACAATCCCCCCGCAAAATTACGCATTTTCTGGGGCGTGGCGATTGGTGCTGTTGCCGCAGTGCTGCTGTATAGCGGAGGATTACAAGCCTTAAAAACCGCATCAATAGTGGTCGCGCTGCCCTTCTCTGTGGTGCTTATTTTTGCCACCTACGGCCTATGTAAATCACTGTATAGGGACGGTAAAAACATCGACAACGGTGAGCAGCATTTAATTAAACCCTCAACAAACAAGATTGTGGAGTAAGCATGTCTAGTCAAATTATTCTGCCGCGCATTCTGCAAGTCGGTGCCGGTGCCAGCGATGAAGCGGGCAATATCGTCACCGCCCTTGGCTGTAAGCGCCCTCTTATTGTCACCGACAAAATGATGGTGCAGCTTGGCTATGTTGCTAAACTCCAGGCGAGCCTTCATGCCCTTAATATTATCTCCGATGTATTTGATGATACCGTTCCCGAACCGACCGTTGGCTCTATTGGGGCCGGTGTCGATCAGGTCAGGCAGGGCAACTATGACTCGATTATTGCTATCGGCGGCGGCAGCCCTATCGATAGCGCCAAAGCCATGAGTATCCTTGGTAAATATGGTGGGGTGATGGGCGACTATAAATTTCCGCGCATTGTCACCGAGCCGGGCCTACCGATTATTGCCATCCCCACGACGGCCGGAACAGGCTCTGAAGTCACCCGAGTGACCATTATTACCGATGAAAACACTGACGAAAAAATGCTCTGTGTGGGTATTGGCTTTATGCCGACCGCAGCCCTAGTTGATTACAACCTAACACTAAGCCTGCCACCTCGCACGACTGCCGACACCGGTATCGATGCCTTGACCCACGCTATGGAAGCCTATGTGAGTAAAAAGGCCAGCCCCTACAGTGATACTCAGGCCATCGCCGCAATGAAACTATTGGCACCTAACCTGCGCCGGGTTTTTCACGATGGTAACGATAAAGAAGCACGGGAAGCGATGATGCTTGGCTCTACATTGGCCGGTATTGCCTTCTCTAACGCTTCGGTGGCATTAGTCCATGGCATGAGCCGCCCGATTGGCGCGTTTTACCATGTGCCCCACGGGTTATCTAACGCCATGTTGCTGCCCATGGTCACTGAATACTCAATTCCCGCTGCCGTAGAACGTTATGCCGACTGTGCCCGGGCCATGGGCCTTGCTCAGGCGACGGATAGTGATGAAAGTGCCAATGGGAAACTGATGGCCGAGCTTTATGCCATCAATGAAGAGCTGCAGGTTCCCTCACCGGAGCAATTTGGCATCTCCAGGGAACACTTTTTTGGCAATCTTGAGCTGATGGCTGAACAAGCCCTGGCTTCTGGCTCACCGGGCAACAACCCACGGGTACCCAGTGCTGACGAAATTATAGAAATTTATAAAAAACTTTGGTGATACACACTCAATTCTTAAGGAAATACGTATGACAACGGTAGGACATTTTATCAACGGTCAGATGACCACGTTAGGCGAACGGACCCAGGACGTATACAACCCTTCCACGGGGGCTGTCAGCAAACAGGTTGCCTTAGCCTCTAAAACAACCGTAGAAGAGGCGATTGCCGCGGCGCAAGCGGCCTATCCTGCGTGGCGTAAAACCCCCGCAATTAAGCGCGCCCGGGTGATGTTTAAATTTAAAGATCTACTCGAACAACACGCTGAAAAAATCTGCCAGATGATTGGCGAAGAGCATGGTAAAATTTTTCACGACGCCGCAGGTGAGTTGCAACGGGGCATTGAAAATGTTGAATATGCCTGTGGTGCACCTGAGCTGTTAAAGGGCGAGCACAGCAAAAATGTGGCTCCCAATATCGACTCCTGGAGTGAGTTTCACTCCCTGGGTGTGGTGGCGGGCATTACGCCGTTTAATTTCCCGGCTATGGTGCCCCTGTGGATGTATCCAATGGCGATCGTCTGTGGCAACTGTTTTATTCTCAAGCCCTCTGAGCGGGACCCCAGCTCCACCCTGTTTATTGCTTCCTTATTAAAAGAAGCGGGACTGCCCGACGGTGTGATGAATGTCGTCAATGGCGATAAAGAAGCCGTTGATACCCTTTTGCACAACGAACATATCAAAGCGGTAAGCTTTGTTGGCTCAACACCGATTGCCGAATATATCTACACCACAGCCAGTGCCAATGGCAAACGCTGTCAGGCGCTGGGCGGGGCTAAGAACCATGCGATCGTGATGCCCGATGCGGATATGGATAATGCGGTTAACCAGTTATTAGGCGCCGCTTTTGGCTCTTCCGGCGAGCGCTGTATGGCCCTTTCCGTCGCGATTGCCGTGGGTGATGCGGCAGGGGATGCCCTGGTTAGCAAGATGAAAAAGGCTATGGCTGCCTTAAAAGTGGGGCCGTTTACCGATAGTAATAATGACTTCGGCCCGGTGATCACCCGCCAACACCAGCAAAAGGTAGTCGGCTATATCGAAAGTGCCCAGCAGCAAGGTGCGGACATAGTTGTGGATGGTCGTACTCCCAGTGTCGCGGGTCATGCAGATGGCTTCTATATCGGCGGCACCTTAATTGATGGTGTAAGGCCTGATATGGACAGTTATAAGGCAGAGATTTTTGGTCCGGTACTGCAAGTGATCCGGGTGGATACGATGCAGGCGGCAATGGATCTTATCGATGCCCATGAATACGGCAATGGCACCTGTATCTTTACCCGGGATGGTGAAGCGGCGCGGTATTTTTCCGACAATATTCAGGTGGGTATGGTGGGTATTAATATTCCTCTGCCCGTGCCCGTTGCCTACCACAGTTTTGGTGGCTGGAAACGTTCATTGTTTGGTGACTTGCACGCTTATGGTCCGGATGCAGTGCGCTTCTATACTAAACGCAAAACCATCACCCAGCGCTGGCCTTCTGCAGGGGTCCGTGAAGGTGCCATGTTCTCCATGCCCACCATGAGTTAAATTTATGGGCATGGTTATGGAAAGTAGCTTGAGAGAAAAAGGCTCTGCTATTACCCGAGTGATGCAGATCATCGAAGCGGTCTCTAAGGCTGCGCGACCTCTGTCGCCAGCGGATCTCGCCATTTTCCTGGCTATCCCCAAACCCAGTATTCATCGCCTTCTCAAGCAACTCGAAGACGATGGCTTTGTGCAAACCACTATGCGGGGCTTAATCATACCCGGGGCACGCATGCATGGTGTTGCCTGGGGGGTGTTACATAGCGAGGGATTTAGTGCCGGGCGCAGAGCGATCCTTGAGCGGCTAACGGAGCAGGTGGGAGAGACCTGCGGTATTGCCATCCCCAAAGGGACTGGCATGGTGTATTACGATCGTGTGGAATCTGACTGGCCACTGCAGCTCAAGCTTAAGGTGGGCAGTCATACGCCGGCCTGGTGTACTGCCAGCGGCAAGCTCTATCTCAGTTCACTGCCCAAGCAGCGCCGACAGAAAATCATCAGTCACTTATCTTTGCGACAATATGCCCGCAACACCATTGTTGATGCACAAAAGCTTGAAGCCGAATTACTCACCATCAAAAGCCGTAAAATCAGTACCGACAACGAGGAGTTTGTCGACGGGATGGTAGCCTGTGGCGTAGGGGTTGTAGATAACGATAATAAACTCTGTGCCTGCCTATTTATTCACGCGCCGGTGCTGAGAAAAAGCCTGGAGCAACTCATCGGCTTCAGTGATATTCTCCAGGACGCTGCCACGGAATTAGGCGCGTTAATTGATGGCCCTGACAGTGCGTCGGGCTAGTTAGCAGAGATTATTATAATGAAAAAAAGACTTCCGCCATTAAACTGGTTGCGCTCTTTTGAGGCCGCAGCTCGCCTGCTAAACTTTACTCAGGCTGCCGCTGAATTGCACATGACACAGGCCGCCCTGAGTCAGCAAATTAAAGGCCTGGAATCTCAGCTTGGCTGTGCACTATTTAAACGTTTACCCAGAAGCTTGGAGCTAACCGACTCAGGGCAAGCTTATATACCTGGGGTACGTGAATCTCTGGAAAATCTTGCACTGGTAACCGACGAGGTATTTGGCAAAGAGCGCAGTAGAACCCTGACTGTTAAGGTTAATCTGGTGTTTTTTAATACTTGGCTGGCGCCAAAGTTGGCAGACTTCCGCCTAAAACACCCGGATATAGACCTACGTTTTACCAGTAACCTTTGGAATGCTAGTGCCGATATAGAAGCGGATATTGAGATTTCCTATGGCAAAGGCAAGTGGAAAGATTTTAATTCACAGCGCTTAACCTGGGACCAGCTTATACCCGTATGCAGCCCTGAATTATTAAATGGCCAGGCCCTTCCGCGCTCTGCCGGCAATCTGAATGACTACACCTTACTGCATGTTATTGGTTATGAGGAAGGTTGGGGGTACTGGCTAAAACACCTTGGCCATCACAATATTGACCCTTCCCAGGGCATTCATTTTGACTCATTGATGACGGCGATGGAAATGGCCGCGCTGGGTCATGGTGTTGCCCTAAGCAGAAGCTCAGTGGCAAGGCAGATGCTGGACAGTGGGCGGCTTATTGCCCCCTTTGCCCAGACGACAGAAACCTCAGAGTCCTTCTTTTTGGCGACACCATCAAATAAGCCGGTGCAGGCACATGTGCAAACGTTTAACACCTGGCTACTAGAGCAAGCTGAACAAGCCCGTATTTATACCCCTCTTCTTT
>JBLHIW010000091.1:0-12513 GCA_047618055.1 Paraglaciecola sp. | reverse complement strand
TTGGCATTCGAGTATTAAACTTAAGCCTTGGCGGATTAGACAGCTCAGATGGCAGTGATGCCGGCTCACAAGCCATTAATGCAGCCTACGAGGCAGGCATTATTTCTGTCATCGCTTCCGGTAACGATGGCAATGTCAGTTATATCTCTTCTCCCGCTGCCGCTGACAGAGCGATTACGGTGGGTGCCATTGCTGATCTAAATACCATTACCCGCGAAGATGACCTAATCGCGGATTTCTCCAATGAAGGCCCTCGTACCGACGACGGTGATGATGACCATGTCGACGAAATGAAGCCAGAAATTGGCGCGCCCGGCTCCGGCCTAATCTCTGCCAAGGGATCGTTAGCCTCCGATGGCCGTCAATATCACTCACTAAGTGGTACCTCAATGGCCACGCCTCACGTAGCCGGTGTTATTGCTTTGATGCTTGAAGCTTACCCGGAAATGACGGTGGAACAAATCGATGCCACAATACGTCACACTGCAGAGCATCGCTTTGATTGGGGTAAAAACCCTGTAGATGAACGTCCATTTATGGAGATTGATCCTAACTATCATCCGTCAGGCGGATGGGGCCAGGTTGACGCTTATGCCGCAGTAAAAGAAGCACTTTACCTGGCAGGCGATGCAAAGTCACAAACCCAGGTTGTGGAGATTTCTGCCACGGCAGATGAAGCCGCTCAAAGCATTACCCTTAACTGGACAAGTCAGCGTGAACAACTTGGCCTCATCGGTTACGATGTGTATCGGGCATTGGACGACAACGGAAAGCCAGGCGATTTTACAAAAATCACCGGCGCCTCGATTGCTGGTACAGGTAATCCACAAATAGCGAAAAAGAAGAATCGTAACCATTATGCGTTTATCGATAATGGCTTGGCGGTCAACGAAACCTATTGGTATCGAATAGACCATAGCTCAGGCACAGTGGTCATTGAAGAGCCGGCATATCCTGTTGTTTTAGGTACGCCACGGGCCATTGCTTATCTTGACTATTCAATTACCCACAATGATATTAATAATGATTTGTTCATTATGCTGGGAAGTGGTGCAGAGCCTGCTAACGCAAAATTCCTTACCGTTGGCGCATCTGAAGCGGTTGTCACAGATGAATTGGGTGACCCCTCCGGCACAATCGGCAACCTACGTCATGACTTTAGAATTGCCCTGACAGCTCTGGATGGTGTTGCTGATTTACTGTCACCGTCAAAACATAATCCCTGGTTCTTGAACGTTACGGAAGGTGGTTATGTTAATCGAAATGGTCGTGTGAATAGTTTCAGTATTACCATGGTCGATGAAAACGGTGCAGAAACAGAGACGTTCACCAGCGGTGATATTTCACCACAGCAAACAGTCGAAGACATGACTACTACCTTATGGATCCCTAATGATCCAAGTATTGTAGAACCAGGCGATTCACCCACCGTCATTGAGCTGTCTCCCAATAGCGGCGAACAGAGCGAAGTGATCACCTTAGATATTTATGGTGCTGAAATTCTGCCTTTATCAAGCGTTAGCGTTTCAGGTATGGGCGTTACTGTCAGTAACGTAAGCTACGTGAGTGGTACGCGCTTATCAGCCGACTTTACCATTGCAGCGGATGCTGAAGACGGCGTTTATGCCGTGACTGTGACTAACCCTGATGGAGAAACCGATACCCTCAGTAATGGGTTTACTGTTGGTGGTCCCCAGTAAGGAACACCACTACTGATTAACAGCATTGTTATCAGCACTGCTCGAACTTACTTGCTTAAGTAAGGGGCAGTAAACTCAAAAAAGCCGGACATCAGTCCGGCTTTTTTTTCTCTGAATATGCTGAGTTGAGGACAATGTTCTGCTCAACATCAAGGGGGCACTTTATTTAAGGATATTGCATATTTAATTGGTGACATATCATCCTTGGCGATATTGAAATTAACGGGGGATATAGGGGTATACCCCTATCAAAACTCCTTAGTATTCCTGTTAGCTTATTCTGGAAATAACAGCAGACTTGCTGGATGTCGGTTTGTTTTATATACAATAAGCTAAAAGGTGCAATATGAAAAAAATAACAAAAAGCAATTGCGTGTTAAGTACAGCTATCGCTGTCGCGCTTTCATCAAGCTCAGTCATTGCCGGCGGTTTCGGGCAATTGGCTCAAGTTGCCAGCCCGATTCAAACCGTTGCAGCTACTGCTATAAGTACCTGGAAGTGGGATCAAGATGCTAACGGCATTGATGATCGCATTGAAGCCGTTAATAGACTCGGACTCAAAGAAGCCTACGAAAACAATGATGTACTAAATGGTCGTGTACGTTTTGCCGTATTTACCGGCGAGGTTACTGAATTCGGTGTCTATGTAGGGTTTAAAAACATCCCCACCGAAGTTGAGCTTGCTCAATTGCGCCAATCAGGCGTGAACGTCGAAGGCATGAAAGCCTATCAGACTATTCCCTATGTAAGAATGACCCTGAATTTTCAAGACATCCAAACCGTGTCTAAGCTGGCCGGTGTGACGCGAGTCGAGTCCATTCCGATGATGTACGCTACAAATAATAATGCCAATAAAGCATCGGGTGCGACTGCAAGTGGTTATAAGCGTTTCCCTTCGGTTCATGCAAATCTGGATATTACAGGTAAAGGTGTCGTTGTTGGCATATTAGATTCCGGTGTAAATGATGCACCCGATGCGATTACAGGTTACCCAGGACATGAATCTTTTGTCGGTAAATTTATTGCAGGTGGCGAATTTTCCTTTGGTAATCCCTTTACCAATACTGCAAACGACTCGAGTGAAAATCCGACTAATCGCGGCGAATCAACAAATCATGGGACTCACGTTGCGGGTACCACCTTAGGTACTGGCGGAAGTTCGGGTCTTTTTGGCGGCGTGGCTCCTGGTGCAATGCTGGTCGATGCTAAAGTGTTATCCGATGCTGGAGCTGGTTTGGGTGCAACTGATGGTGTTGAATGGGCAATCCTCAATAAAGACAAGTATGACATTAGAATATTAAACTTGAGCCTGGGCGGAACGGACAGCTCAGATGGCAGTGATGCCGGCTCACAAGGCATTAACGCCGCCTACGATGCTGGTATTATTTCTGTTATCGCTTCCGGTAACGACGGCAATGTCAGTTATATCTCATCTCCCGCAGCTGCAGACAGAGCGATTACGGTGGGTGCTATTGCTGATTTAAACAGCATTACCCGTGAAGATGACCTAATCGCGGGTTTCTCCAATGAAGGCCCTCGTACCGACGACGGTGATGATGACCATGTCGACGAAATGAAGCCAGAAATTGGCGCGCCCGGCTCCGGCTTAATCTCTGCCGCCGGTTCGTTGCTCACAGATGGTCGTCAATATAAATCAATGAGTGGTACCTCAATGGCCACGCCCCACGTAGCCGGTGTTATTGCTTTGATGCTTGAAGCTTACCCGGAAATGACGGTAGAACAAATCGATGCCACAATACGTCATACCGCAGAACATCGATTTGATTGGGGTAAAAACCCTGAATCTGAACGCCCATTTAAAGAGATTGATCCTAACTATCATCCATCAGGCGGATGGGGCCAGGTTGACGCTTATGCCGCAGTAAAAGAAGCACTTTACCTGGCAGGCGATGCAAAGTCACAAACCCAGGTTGTACATATTTTTGCTACGCCGAATGAAGCAGCTAAAAGCATTACGCTTAACTGGACAAGTCAGCGGGAAACTAAGCTCGTCGGTTACGATGTATACCGCGCAGTGGACAACAACGGCGCGCCAGGGGAATTTGAAAAAATCACCGACAACATGATGATTGGTAAAGGTGGGCCAGAAATAGCGAAAGTCAATAATCGTAACCACTATGCGTTTACTGATACTAACTTGACGGTCAACGAAACCTATTGGTATCGAATAGACCATACCTCACAGCTTAACGAAGTGGGTACCGTTGGAGAACCGGCATATCCTGTTGTTTTAGGTACGCCACGGGCCATTGCTTATCTTGACTATTCAATTACCCACAATAGTATAAGTAATGATTTGTTAATTATGCTGGGAAGTGGAGCAGAGCCTGGTCACGCAAAATTCATTGTTGATGGTGCATCTCCAACTGATGCTACTGTCACAACTGAAGGCCTTGATATTACTGGTATAACCGGTGACCAACGTCATGACTTTAGAATTACGCTGACAAGTCTGGACGGCGTGGCTGATTTACTTGACCCTTCAAAGAACAATCCCTGGTTCTTAACCGTTACGGAAGGTGGCTATATCGATCAAAATGGTTGGGTGAATAGTTTCAGTATTACCACGGTAGATAAAGACGGTGAGGTAATAGAGACTTTCCAAAGCGGTGATATCACGCCGCAAAAAACTGTCGAAGACCAAACTACTACTGTATGGATCCCTGATGATCCAAGTATTGTAGTACCAGGCGATTCACCCACAGTCATTGAGCTGTCTCCCAATAGTGGCGAAACGAGTGAAGTGGTCACCTTAGATATTTATGGCGCCGAAATGCTGCCTGGTTCAAGTGTTAAAATCTCAGGTACGGGCGTTGTCGTCACTAACGTAAGTTACGTTAGTGGTACGCGCTTATCGGCCGACTTTACCGTTGCAGCTACTGCTACGGGCACGTATGACGTTACTGTCACTAACCCTGACGGACAAAGCAACGTCCTCGTAAATGGATTTACTGTTGGTAATACTGACGATAACAAGGTCGGAACAGAAGTTACTAGTATCGATAATGCTAACCGAGCCATTACGTATGATGACAGTTGGGAGCGTTTAGAATATGTAGAAGCGACTAACTATACTTATCATGAGGGAAGCGTTAACTCGGTGATGGAGTTAACGTTCACTGGTTCGCAAATCACAATGATGTACGGTGAAGCGAATGAAGGCGGCAGTGCTGCAATCTTTATCGATGGCACACGACAGGCTAATTTGAGCTTCTCTGGCACAAGCAGAGATGGGTTTCCTGACTTTAACAATCAGGTGACTTATGGTGACCTCGGCCAAGGAGAGCATACCTTTGAGTTAGTTATGCTCGACGGCTCCGGTTTTATCGACGGATTCAAAATCGTAAGTGAAAAATAAACTGAAGTAAGCTCAAAAAAGCCGGACATTAGTTCGGCTTTTTTTTCTCTGAATATGCTGAGCAGGGATAATGTTCTGCTCACGTCAAAGGGACACTTGGTTTAAAGATATTGCCTATTTAATCGGTGAGATATCGTCATCGGCTATATGCCCATCATTTCTTTGTGAGAAGTCTCTCCCGGATGCATAGCAGGGACATTAACAGTCATTGGACTCGCTAATTCATCCTCCATGCTAAGGCCTCACATAATTAACACTCAACATACTGACAATCTCAAATAATCATTCCCTGGCCAAGCTCAGGATAGCAACACAGTGGTGATTTTTTCTACAAGGTTGCTTAAGTGAGGCTCCAATGGCGCCCGTGATGTAGTCTATTGGACATTTGAGCCTGTTAGGCCGGGTGTGAATATCGGTTTAGGTTCAAAGTGAATGGCAAACGTACCAGATGGATTGCTATGAGCTGGTTTTTAATAACGCTGGCATATAGGCGAAGCCTGCCATTACACTGGGAGACCAATTTTGTTTTAAAGATTTATCCCGATGTCCGAAAATTTTATATGCTGGAAGTGTGGCCAGAGACTTATTGATGTTATGTTGCCCATGTCGCGCCGGGAAGAATGCCCGGGCTGTAATGCGGATCAGCATGTATGTAAAATGTGCGTTCACTACGATAGCAGGAATCGTGGCAGCTGCAATGAAGAACGTGCAGAGTCGGTATCCGATAGGGAACGAGCCAACTTTTGTGACTACTTCAAACCGTCCAATGGGGCATTTAACGCCGCGAGCCTTAAGCAAACCCAAGACGCGAAAGCTAAGTTCGCGGCGCTTTTTGGTGATGAGCCAACAGATAAGGCAGTCGAAGTAAGCCCTGCTGCAGATATGCAGGAAAGTCCGGATCAAAAAGTGCCAGAAGCACTGAGTTCCAAACAACTTGCCGAGCAAAAACTGCGGGACTTACTCGGCGAATAATGTAATTTAAAGGAGAGTGTCAATGAATGAAAAAATGAATGACGAGGCCCTGCAAGCCTTAAAAATAGCCTTTACCTATATGCCTAAGGCTATCGAGGTTACTAAATTTGAATATGGTGAAAACCACCAAAAAGTCCTGGATCATATTGAAACTGTTCGTGAAGTCCTGCTCATCAACGATGTGGATCCAGAAGAAGTAGCGGGGGATATCAACCCCGAGAGCACGCCTAATTCGAGTTATTAGCCTAAATAGAGGCCTGATGACACCGGTACGTCATGTTACTTGGGCCTGCCCGGCCTATTACTCATTGCCATCTCAATAGGGGGCAACCCCCTTTATCCATGAGCGGATGCAGGCAGTTGTGAAATTTATTTGTACTTAATGCCGTTGCGGTAAATCTGCTGTGCGGAGCCTGTCGTTCCTGCCATTACGGGGATAGGATCAAGAGTGAAATATCATTTGCTGACCAAACGGTCAACTTTCCCTTGCACTACATTAACAAATAGTTAACATTATGGACATGTTATTTTTACGCCAGTTAAGATTTGCAACAATAACGTATTCAATACACCTTACGTTTTGTGTGAACTAAGCCATTTATAGTCCTAGCTCAGGAAGGCTGATTCTCACCTGGTAAATGAAACGCATATGGACAGGACGGGCAGGAGATAGAGTGAATAATATAAATAAGCCAGAGGCATTGTCTCATCAGCAACTGACTGAAAATTTCGATGACCTGCATAAGCCCCTAAACATGCTTCAGGCCATCACAGAAGCGGCTCGGTGCACCTATTGCTACGATGCCCCATGTATCAAAGCCTGTCCTACGGGCATCGATATTCCTACCTTTATTCACCAAATTCGCACCCATAATACTCAGGGTGCTGCCAAGACCATTCTGTCTCAGAATATCATGGGTGGAACCTGTGCCCGGGCATGCCCCACCGAAGTATTGTGTGAACAAGCCTGTGTGCGCAAGCATGATCAGGGAAAGCCTGTTGAAATAGGTTTGCTGCAGCGCTTTGCCGTTGATGATTTGCTAGAAAATACACAGCAACATCCCTTTGTGCGCGCGCCCCAGACCGGTAAACATATTGCCGTCATTGGCGCCGGTCCGGCCGGTTTATCCTGTGCCCACCGGGCTGCATTGCTTGGTCACCGGGTGACGGTGTTTGAGGCTAAGGCCAAACCCGGTGGCTTAAACGAATATGGCCTGGCGGCCTATAAAATGGTCGATGATTTCGCCCAAAAAGAAGTCAAATTTTTACTTGGAATAGGCGGAATTGATATTCAATACGGTCAGGGTCTGGGCAAAGATTTCGATCTACTGACCTTGAGCAATAATTTTGATGCGGTTTTCCTTGGCGTTGGTTTAGGTAACACCAATAATCTGAACCTGGCTGGTGAAGAGCTTACGGGGGTAGATGACGCTATCGAATTCATCGAAGCGCTGCGTCAAAGCGACGATTTATCCAAACTTAAGATTGGCCGCGAGGTCATTGTGATTGGTGGTGGTAACACCGCGATTGATGCTGCAGTGCAGGCCAAACGACTGGGCGCTGAGCAAGTGACGCTGGTATATCGTCGCGGTGAAGACAGCATGAGTGCCACCGATTATGAAGTTGATCTTGCCCGTAAAAACGGGGTGACTGTTCGGCTTTGGGCCCAGCCCCTGGTTATTCATGGCGAAGGCGCAGTGAGCGGTATGACCTTTGAACGCACGGCGCTGGAAAACGGCAAATTAATAGGTACCGGGCAAACGTTTCAGCTCCCCGCAGACCGGGTATTGAAAGCCATAGGACAACAACTGGATCCCCAGGCCTTAGGGGATCTCATTGTCCACAACGGCAAAGTTATAATAGATCAACAGTTTAGAACCAATATCCCTAAGGTCTTTGCCGGCGGTGACTGCATCGCCTCCGGAGAAGATTTGACCGTTCAGGCAGTTGAGGATGGAAAGCGGGCGGCCCATGCTATGGGTCGCTGTTTGTTCGGGATCACAGTGACAGAAATTTAGGGACGGAGAATTAATATGGGAAAGCTAGCCTGCACTATTGCCGGGATCAATAGCATCAATCCGTTCTGGTTGGCGTCTGCGCCACCCACTGACAAATATTTCAATGTGGTCAGGGCATTTGAAGCGGGATGGGGGGGCGTGGTATGGAAAACATTGGGTATTGATCCGCCGGTGGTAAACGTGTCTAGTCGTTATGGCGTGCATCACGACCGTTCCCGTAATGTCATTGGGATCAATAACATTGAGCTAATTTCTGATCGGTCCCTCGAGGTTAATTTACGGGAAATTCAGCAGTGCCGCATAGAATGGCCAGACAGAGTGATTATTGGCTCAATGATGGCGCCGATAGACGAACAGTCGTGGAAAGAACTGGCAGTCAAAATAGCCAATTCAGGGGTACACGGTATTGAACTCAATTTAGGTTGTCCTCACGGTATGTGCGAGCGGGGGATGGGATCAGCCATAGGCCAGGTACCGGAATTGATCGAACAAACGACTCGTTGGGTACGTGAAGTGGTGGATATCCCGGTCTTTACCAAACTGACTCCCAATATTACCAATATTGTCTGGGCTGCGGAGGCGGCCATGCGGGGAGGCGCCCATGCTGTTTCGCTGATCAACACAGTAAACTCCATTGTATCGGTTGATCTAGATGAAATGGCCCCGACCCCGACTGTTGATGGCAAAGGCACCCATGGGGGCTACTGTGGTGCGGCGGTTAAACCCATCGCGCTAAATATGGTCGCGGAAATTGCCCGTAATCCAGCGACGAAAAACTTAAATATATCCGCCATTGGTGGCATTGAAACCTGGCGGGATGCGGCTGAATTTATTGCCCTGGGAGCGAATGCATTACAGGTCTGTACGGCAGCGATGTTGTATGGCTTCAGGATCGTTGATGACATGATTGCTGGCCTGGAAAACTACATGGACAGCAAAGGCTATCAATCAATTGAAGATTTTCGCGGTAAAGCCGTGGCCAATACGGTGGATTGGAACGAGTTGAATATGAACTTTGACAGTAAAGCCTTTATCAAACAAGACAAGTGCATTGAGTGTGGTCGTTGTTACATCGCCTGTGAGGATACTGCCCATCAAGCCATCAGTATTGCGGTAAATGATGATGGCAGTCGACGCTTCACCGTAGTCAATGAGGACTGTGTGGGATGTAATTTATGTGCCCATGTGTGTCCTGTTCCCGACTGCATCGACATGCGCGCGGTGGACAATGGCAAACCGGTAATGACCTGGCCAGAACACCCGCTTAATCCAATGGGTGTCAAAGTAGCTAAATAGAGTGAAAAGGGGCGAATAAAGACCAAGAAATATTTACATGCAAGTCCGTAAGGGCTGAAAACTTACTGGATGCCCTTTACCGTTTCTGGTATCCAATAAATTGATTTAATCGAAAAAAATTAGTCACGGAGAGAACTATGTCAAAATTAAGAGGCGGCCTGATCCAAATGGCGCTGAAATCGTCAAGCGATAATGACCCAGACACCATCCGACAGGCGATGATAGCAGCCCATCTTCCCCTTATTGATGAGGCGGGAGAAAAAGGGGTGCAGGTATTGTGCTTTCAGGAGGTATTTACCCAGCCTTATTTTTGTCCGAGTCAGGACAGCAAATGGTATGCCAGTGCCGAGCGTATTCCGGATGGCCCAACAGTTAAGTTGATGCAGGAGTATGCCCTTAAATACAGTATGGTGATTGTTGTGCCGATTTACGAAAAAGATGATGTGGCGGGAGTGTATTACAACACAGCAGCGGTGATAGATGCCGACGGCAGTTATTTAGGCAAGTATCGTAAAACCCATATTCCTCAGGTTGCGGGTTTTTGGGAGAAGTTTTTCTTCAAACCGGGCTCATCAGATTGGCCGGTGTTCCATACCCAATATTGTAAGTTAGGGGTATACATTTGTTATGACCGTCATTTTCCGGAAGGGTGGCGGGCACTGGCCCTCAATGGCGCCGAATATATTGTTAACCCCTCAGCTACCGTAGCCGGACTATCCGAATACCTTTGGAAACTTGAACAGCCTGCAGCGGCTGCGGCAAATGGCTGCTGGATTGGCGCAATAAACCGGGTGGGTCACGAACAACCCTGGGACATTGGCGAGTTCTACGGGCAAAGCTATTTCGTCAATCCCAGGGGACAAATTGAGAAACAAGCCAGTCGGGATAAAGATGAGCTGTTGATCCATGATATGGACATGAGCTTAGTGCAGGAAGTGCGCAATACCTGGCAGTTTTTCCGGGATCGCAGGCCAAGTACCTATACTTCCCTTACCGATGGTGAGTAAATTTTGTTACGGAGTAAGGGCAGCATATGAGGACAAAACCTGTTGATAACAATAATAAAATCGGGCAAGCACAAGCCCTTGGCTACGATGAGGATCTGTGGAATGAAGATTTAGCCCCCACCACCGCAGCCACCCGCACCTGGAACTGGCTGCATTTTGCCGCGTTGTGGGTGGCCATGGTGGTGTGTGTGCCAACCTATATGCTGGCGGCGGGACTCGTTTCAGAAGGCATGGCCTGGTGGCAGGCAATTTTTACCGTTTTACTTGGCAATATGATTGTCTTGCTGCCAATGATATTGATTGGCCACGCGGGGACTAAACACGGTGTACCCTTTCCGGTGTTGTTACGCAGTGCTTTTGGTACCCGGGGCGCAAAAATTCCTGCCCTTGCCAGGGGGCTGGTCGCCTGTGGTTGGTTTGGCATTCAAACCTGGGTCGGGGGCTCGGCGATTTACGTCATTATCAATAGTCTCAGCGATAATGCCTTTCAGGGAGAGGCCCTGCCATTGCTGGATATCGACTTAGCCCAAACCCTGTGTTTCCTGGCATTTTGGGCCTTACACCTGGTATTTATTAAATTGGGCACCGAGTCCATCCGCTGGTTAGAAAGTTATGCTGCACCCTTTTTGATTTTAATGGGACTGGCCCTTTTATATTGGGCCTATAGTGAAGCGGGGGGCTTTGGGGCCATGTTATCTGCACCATCCCAGTTTGTGCCGGGGGGCGCCAAAGAAGGCCAATTTGCCACCGTGTTTGTTGGCGGATTAACCGCCATGGTCGGATTTTGGGCGACCATGGCTTTGAATATTCCTGATTTCACCCGCTTTGCCAAGTCACAAAAAGATCAAATCTTAGGTCAGGCCATAGGACTACCGATACCGATGGCCCTGTTCGCATTTATTGGTGTTGCGGTAACCTCAGCAACGGTGACTATTTATGGTGAGGCCATCTGGGATCCCGTTGTTTTGGCCAGTCGCATGGGAGGACTCGGCATTATTGTTGCGTTAGCCGCCCTCGCACTGGCCACATTGACCACCAATTTAGCCGCCAATGTGGTCGCACCGGCCTATGGCTTTTCCAACTTAAGTCCCAGTAAAATCAACTTTAAGCTCGGAGGTTACATTACCGCCGGGATAGGTGTGGCGATTTTCCCCTGGAAGTTACTGGAAACCGCTGGGGGATATATTTTTATCTGGCTAATCGGCTATTCAGCCCTATTGGGCCCTATCGCTGGTATTTTGCTGGCGGATTATTTTATATTGAGAAAGTGTAATATCGATACTGATGCCTTGTTTCGCCATGATGGTCAATATGGCGCCAATGGGGGGTGGAACATAGCGGGATTAAGCGCATTAGTCCTGGGTATATTACCTAATATCCCGGGTTTTTTAAGTGCAGCAGGAATGGTGGACTCGGTACCGGAAATTTTTAACACCATTTACCGCTATGCCTGGTTTGTCGGCGTGTTTGTCGCCGCTGCACTTTATTTATTGTTAGCCAAAAAAGGAGATTAACATGTCAATCCTTATCCGAGGAGGCACAGTAGTGAACGCTGATGCCAGCCAAAAAGCCGATGTGTATATAGAAAATAATCTAATCATGGCGATAGGTGCTGATTTAGATGTTCCTACCGGCTGTGAGGTGATTGACGCCTCCGGTCAGTTAGTGATGCCCGGCGGTATTGATCCTCATACTCATATGCAGCTACCGTTTATGGGTACGGTCGCATCAGAAGACTTTTTTACCGGCACTGCGGCGGGTCTGGCGGGTGGCAATACGACCATCATCGATTTTGTCATACCTGCCCCCCAGCAAAACATCATGGAAGCCTATAAAACCTGGCGGGATTGGTCGCAAAAGGCTTGTGCAGACTATAGCTTCCATGTAGCCATTACCTGGTGGGACGAATCGGTTCACAAGGATATGGGCACCCTGGTTAGGGAAGAGGGCGTCAACAGCTTCAAACATTTTATGGCCTATAAAAATGCCATCATGGCTGAAGATGAAACCCTGTATCACAGCTTCACCCGTGCAGTTGAACTCGGTGCCATCACCACCGTGCACGCTGAAAATGGTGAGTTGGTTTTTCAGCTGCAGAAAAAATTATTGGAAATGGGCATTACCGGTCCTGAAGCCCATCC
>JBLHIW010000090.1:0-12536 GCA_047618055.1 Paraglaciecola sp. | reverse complement strand
AAAATAATTGTCATTGACAGTCATTGACAGTCATTGACAGTCATTGACAGTCATTGACACATCTCAGGTCGATATCTATGGTATAGGTTGAAAAGACCAACAAGGAAGCGTGTAATGCCCATTCAAATTAGTTTTGAGCTGTCTGACAAGGATCTAGAACACTTTCGTAGGATGATGAACGGGGTGTTGGCCGAGGTTAGTCAATACTCCCCCGATGAAGTTTTAAAAAAAGCACGAGGCGTCACTGCAGACCTCGAGAATGCATCCTTGCCTGAATTTGTAAGGACGCGTATGCAATCACTCGAAACCCTTATTGACGCCTTAGAAGATCCTGAGTGGCAATTACCTGAAGACGAACGTAGCAATATCTTGGCGTCACTTGCATATTTTAGTGAACCCCATGACCTGGTTGCTGACGAGATCCCCGGTCTGGGCTATGTAGATGATGCGATTATGATCGAGCTGGTGATCCAGGATTTATCTCAGGATTTAGATGCCTACAAAGAATTTTGCAGTTTTCGCAAAACGGAAGAGCGTCGCCGTGGCGCTGAAACCAAGGTCAATCGGGAAAGCTGGTTAGAATCAAAACGTATTGAATTGCGCTCCAATATGCGCCGTCGTCGACAATTATTTTCCCGCCAATAATACTATCCCACCTAGATATGTGATCACTGAGTGATGGATAAAAATAGCGTAATCGCGGCGTGTTTTTACCCATCAATTATCTAACGCCTATGTTTGGCGTAGTTAGTTCTGTGCCTACTGATGCGACATAGACCCAAATAGACTATTTGGGTCTATGTCGGGATTTTGCTGTGAAAGTAATGTAAAAATGTAAGGAACAACATAAATCCAGTAAAAAAGTATGACTGAAGCTATTGAAAGGCTTTGTTTTGTAGATCGACGGAGTCGGCAGTGACTTTTAAGATACTGCCTTGCTCATACCAGTCACCCAGAACAATACGTTGCGCCTGGTGACCATCTACCTCAAGATCATGAATAGCCGGGCGGTGGGTATGCCCGTGAATTAGCCGCGTGACCTTATGCTCATGCATCACTTTGACTACTTCGCTTTGGCTTACGTCCATAATCTCCAGGCTCAATTTTTGTTGATTAGCTTGACTGGTCTTACGCCCTTTTTCCGCTATCTTGCGCCTGAGCGACAAGGGGAGGGAGAGCATCAGCCGTGGCCACCACCAGCCCCGGGCTTTCTTGCGGAATTGTTGATATTCCAGGTCAGCAATACACAGTTCATCACCATGCATAATCAGCGTAGACCTGCCATAGAGATCGACCACACACTGCTCAGCAAGCAAGGTAAAGCCTGCACGTTGGGCAAAGGGAGATCGGATTAAAAAGTCCCGATTACCATGAATGAAATACATGGCGACCCCTTTATCTGCCAGCGCCTTAAAGGCCTGGGCCACTTCCATCGTAAAGACATTGTTATCATCATCTCCAATCCACATCTCAAACAAATCGCCCAGTACATACAGTGCATCGGCGCGGGGCGCTTTGTCCTGTAAGAATGCCAGTAAACAACGGGTGATATCGGGTCTATCTGCGCACAGGTGTAAGTCGGAAATAAAGTAGGTGTAGGGCATGTAAGCTAGGTTCGTTGAGTTTGGCTAAGGTTTGGCAGTGGGATAAAGGCTCATAATCAACGATTATGAGCCTAAGATAGTTTATTTAACGATATTATTGTGCTATTTCAACTTTCTGAATAATCACGTCTTCTACCGGTACATCCTGGTGATAACCTGAGTTGCCAGTTTTCACGTCCTTAATTTTGTGAACCACATCCATGCCCTCAGACACTTCAGCAAATACGCAGTAACCCCAGCCATCTCCGCTTTCAGTGCGGAAATTTAAGAAGCTATTGTCACCCACATTGATGAAAAACTGGGCAGTAGCCGAGTGTGGATCATTGGTACGGGCCATCGCCACGGTGCCAATGTTGTTTTCTAAGCCGTTATTTGCTTCATTTTGAATGGTTGCCTTTGATTCTTTTTGCTCCATACCGGGCTCAAATCCGCCACCCTGGACCATAAAACCCTCAATCACCCGGTGAAAAATAGTGTTGTCGTAAAAACCTTCTTTTACATAATTAAGGAAATTTTCCACGGTAAGGGGTGCCTTGTCTGCGAAAAGGTTAAGGCTGATAACACCGTAATTGGTATGAATATTGACCATGATTTGTCCTCTAATGTACTGGGATAAAATAAAGTAGCCTATTCTAGCCTTTTTTACGCTGTTGAGCCAGATTGACTGATGCAGGCGCAAGGGCAGGGTGCTAGAATCAGCTTTTTTTGTCATCGGCTACTTTACAGCCTGCGCGAATTACCTTGAGTGGATCGCACAAACTTAACAGGAATATTTGATGCTACATATATACAACACCCTAAGCCGCCAAAAAGAGCAATTTACGCCCTTGCAAGCAGGTAAAGTGGGTTTATATGTGTGCGGTATTACCGTATATGACGTATGTCACATGGGGCATGCACGAACCTACCTAAGCTTCGATTTAATGGTGCGCTACTTGCGTTATCGAGGGTATGAGGTCAACTATGTACGCAACATCACCGATGTAGACGACAATATCATTAAGCGGGCAAAGGAAAATGGCGAGAGTACCAGTGCGCTAACTGAACGCACTATCGCGATGATGCACCAGGATTTTGCTAAAATTAATCTGCTTGAACCGGATGTTGAACCTCGTGTCACCACACATATGGCTGAAATTATTCAGATCATTGAGCGCTTGATTGCAAAAGGCCACGCCTATCAGGCAAAATCCGGAGACGTGTTTTTTGACGTGAGCAGTTATGCCGATTACGGCAAGCTCGGCAGACAAGATCTCGATCAACTTCATCTGGGCTCGCGAGTGGACGTAAGCGAAGATAAAAACAACCCAATGGATTTTGTTCTGTGGAAATCGGCTAAACCCAGTGAACCCGAATGGGCATCTCCATGGGGCCAGGGCCGTCCCGGCTGGCATATTGAATGCTCGGCAATGAATCACAAACACCTTGGTGAACATTTTGATATTCATGGTGGCGGCTCTGACTTGATCTTCCCCCATCATGAAAACGAAGTAGCCCAGTCCTGCTGTGCCTTTGATACGCCCTACGTCAATTACTGGGTGCACACGGGGATGGTGCAGGTGGATCAAGAAAAAATGTCTAAGTCCCTGGGTAACTTCTTCACCTTGCGTGATGTACTTGAAGATTACGATGCCGAGACCTTGCGTTATTTCTTAATGTCTGCCCAGTATCGCAGTCAGCTTAGTTATTCAGAAGATAATATTAAACAAGCCCGTGGGGCGCTGGAGCGTTTATATACGGCCTTACGTGATGTTGAGCCTAACCATAAGGTGGATATGGAACTGGGTGGCTATCAAGGGCGATTTAATCAGGCGATGGACGATGACTTTAACACCCCAGAAGCGTTTGCGGTGCTGTTTGACTTAGCTCGTGATCTGAATAAGGCCAAAGCCGATCACGTCTATGCCAGCGATCTGGCTGGCGTGTTAGTCAAGCTCGGGGGAATAATGGGCATATTGCAAAAACAGCCTAGTGACTACCTGCAAGGTGGCGTTGAGGCATCTGATGATGTAGCGCAAATCGAAGGGCTTATCAAGGCACGTAATGATGCCCGCGCCAATAAAGATTGGGCCGCCGCCGATGTCGCAAGAGATGCCTTAAGTGTAATGAATATTGTGCTGGAAGACGGTGCAGGGGGCACTAGTTGGAGGAGGGGATAGTCACTTTGTCCGTTATTGTCCCTATGACATACGCTCTCTAGTCACCGCAGTAATAGCGGCGTAAGGGAAGGCTGTGTGCACGAAAGTTGAAGTATTTGTTCAGCCCAAATGTGTATAGATGTTTCGTTATAGGTAACAATAAGCAAGGCTGTTAGTGGGCACGTGCAAAGCGTGATTACCACAGATGGTGAAGCAAGGGCCTATCACTGTTGATATTTTATTTCACCTACCTCGTTGCAGAAGGAAATACAGATTGCCAAGATAAGTTAGTCGCGGCTTTTCCCTCTTTTCGAAGCGGGGATGGGGGATGTCAATCCGTCACCATCGTTAAAGCCAGGTATCCTTTTACTTTTTGAGTTAAAAGTAATTTCCTGGTGATTAAAGTTGTAAGTGATATTGTTTTAATTCAAAGTCAAATGCATAATAATAAACAAAATAAGCATGAAATTTTGCATAGAACTTATGTGTTTAAATGTGTTTAAACATTTGCTAGGGATTAGAATAGTTTTATAGAGAAATTTTACTGTTGTAGAAAAGCACGGCTTATAGGCGCTCATCAGGTGGCGCCACTCAAAGACTAAAAAAAGAAATAGGGATTATTCATTATGTTGTTTGTAATCATAGGTCCATTTAGCACATGGTATTAATCACAGCTAAGTTAAGGTTGTTGGTTTCGGCGGCTTTGTTATGGATAGGGGCTGCATCGAGTGCAATAGCCGATGCAAGCGACTACAAATTGAAGCCAATAGCTGATCTGGCAAAACATAATTCTAATATACAGCAATGGCTGACACCGTTGCCTAATCCTAAAAGTCAACAACAACTCTATCTGCCCAACAAAAATGGTCAAATCTTTATACTTGATTATGGCCACATTGAAATCAATCCGATGCTTGACTTGTCTGAGGCTTTATTTGCTACCGAAAACATAATGCTGACGGCATTTGCATTACATCCCAATTTTTCGTTTCGCAAGCTACTTGGTTACAATATATTTTACACCGCGCACGTTGAGTCTTTTAATGAGGATACCGACGTTGATCGTATGCGGGACAAGCACAATACAGTTCTAAGCCATGATGCAGTGCTAACCGAATGGAGCTTAAATGTGGGGGGGGATAGCAAACATGCTGACCTGTCTAGCAAGCGCGAAATTCTCAGAATAGCAATCAATAATCCGCAAGAAAATATTACCCAATTAGGATTTGATCCGAATAGTAAGCCCTGGGGTGCTGATTATGGATTATTGCATATTGCCTTATCCAGCAGTGCTGAGCTACATCAAAGTCCCTTATATTCTGGGGCGATATTAAGGTTAAACCCAACTACAGATGGCCTAAAAAATTATACTATTCCTTCTGAAAACCCCTTTATCGACGACATACGAATTCAAAATGAAATTATCATTTTTGGTGCGCAACACATTAGTCACTTTATTTGGTCAAAAGAAGTAAGGAGGAAGTTATTGTTAAACCACCAATTTGACCTCCAAGCAATGCTTTCATTAGCGCGAATAGGCGCTGATTTACGTCAGAAAAACTCTAATAAATTAGTCTGGCAAACAGCGGTGGAAACTCAGGAGGTAAGTGGCCTTTTCTATCGTGGCACAGAATTGCCTGCGCTTTGGGTAAAGGCATTAGTGTTAAGTAAAAATGCTCAGCAGTGGCAGCTTAGTTCATTTGCACTGGATAATAAGCCTAAAAGGGCAACTGAGACACTTGCTGTCGAATGGTTAATTGACACTGATAAAATTGCCTTGGATAGCAATGTTAGCATTCATGTCACTCATAACGATGAAATTTTGTTGTTAGACCACACTGGCAATATGTTGTACCAAATCGTATCAGATGCTTCTGCTTCTGCGGCAGGTTATTCAAAAGGTATTATCGGTTGGATTATTGGGCTGGTATTACTTGTTATCATCCTATTTTTTATGTTTAGGTTCCGAACTCATAATCTGGTGATGCAATCAAAAATATTGCTTGGTTCTCAATTTACACGCTTTCAAGTGAACCCACTAGAGCAAAGTATCTCCCTGTTTCGACGGCATATCACATGGCCACATAGGACTTTAGAGCTAGTTGATATTATTAGTAGTGAGATATTTCTAAATGAAAAATCTATAAGTTCTATTAATACAGGGCCAAAAAATGGCTTTAATGACGCGAAAGAAAAAATCATAATAGAGTGCTTTGAACAAGAAAGACGTGAAAAAATGCAGAATGAGAAAACAAGAAAAGTTAACTTAGTACTGCGCGACAGCGATAATAATAAATATATCATTTATGTTTATCATCGCGAAGGAAAGCAGCGTTTAACAAAAATGGACTTTAGTCATATTTTAGGCCAGTTAATTGATTGGAGTTGGCATATAGCAAAAATAATTAACCCCGATGCTACATCAGAAAGAACAGTTAAGGCCCCCGAAATATCGCTTAGCGCAGGAAAGAAAAGCGCTGCTCAGCAAAATAACAAGACACCTAATAAAGTAGAGCCTGAGTACATTAAATCGTCGCACCTTAATAATAATTCAATGCTTACAACTTCTACGGCCAGTGACGCCCACAACAATCCGACTATCCAAAGCAATGATAAGCATAATAATGATATTCATTTAGTGACCGCCTTAGAAAAACTAGCCTTACTCAAAGAGCAAGGCTATCTCAGTGAGGCTGAATTTTCCCTCAGCAAAGCGAATATGCTTGATAAGTTACCCTAGAAGTGTTGATAAAATGACATGGTTTTATTGTTACTTTAATAAGTGTATGGATTGGTGAGTAGCCTTTAGCTATCCCTACGCTATTTTGAGTAAGCGACGTTTAGCCAGAATATAAGTACAAGACAAAAATTCAGGGTGAATTTTATTTCGCCTTGTAATCCCCAACCCTCAATCCCCAAATCTCCGATGAGGGGATGGCGAGTCACATTCACCACCTCAGTTAACCCGACAGTCCAGTCGAATTCGAAAAAAATCAGAGCATCATTGAGAAGGATATGCAGGCTTACTGGTATTTCTGCTTTAGCCAACTATTATTCAGTCGCTTATGGCGGTGTCATTATGTCTATGCGCTCTAAGAACCTATCAACCCTAAAAAGGAAATTTATTATGTCAAACCACCAAACCCACCCGCAAGTCTTGGCTAAAAACCTCATTCAGGCCGCTGTTTGTGATGCTAAGAAGGCTGAAACGCTGCTTGAAAATCCAGCAAAGTATTTCAGGCAAGGCGGGGTCGACATTCCGGCTGATCAGGAACATGAATTTAATCAATTTTTCCGTGAAGATAAACGCTCCCTGGTCACACATCTTTCGTTGCACGCAAAGGCCGGTCAGTTAACATCCGAAGCACAAGACCATTTGCTATCCCTTGCCTTGCCGAGTTTTGCTTGCTGCGCCTGCTCCGTATCGGCTTATACCGTGGCACTTGGCATCGTCGCGCTTGGTACGGCGGGTCTGCTTGGTTTAACCGTGGAATCGGCTCCGGTTGTTGCCCTTGCCGCATTCGCAGGTGTTTCAGCCGGGGCCGCACTGGCATTTATATGCACCCTTGGTGCCGCCATTTCAGGCGGGCCAAAGAGCGTGACAAAAGATATATGCCGTTGGACAGGGGCGTGTTAATTAGTCTGCTGAGCTTTCAGTTCGCATAATAATCTAAGCAAACGGTGCGCCTTAAACGGCGGCCCTTGTTAAGGGGTAAGGCATTGCCAATGCCTGCGGTGTTCCCCCATACCCATTATCAAAGCTTCCCACCATCAATTTCACCCAGACACTAGCAATAAACCCTTAGCTAAGGGTACGGTGCAAATAAATACCGCTGACAAGGAACTGATAGTCATGCCTATACAGGGCGGATAGCTTAGCGAGATGAATTTCCACTTTTATCAGCCCGTACTCTGTTATTGCATTGATCTAGCCGCTATACTGTGCGCCGCATTTGAAAGCGATATAGAAAAGCAAAGCTAAATAAAGCTAAATTAAAGGTAAAAAATGACTCCTATTACTAAAACATTTCAGTATGGTCAGCATACTGTCACTCTAGAAACGGGCGTAATCGCCCGTCAAGCCACTGCTGCCGTTATGGCGAGCATGGATGATACTTGTGTATTGGTATCCGTTGTTGGTAAAAAAGATACCAAGCCTGGGCAGGATTTCTTCCCGCTTACGGTTAATTATCAGGAAAAAACCTACGCTGCAGGCAAAATTCCAGGTGGTTTTTTCAAACGTGAAGGTCGTCCCGCAGAAAGCGAAACCCTTACTTCACGCCTAATTGACCGTCCTATTCGTCCATTATTCCCAAGTGGGTTTATGAATGAAGTACAAATTATTATCACCGTCGTGTCGGCTAACCCTGAAATTCCTACTGACATCATTGCCTTGATCGGTACCTCTGCTGCACTTGCCATATCGGGTATGCCATTTAATGGCCCCATCGGCGCAGCGCGTGTTGGTTATACTGACGGTCAGTACTTATTAAACACACGCAGCTCTGAGCTTGAAACCAGCCAGCTTGATTTGGTTGTTGCCGGTACAAAAAGCGCGGTATTGATGGTTGAATCAGAAGCTGAAGTGCTATCTGAAGAAGTTATGCTCGGTGCGGTCATGTATGGCCATGAGCAAATGCAGACAGTCATTGAAGCAATTAGTGAGTTCTCTGCTGAAGTGGCGACGCCGTCATGGAACTGGCAGGCAGAACCTGAAAACACAGCATTAAAAGCTAAGGTTAAAGAATTAGCCGAAACCGGAATGACAGAGGCTTATCAAGTTTCTGACAAGATGGAGCGTAAAGATGCGATTACTGCCTTAACTCAGTCTACCGTTGCCACTATTACGGCTGCTGACGAATCTCAGAATGCTAAAGAAGTATCTGAAATGCTGCATGCCCTGGAAAGTGATGTAGTGCGTTCACGCATTCTTGCTGGTGAGCCTCGTATCGATGGTCGTGACCCGGCCATGATCAGAGCACTTAGCATGTCTACTGGTTTGTTACCTCGTGCTCACGGTTCTGCTTTGTTCACCCGTGGCGAAACGCAAGCAATAGTCGCGGCTACCTTAGGTACAGAGCGTGATGCACAGATGATTGATGGTCTTACCGGTAAGACTGATAATCGCTTCATGTTGCATTATAACTTCCCTCCTTATTGTGTGGGCGAGACGGGCTTTGTTGGTTCTCCTAAGCGTCGTGAAATCGGCCACGGTCGTTTGGCTAAACGTGGTATTCAAGCGGTAATGCCGTCTGAAAAAGAATTCCCGTATGTGGTACGTGTTGTGTCTGAGATCACTGAATCAAATGGTTCGTCTTCAATGGCCTCTGTTTGTGGTACGTCATTAGCATTGATGGATGCAGGTGTGCCTATCAAGGCCTCTGTTGCCGGTATCGCGATGGGCTTAGTGAAGAACGATGAAAACTTTGTGGTTCTTTCTGACATCCTGGGTGACGAAGATCACTTGGGTGACATGGACTTTAAAGTAGCCGGTACCACAGGTGGTATCACAGCTTTACAGATGGATATCAAGATTGAAGGTATCACTCAAGAAATCATGCAAGTCGCGCTTAAGCAGGCTAAAGAAGCTCGGATACATATTCTTGGTGTAATGGATCAGGCTATCTCTGGTCACAGAGACGAAATGTCTGAATTTGCTCCGCGTATCTATACCTTGAAGGTTGATCAGGACAAAATCCGTGATGTTATCGGTAAAGGTGGCGCGATGATCCGTGCTATCACTGAAGCGTCTGATACCAACATTGAAATTGAAGATGATGGCACAATCAAGATTTTTGCCACAGAGCGCGCTAAAGCTGATATTGCCATCAGTAAAATTGAGCAAGTGACTGCTGACGTTGAAGCGGGTAAAACTTACTCAGGTAAAGTGACCCGTATCGTTGATTTTGGTGCCTTTGTTGAAATCTTACCTGGCAAAGAAGGCCTGGTACATATTTCACAAATCGCCCATGAACGCGTAAACAAGGTTTCTGACTTCTTAGCTGAAGGCCAAATCCTTGACGTGAAAGTCGTTGAAATTGACCGTCAAAACCGTGTTCGTTTGAGCATTAAAGATTTACTAGAAAAGCCTGCTGCTCCAGAAGCTGAAGGTAATTCATAGTATTAACGCTTAATATAGCGGATTAAAAAAGGGAGCCGAAGGCTCCCTTTTTTGTTGCTGTTGTTCGGGTAATTAAATCTGCAAAATGCCCTTAGGTAATGATTTGCTCCAGGGTATGAGATTCTCCAGGCTCGATAATGTGACCCTGGGTAATGGCGGTCTCTACACATAACATCTGTGCAAATCCTGTCTCTGTCATATCCGCCATCGCTGCTGAATTCTGCGACCAGGGATTCCATACCACTATACTGTCGTGTCCCCTTGAGCTGATATTCGTGCTGCTGTTGTCTTGGACGATGGTGAGTTGTTTTGGCTGGGATAAATGTACCCGATCGGTCTCTTCAGTAAAGGTATAAGGGGAGGGCGTGGGCAAGACTTGCCAGTCCCGGGCTTTATCCTGGTGATCGCCGCTGAGGCCTTTGAGCTCGCAGCGGTGAATATCGTCTATGGCAAAATAACTATGCAAGGCACAGGTAAAGCTAAAAGGCTGTTTGCCAGTATTTTCTGTGAGCAGTTGCATGGTCAAGCTGGGCCCTACCTGAATGACCAAGCTGAGCTGGGCATGACCATCAAAGCCATCACCCTGACTTGAATTAGGCTGTAATATTATTACGCTGCCCTTGGGGGTATCCCGGCAATCCACTACTTTCCACTGTTGCTTGCGCACATAACCATGGGCGGGAAAGCGTGTGTCATTGGGATCCACTCTGGTGGCCTGATGATCCCCAAACCAGGGCCAGCAAACGGGCACGCCGCCCCGAATAGCATGCTGTGCATCAAAGATGGCCTGCTCGCTTAACCACAGTCTCTGGCGTTGGTCACTTTTGGGGATAAAGCTCATAACGTGTCCACCAAACAATGAAATAGCAGCATGGGCGTAATCATTGTCTATCTCGAGTACCTGAACATTGTGTTTGGTGGTGGTAATGAACATTGGAGCAGATAGCGACATGGCTTTCCTTGAGTTGATTTTAAGCCATAAAAAAGGCGACATCGTAGTCGCCTTTTTAACATATATTATTGTGAGGGCAAGTTATTTGCTGATATGGGCCACTAAATCTAAGACCTTGCTTGAATAAGCAATTTCATTGTCATACCAGGATACCAATTTCACAAAGGTAGTGGTTAAGGCAATACCAGCGGTGGCATCAAAGATAGAACTACGGGTATCGCCAATAAAGTCTTGGGATACCACTGGGTCTTCGGTGTAACCCATAATCCCTTTAAGCTCGCCCTCTGATGCGGCCTTTATCGTGGCACAGATTTCTGCGTAACTCGCTGCTTTGGCGAGGTTAACCGTTAAGTCGACCACTGAAACGTCGGCGGTGGGAACTCTAAAGGCCATACCGGTTAATTTACCATTGAGTGCAGGGATGACTTTGCCTACTGCTTTTGCCGCACCTGTTGATGAGGGAATAATATTTTGCGATGCCCCACGGCCTCCACGCCAGTCTTTAGCAGAAGGACCGTCCACGGTGTTTTGGGTCGCGGTGGTCGCGTGCACGGTGGTCATCAAACCCGACACAATACCAAAATTGTCGTTTAGCACTTTTGCCAGCGGGGCTAAACAATTGGTTGTACACGATGCGTTAGACACAATATTTTCACCTGCATAGCTATTGTGGTTGACGCCCATGACAAACATCGGGGTGTCGTCTTTAGAAGGGGCAGACAATACCACTTTTTTTGCACCGGCCTGGATGTGTTTGCCGGCGGTTTCCTGGGTTAAAAACAAGCCCGTCGCATCTACCACGACATCTGCAGCAATATCACCCCAGGCTAGGTTAGCTGGGTCTCGTTGTGCCGTCACCCGGACAGTTTTGCCATTGACCAGCAGATGCCCGTCCTGGACTACCACTGTGCCGTTAAATTTGCCGTGGGTGGAATCAAATTTCAACATGTAGGCCATATAATCCACATCCAGTAAATCATTGATGCCAACTACTTCAATATCATCACGCTCACAAGCCAAGCGAAACACAAATCGACCTATACGACCAAAACCATTGATGCCAATCTTTATTGTCATGTCCAAACCCTCTACACTTGTGTTATTATGAAATATAATTACGAAATTATGAACTAAAGTGCTAGATAAGGCAAAATATTCCCTCAATATTGTTATTTAATTACACTTTATCTTATGTAATTATATTCGACTTTGCATGGAAGCAACTTTCCGTGATACTGCCTAGTCGAAAATAGAACTAAAACTTACAGGAATGAAACATTAATGACTTCATCATTAATTGACCACTTGGTCGAGTATCGTGGCATAGAATCCCACTACACGGATGCATGGGGTCGCCCTGCAACCATCGCATCTGATACCAAGAAAAAGTTGCTGCAAGCCATGGGGTATCAGCTTGATGATGAAAGCAAACTTGTGCAGCAAATAGATGATGCGGTTAAAGAGATGTGGTTGTCTCCCCTTGATCCGGTTCAGGTACTGCGCGTTGACGATAGCCTGCAAATCGCCCTGCGATTGCCCATTGAGTTGGTATCAGATGAATACACCTGCCAGATAACAAACGAACAAGGTGAGGTGCTTGAACACTCACTCACTCCCACCGACGGCCAGTTGATTAATATTGTGCATATCGATGAGGTGGAGTTTCAGGAATATCTAATGGAAATACCCCTGTCATTGCCCCTCGGTTATCATGCATTAGC
>JBLHIW010000089.1:0-12570 GCA_047618055.1 Paraglaciecola sp. | reverse complement strand
TTGCATGGCGGAAAACAGCTCCGTAGATGAAACAAATTTGCCATCTTGTAGGGTAAATTCGGGGTCGTTATTGTTGGGATTGATCACATATTCGTCAGGTGTGGGGAGTTTACGCAACGGGACCTTGGTTATTTTTGCATCGCTGGCTTTGCTGCGAATGTAAGCGGTGACGTTGTCGATGTCGCCAGCGGATAAGGTATCAACAAACGATACCATGGGCGTGCCGTCACGGCCTTTTTCGATAGCGTAACGGATAAACTCATCGTTATTGTGGGCTAAAAAAGATTGATTAGCCAAAGCCGGCGCGCTTATGCCTTCCCCATTTTTGCCATGGCAGGTGCTGCAGTTATTTTGAAATACCTTTGCACCGCGCACAACATCCCCTTGCACCGGGTTTTCACTTAATTTCACCCGCTGGGCTCCAGATTGCCAAAATAACCAATAAGTGAGATCCCAGGTTTCATCTAATGACATTGGGCCCCCTACTTCATCCAAATAACCACCCATTGCGGTACCCTGACGTCCATAAGACATGGGCCGCAAAATAGAATGGGGAACACCTGATTCAAACAAGCTATTACTACGTAGCGAAGGGGCATGATCGTTTTTGTGGCCTTCGCGATTTTCACCGTGACACAGGGAGCAGTATTTTTGATAGTTACTGGATGCCACTTTTGCCTGTTCGGGTGTGAGTTCCCGAGGAGGCTCTTGTGTTTCATAGGTGCGCTCAGCCAAAACTGAACATTACACGCCAACATACCCGATTGCCAATACGGCAAAAGCCAACACATTTTTCATCAAATATTTTCCTTTTGATTTTATAATGCCGTTTGAAGATGTTATTAAGTCTTTTTTGAAGATTAAAAAATATCCTTATTATTTAATCTCTTATTAGGCCGGTATACAGTCAGCTGCTAGCTTAATATTTTAACTTGGCTGCAGTCATTATGTTGGCTCATTGCCTGGTTTCCACTTGATATTACAGCCCATTGAGGCAATCTGTGGGCTGACAATTGGTTTGCCCGCCAAAAGTGTATCCATTGCATTACGCAAGTCTGTGCCAGTGGCCTGATGCTCTGATGAGTCGTAATTTCCTGACGAGATACGCCTTGGCCGACTACTGTCAAACTGACCACGATAAACGAGTGTTTGTTGCGCATCAAACAGATAAATATCCGGTGTACAGGCCGCTGCATAGGCTCTAGCCACACTTTGTTCCTCATCAAGCAAATAAGGGAACGGATAAGCGCGCAGACGTTTTTCTTCGCGCATATGCTCCATGTTATCTTCAGGATACTGCAGAATGTCATTGCTGTTAATGGCCACAAAGTCAATGCCCTTTTGTTGGTATTCTCGTGCCAGGTTGGCCAACTGAGGCGCAATATGAATAACGTAGGGGCAGTGGTTGCAGATGAAGGCCACGACCAAACCTTTGCCAGTAGCAACATCACTGAGCTTAATCTCGTTGCCCTCGGTATCAGTTAAGCAAAAGTCATTTGCTTTGCTGCCCAATTGCAACATATTCGAACTGGTATTCGCCACATTTCTCTCCTCTTATTTGAACAGTGTAAATGCTCAGTTTGTGTTAGCGTGAATATTTTACAAGCAGATGATTGCAGGTTTGCAAAACGCTGTCACAACTAATTTAATCGATTATTTGAGGCCAATAAAAAAGTTTTTTTTGCAGGCGCAATCATTACTGGCTACTTTCAAAAATAAATTCAAGCACAATATCAGAAGGTACAATATTATTGATAAGCAAGTTGTCAGTTGATGCTTTCATAATGGCAGCCCATATCCGACAGTTCGAATTCATCTAATTTACCCACTTCACAATTTCTTTCGACGCAAAAATGCGTTACTTTATAACAATATTTATTCTGACCATCCTGCACTCTTGTCAGTGTAAAGTAGACAAAATACATTTTTTGGAGACATACATGTTTAAAAAGCTATTCATCGATCACCCCGCGTCCATACAAGAGACTTATGTAGAGCATTTCGTTCATGCGATGAGCTTTTCACTTAAGTTATTTAAAGCGGCATTCGCCTGTTTTGTTCACGCCGTAGTCCCTGGTTTGTGCATTAAAACCGGCAGTCGTGCCATCACAGAATTACACCACAGCATGGTGGTATTTCGGGTCAAGGACTCTGAAAAAGAGACGGGAAATAGTGATTTTGATAGCACGCCCGAATACATGATATAAGCACAACGGTATTGTGCTAAGTGGGGTGACAGTAAAATTAAACGCTACTTATCCTCAGTGACGACAAAGGTTTGCAAAGCGTTGTTGTAGACAATATTTATACCCACGTTGTATGAGGTGTATTATGTCCAGCGGTTACTCGTTACAAAAGTGGATAAGTCATTGTGCCGCACCCCCTGCTCCCTCATCACTCGATGGGCTTTGCTGGCCACCAATTGGCGTAAATAGAATGGCTGGCTCACCACAAAATGATGGATGGAATGGGTACTGCCAAAGTTACAGCAAAATAACTGCAGGGGCATAAAATACCACCGATCAAGAATTTGTGTCTGCTGGACTAGGCTATGCACATTGCCATAATAATGCATATTCGAGGTGATAAAGTTTAAACAAGCGGAGCGAATAACATTCGGCGCGATAATCACCACGGTGGTGAAATTAATGCCATCCATCAGTAAGACCAACCACCCGGGATAATGTCCCCCGGTAATGCCTCCAGCACTTTCTCCAAATAGAGCATCGTAGGTGTGAAATCCTAAAAACCCATACCAACATAAAAAATACAGGCTCGCCAGGGGAAAGGTTGCGCTGAGTATTTTTACCACTGAAAAATTTTCGACTTCACGACGCAATTTAGCGTGACGTAGGCATAGACCAAGCAAACCATCAAACATCACCACAAAACGACTAAAGCCATAGGGAATGCCATTACCTACCAGGCGTTCTTCCATATCTTTACTGGTGCCAGAAACCTTGTGATGCAGCAGATGCATATCACGGCGATACCAGGGATTAACGGTGTTAGGGCGCATCAACCAGGAGAGTAACATCATCAAATTATAGATAACTGGCTGGTCACGGAAATACTGACGATGGAGTAAATCATGCTCAATTTCATGGGACACTGAGGCACACAGTGCAGCGATGATAATACATAACCAGGCGGGGATAAGTTGCAGATAATATAAATAAGCACTGGTCAGCATTCCCGCGAGTGCAAACAGCAATATCCCCAGCCCAAGCCAGTTTTGATAACGCAATATGGGATAGCGTTCCCGCCAATAATGCTCTTCGGCGCGAATAGTCTGAATAATGTGGCGGATACCTTGTTGTGAGGAAACACCATCAAATGTTTTATTTATTTGCATAGATTACTGCTCCAGATAGACTCACTACTCTAACAAACTTTGCCACAATAGACATTCAATGCCGCGCTCTTGGCTGGCAGAAATTAAAGAATCTTCGAGCTATGAGTGAATAGTATATTGTCTTAGGCGTTGCTTAAAGGGGCAGGATTTGAACCTGTGACATTTCGCGGCGATGAGCAGCGAGCCTGAGAAAAGTGCTTTTTGCTTTAGCTTTTTTTTAATACCTGAAACAACTCGGTTGGTTGCGGGAGCAGGGTTTGAAACTACGACCTTTTGCGGCCATAAAAAGCGAGCCTGAGGCGAATGCTTTTTGCTTTAGCTTTTTTTAATACCTGAAACGAATCGGTTGGTTGCGGGAGCAGGATTTGAACCTACGACCTTCGGGTTATGAGCCCGACGAGCTACCAGACTGCTCCATCCCGCGTCCGATTCGAGCGGCAAGATAGCGGCTGGAGCGCAACTACGCAAGCTAAATTTTTCAAATTGAGTGTGACTGCTGACAAAAGCAGCACACATAGCCATTTTAGCCTTATATAAGCTTACGCGTGGTTACTCATGACCTGATTCTCACCGGTAAATTTTCTAAATTTAAGGTAACTTACTTTATGATCCTAAACTCACATTAGACATATATCTTATGTCGTTATTTTGTCGACGTTTTATAATTACTACAATATTTCGAATCGAGTGATACAAAATATTGATTATTTCACCCAACACAAAAAATCAAGTAATTCGGCTGATATATGCTGGGAAGAGCAAGCAGAACTCATTGCCTGGTATAAAAAACCAGAAACAATATTGTCAATAAATAGTGAAGGTTGACATGACTGGTATGCTGACGGTGAGCTTAATACCCGTTATCTTTCTCTGGATATACCATATTGAACAGAGCCGGGGCGAACAGATAGCCCTTATTTACGATTCTCCCGTCACCCAACAAAAACAACAATTTACCTATAATGAATTTACCGTGCACGTTGCCAATCTTGCTGATGTATTGCGTTTACAATACCTTGAGAAAGGTGATCGGGTGCTTATTTATATGCCAATGATACCGCGCTGCTCGCCTGTGCTCGCTTAGGCGCCATTCATTCTGTTGCTTTCGGTGGTTTGCGGTCCACAAATTGGCCGTACAAATTGATGATAGCCAGCTAAAAGTGATTATCGGTGCCAGTTGTGGTATGGAAATTCAAAAAATCATTCCTTATAAGCCCTTAATCGGTCAAGCCATTATTAGTGCCGATTTCAAACCCAGTCATTACAGTATTTTTCAAAAGGACATGCTTAAAGCAAATTTACAGGACGCTCGTGATCTCTATAGGCAAACGTTAATGCAGATGCTTTTTGGTGAGTATGTTAAAAATATAAAGTGAGGGTGCTTTTCAGGGCGCCCACCGTGTTTCGAGCGATCGCAAAAGAAGCCCCTAAAGCAGCATTGATGCAAGCCCACGGTATGTCTGCACCAGAATGTTTGTATTTAACCGGTAAGCGTTTAGATCCGGCGACGTATCGCTGCTTAAAAGACAAAACCCAACGACCTGTTATTTATCACTGGTGTCAAACTGAAACGGGCTGGCCAATTGCCAGTATTCCATTAGGCACAATGGGGCAGGCAACTAAATCAGGCTATGCAGGTTTCTCCATAACGGGCTATAAAGTTGAAATTTCAGATGGACAAGGCAAAGCCCTTGCAGCGAGTCATCAAGGCAGTGCTGCCATTAAACTGCCGTTGCCACCGGGGTGTTTATCCACATTATGGCAAAACCTAGCGTGTTTTAAAGCCGGTTACCTGACGGTTAAACCGGGTTATTATGTTATCGGTGATGGAGGTTACATTGATGATGAAGGGTATTTATTTGTCATGGGCAGAACCGATGATGTTATTAATGTGGCAGGACATCCCCCTTCTACAGGTAAAATGGCAGAAATCTTAGTTTACCACCCTGCGGTAGCAGAATGTGCAGTGTTCGTTATTCATAATGAACTAAAAGGACAAAAGCCATTAGGTCTTGTGGTACTCAAAACGGGATTAGCCAAACATAGGAAGCCTTAGTCGCTGAGCTTAAAGCAAGAGATAAAACATAAATTGGCGGCATTGCCACCCTGAAAAAAGTATTCGCTGTCGACAGACTGCCGAAAACCCGCTTGGGTAAAACTCTCAGAAAAATACTGCGCCAAATGATCGATGGTGAGGAAGTCGTTGTCCTCTCTACCATTGATAATTTGGATTTTTAAACTGAATTTGCGCCTATATTGCAGACTGTAAATAATTAAGTATTACTGCTCACAAGCTGACAAAAAACTATTTCTTTAAGGGCTTATTTGCCTAAATCAAGCAAATAAGTGGCATTATGTCAGTTTGCAAAGCGTAATTTTGCCGGTGAAGCGTTAAATTTTAGATGCCTGGCAAAGACATTGTATTGAATGCGGTGTTACTTCCCACAGCAGTCATTGACTGCTGGATAAAACCAGGCTTACCTTACTGTAAAAAATCATAAACAGTATGCGTCCTTTCAGCCGATTAAGGTAACCTAGGTATCTACTTAACAAAAA
This sequence comes from Paraglaciecola sp., assembly GCA_047618055.1. Classification (GTDB taxonomy): domain Bacteria; phylum Pseudomonadota; class Gammaproteobacteria; order Enterobacterales; family Alteromonadaceae; genus Paraglaciecola. The sequence continues at coordinate 6,659 of JBLHIW010000089.1, read as the reverse complement.
ACCTTGGTAGACTACTTTTATGGCATCTCCTAAAACGCATAATACTTTACGTAAATACCATCGCTGGTTGGGCTTTTTCCTTGCAGGCATCATCGCTGTTTACGCTACCAGCGGTACATTACTAATTTTCAGAAACACGGATTTACTCCAATACGAACAGACGGAAAAACGTCAACTTGCGCCGGAACTCAGTGCTAAAGCTTTGGGTAGCGAACTAGGCATGCGGGGATTTGCAGTATTAGAGCACAATGATGCTGCCATTATCTTCAAGGAAGGCCAGTATGACAAAACGACTGGCCTCACTACTATTACCACTAAAAACTACCATCCCATACTTCAGCAATTGGTCAACTTACATAAAGCGACGACCAATAGCCCGCTCTACTGGCTGAATATCAGCTTTGCCCTGTCCTTACTGTTTTTTGTGGTCTCTGCTTTTTTTATGTTTTTACCAAAAACTAAATTATTTAACAACGGCCTCAAAATAGCCGGGGCGGGATTTGTATTTGCAATCTTGATGGTGTTTTTTGGCTCATAACTCTTGAGGGCAGAACAACATTAAATTTCTTGTGACGGCTTAGCCCCTGTTTGTTGGCTGGCTTAGGGCCGTGACCGTGGCCGCGCCCTCAGGATAGAGCCGGATACCCTGTTGTTGATAAAACTGTTCCCAGGCTGGAATAATTTATTTAGCACTTACCGATATTGCCCTACCACCACTTTGTCCCATGTTCTCTAACTCAGCTTTGTGCCCGACTCTCCCCTCAGCACATTGATACCGGTATTCCTAGTCAACGTGAACCTCTTCGTCAATTTCAACCCACTCTATATTGCTCATCTCTTGAAGTTTCAGCAAATCATTAAAAGCGATACTTGCTTGCAATATATTCAGTTCGTTCATTTTCCCTTCAATGTTGATACCTCTTTTTTCTAATTCAATGCTAATTTGTTCAAGATCACCCACGCAACTAATCAAAACGTGCCTGCGTTGCTCTGGTTGACAGCTAAAATCACTTAATAAATCTTGAGATAACATCAATGGTTTTGTCATAGATTACCTACCTGATAAAATTAAAATTGAACTAAGTGTTAACTTAAACATTACCTACCCTCACATAGGCAGAGTGTCCCTGAATGTAAAACGAGCTCATTAAGCCCAGCCATACATTTACAGGGATTTAGCAATAAAAATAATAATGCTAGTCGCCGAAAAACTGCGACCAGCATTTAGTATCATTCCCCATCAAGGTAATACCTAAAGTCCCAACAGGTAATAAATTACACTACCGAACGATAGGCATTCACCAATCCGTAGCCATAAAACGGGTCACGACCCGGTGTTCCCAAATCTCTGGTAGTTGAATTGATACGACTTCGAATCTGAGTACCTGTCTCATGGGGGCGCCGACTCTTGTTCAACGCAGCCGTAGCACTCACATGGGGTGCAGCCATACTGGTACCACTCTTTTGTCCATAAGCCCCATTATTAGTCGTCGACCAAATACCGACCCCGGGAGCTGCGATTTCAACTTGTGGTCCGTAACTTGAGAAAGGTGCACGTCGTCCCTGACTATCAACTGCAGCAACCGCCATGAACGATGGACATCGAGCGGGATTGTTTACGTATGGCCGACTGGTCGCACCTGAATTTCCAGCAGCTGCCACGGCTAAGATACGACGGCGACGTAACAGCAGTCCTGCACGTTCATATGCCCGACTATAAGTTCCCCTATCGTGGGTAGTCGCAAGCGAGCCCAGGCTCAGGTTGACGATATGCATATGGGCCCTATAACAGGCCGTTAAACCATTCAAAATCCAACTTATCCTGCCACTTCCTTGACGGTCCAGCACTTTAATTGCGTATAGACGAGCCAGCGGTGCGACCCCGACTACGCCCCGGGTATTTGCCAACGCAGCAATAGTGCCCGCAACATGCGTACCGTGCCCCTGATCATCATTCCAACTGGTCACGCCAGGGACAAAACTCACGCCCCCATAGACACGCAAATCACTATGTTGTCTCGCGATACCAGTATCTACAACGGCCACCCGGGCATTGAGTCCTTTTGTATATCGCCAGGCATAGGGTGCGAAAATCATGCGCAGCCCGTATGTGATATAGTCCCTGGCCATAATCGACGCTTCATCACGAGCGGGTTCATAGCCCTTAACTACTCGCTCGATTTTTTGCTCTAAGGCCATTGGGCTCATATCTGACCGTAAATCGCTTTGCAACTCTATTGCCAGCGCAGTGATCAACTGACGAGCGGCCGTTGCGGACAACTTAGTCTTCTTAGCAATCACCTCAGCGGTTTCATCGAGTTGATCACCTAACATCAATAACTGTCCGCTGAGATCGAAATCGATATTATCCGCCTCTTCCGGAGAACGTTGGCGGTCTAGTTCGGCCAGTCGCACCAATTCCTGATCACTGAGATTTGCATCGAACATAGTCGCTGCCGATTCCAGGTCATTCATTATTATTTCGTCTTCAAACTGACTATTACTTTCGAAATAGCTATCGCCTGGGTCTTCCGCCAACTCAGGTTCGAACACAGCAAGATCATCATCTATTGCAAACACTTCCTCATCCAGTTCCACATACTTAATGCCCGTTTCACTGGATAACTTCTTTGCTTCACTATCCGTTAAACTGGCTGTCATAATGTTGAACTCATTATTCGTTAACACATCCTCCTCTTTGGGCATATGTGCCGTCGCCATTATCGTTGCACTATCTTGCACCGACGCATTCTTGATAATTGATCCAATTTTGTCGTCGGCAATCTCATTAATGTCAACATCTTCCGATGCGGTGATGATGTATGGTTTTTTCTGAGCCATGATATTACCCTCTGTATAGATGGCTAATTAAAGTGATTTGCAATGCCGTGAATGATTTACGGCAGAGCAATTGACTTGAAGCAACCGCTACAGCTATATCAGCCAGGAAGGCGAGACCTGAGATGCCTTGAAAGTAGATATATTTAAGAATCTGATACAAAAAATTCTTGCTTCTATATATTGAAAAATAAATCCATCAATATACAAAGGTAATTTTATTACTCTTTTGAGGATAATCAATATGGATTAATTATAAATATATAACTATAAATTATGAGGCTATAGAAATAAAAGCATCAAGACTCACAATGACGAGGGCCATTTGCGTTAAAGATCTCAGGCAACGGTATACTAAATTTTCAGGTAGTTATAAAAATGCAATATTTTGCTCGTATCGCTCACTTTGAGCATCGCTGCGGCTATTGCGGGACAGTAAACAGAGCGCACAAGACATTCCAAAATGCTTTCGATATTAAATTAGACTTTAAAAGCGATTGCCTGGGTAACCACGACGGCCAAGCTTTAAGGAAAGCGTGTGTGTATAGGCGCAAAAAAAGGTGACCGGCAGGCCAAAAATGGCCTGAGCGACATATGCAGCATACCTGTATAGGAAGCCTCTGGCATGCGTTGCAGGCCTTGAATATTCTATCTCAACACAACTGACTGCGCGATAGAAGCCATAAAAAAGCATTGCTGTTATTCAGACTGCATTAATCCATATTCTGTGGCAATGTCCCTGTTTGTTCCACAAAGCTTACCTCAAGGGTCTCACCGGAAAATTCAATCGTATCGCCGTCTACGATCTTCCTGCGCTTACGTGTCTCTACTTCGCCATTCACAACAACCTGACCATCACTGATGGCCAATTTCGCCTGACCACCAGAATCGACGATCCCTTCGAACTTCAGAACTTTATAGAGCTCTGCCGGCTCTTTTTTTAATTGAACTTTGCGCATTGGCAACTCCGGGCTAATTGTGTTTTATAGTTTGAGATATTATCAGGGTAAGCGTTAAATTAAATGTAAAATTCACACCCAAGGCTATGAACCATAGTTTACAGATTATTTGACGCCAAAGTTTTATCTTTACGCCTTTCCCCCGGCAATACCGTTACTTGTATTAATGCCCCTGCACTGGCATTGGCTAGTTGTTATTTTTGGGTCTACCGGGGAAAAACATATTGGTACTGGCCTGATAGTCTTTATATGCCGAGCGTTTTAGAACAGAATAATGTTCAGCAGGTACCGCGCCCGTGTAATAAACTAGTGTGCTATACATAAATCTGGATGTAAAAAATAGCCCTGCGGCTAACAGCACCCAAATTACCATAGTCTCACTACCATATAAGGCTAACCAGGACGGAATGGCAGCAATCACCAGACCATTCCAAACCATCCATTCGGCAAAATAATTGGGGTGCCTGGAGTACCGCCAGAGCCCTACATTACAGACAGTGTTTTTTTCGCCAGCTTGGCGCTTTTTCTGCAAAAATTTCAATTTTTGTGCGTCTGCAACTGACTCCATGACAAAAGCACCAATCCATACCACCAGTCCAATTATTTCCAATAGGGAGAATTCGGCACTGGAGTTTGAAGCAATAATAAAAGCGGGGAACGCCAAAAACGCAGCATTAGCCAGGCCTTGTACTAAGGCTTCTACCTGCATGGCTAAGGGAATATTAGTTTTGCCCGCCTTTTCCCATCTTATTTTTTGATATTCATAGCGGGGAAATTCCTTTTTTAGGTAACCCAACTTCCACATTTTTAGCGCGCCTAAGCCCATTCTGGCCCCAGCAAAAATATAAGCCATGCTGACGACCACAACACGTGGCCCATAGCCATCACTGAATATGAAGGTGAGTATGCCGATTAACACTAATCCCCAGGGCCAGGCAATATCCACATAGGACATCCTGCCGGTCCGCCAGATGGGAATGCAAACGACAAAAAGAAACAAGATCAATTGAAGCACGCCGTTGAGCAGACTAATGGGATACAGGGAAGCACTGAGTAATAACAGGCACCAACCGGCTAAATAGGGCACAAAGGGGATAAAGTTTTTCATTTTTTTTTAATTGGACAGGCGAATGAAATCACTCTAACACCTTTTAAAGGGCTATTTCCATTGGGTGCATCATTGTAATGAGAGTAAGGGAGCAGACCAAGCAGATTAGATCGACAGTGATAAAAATAGGCCTGCGCCAGTAAGGTAAATAGCCCCAGTTACTACGGGACTAATATTCTTAGGCGAGCATGCTTTATCAGAGGCTCATTCTGGTGAAAAGAGTTCGCGGATATTAGGTAGATATTTTTCAGCGCTGCCGGTGTTAAAACAGACGACTTTTTGCCCCGATTTGAGCAATCCCTGTTCTTTGGCCTGACTTAGGGCAACAACCGTCGCAGCTCCTTCCGGACAGATCCAAATACCAAACTGTTGGTAAATCTGTTTACAGTGTTGTGCAATTTGCTGTTCACTTACCGAAATAGCTCCACCGCCACTTTGACGGATGATCCTTAGTACCCCTTTGTGCCCTACCCCGCCCGGCACATTGATGCCGGTGGCGATGGTTTGTCCGCCATTGGTGGCAAGCGTATCTTGCAGGCCTTGTTCTATAGCGCAGACCACCGGGCGGTTTGCATCACTTTGTACCGCGATTATTCTTGGGCGTTTTGACCCAATCACACCCAGTTTCTCCAATTCATCAAAGGCCTTCCACATACCCAGTATCCCTGTCCCACCGCCGGTAGGATATAAAATGGCATCCGGTAAAGACCAATCTTCTTTTAGATTTGGCCAGGGTTCGGCTAATTCCAGACCCATGGTTTTTTTACCTTCAATGCGCCAGCCCGGCTCCTGAAAGGTTGCGCAGTTAAAATAGTCCTTAGGTATATATTTTTCCTTCATTAAACCGGCGGCTTCCCGGATTGTGCCTTGCACCAGATCGAGGCTAATGCCGGGATGTTTTAAACTGTAGGCTGCCACTTTACCCATAATAGGCATGGGCGTGTCGTCAGGCATGATGACCGCCACATCGATATCGTACTCCACGCCATATTCTGACAGTGAATCCCCGGCGTTACCCTGGGTGGGAACCGTCAATTTTTTGAGTCCATAGTGACGGGCCATCGTGGTTACAACAGCCATGCCCCGATCTTTAAAACTGCCGGTAGGATTGGCACCGTAGCCAGCATGGGGCTGACCTTCTTCTTTTAAGTAAACCTCTAAACCTAAACGTTTGCACAGGGCATACTGACTGATATCGATGATTGGGGTGTGCCCCTCTCCCAACGTGCAGACATCACTTGCATCGGTACTGATATCAAACGGTAACAAGGGGCCAAAACGCCACATGTTGTTTACTTCTGGGTGATACCAGCTCATCGATGGATGCTCTTCGGCAATTTTTTTCACATCCACCACCATTTGCACGGGCCGACCATCTATGGGACACAAATTCATCACTTTATCCACTGGATACTGTGCTTGGCACTCAATGCATTGATAGTGTTTGATGTATTTCATTAAGGTGCCTTTGAGCGATGTAGATGTGTCAACTCACTACCATAGCAGTTATTTCCCCGGTGCATAATCCCTCTTTTAGGCACGACAAATTGATTTTGTAATGAAATTAAAAATGGAAGCGAAGCCTAAAAATCGTTGCTGGACGTCTCCGACTACAATCTCTTGCAAGGCATCATTGGAAGTATGCGTGAATTCCTGGTGGCGCCCATTGTGTGGGTTTGATGATATCGGGCTGGAATGATAAAAAACATGGGTGGCTTTGAACCGGTGAATTTTCGTGGCGGTAAAAAGCGAGC
>JBLHIW010000088.1:0-12777 GCA_047618055.1 Paraglaciecola sp. | reverse complement strand
GCAGGCAAAAAAGGTTGTGAATGCCTGCGGTTGGCTCACACCCCATCGTCACATTAGCTTAAAACGCTAAGCTAATGTGAACTACTACTTAGGCGTAAAGTTTATAACACAAGCTTGAGTGCGTTATAGGGATGAAATGCTTGGTTTTTTTAGAATACAAACACTAGCCATAGTAGTATTCAATACATGGCGATAACGTCGCTACTTCAATTTAAAGGATAACGTAATGAATAAAAAAACCTTATCGGGGTTGATCGTACTGTGTTGTTGCGTCATGTTGACAACATTGGTACAAGCTGCAGATATCAAAGAACCAGATAAAAGAGCCGAGTATATTCGTTCTCATTACGCTAAATATGAATATCAAATCCCAATGCGCGATGGGGTCGAATTATTTACTTCAGTGTACATCCCGTACGACAAATCAACTCAATATCCGATGATGATGCAACGCACTCCCTACCGCGTTGCCCCTTATGGTGCGGATAAATATAAAACTAAATTAGGGCCAAGTGAAATTTTTGAAAAAGACGGGTTTATTTTTGTTTTTCAAGATGTACGTGGCAAATTTATGTCCCAAGGTGAGTACGTTAATATGCGTCCCCAAGACGCAGGTGTTAAGGGGGGTAATGCCACCGATGATGCCACAGACAGCTATGACACCATCGACTGGTTGCTTAAACATATTCCAAATAATAATGGCAAAGTGGGTATGTGGGGCACGTCCTACCCTGGGTATTATACTTCAGTCGCAGCCATCAATAGCCATAAAGCACTAAAAGCGATTTCACCCCAAGCCCCAATCGCTAACTGGTTTTATGATGATTTTCATCGTAATGGTGCATTTTCTACTCCAATGGCCTTTATTTTCTTCGATACTTTCGATAAGCAGCGCGAAGGTCAGTTTGCCTATTGGCCCAAAGGTATGGACTCAATCACCCCGGATGGTTATGATTTTTTCCGTAAACTGGGCCCCTTAAGCAACGTTAATAAAAACTATTTTAATGGTGAACGGCCTTTTTGGAATGAATTAACTGAACATCCAAATTACGATGAATATTGGCAGGCCCGTAACGTGTTACAGCATCTTACTGATGTAAAACCCGCTACCTTAGTGGTAGGCGGTTGGTATGACACCGAAGATCTTTATGGTCCACTAGCCACTTATCAAACCATGTCAAAAGCTAACAAAAAGGACAATATCCATCTCATCATGGGACCTTGGTACCACGGCCAGTGGAATAGCAAAGACGGCAGCAAAATGGGTGAAGCCGAGTTTGGTTTTAATACCAGTGAATGGTTTCAAGAACGTATTTTATTACCGTTTTTTAAACAAAATCTAAAAGACGCTAAACAGGACAAAGACGCTAAAGCAGTCTCTTTGGCTCAAGCAACGATGTTCGAAACTGGTGCTAACCGCTGGCGTGAATTTGATACTTGGCCTCCAGAAGAAGCTAAAGACGTGGTGCTGTATATGGGAGCCAATGAAAAACTCCTTGATCACAAAGAGTCTACAGGTGGTTCAAGCGACTATATTAGCGATCCAAACAAACCCGTTCCCCACTCAGACAAAGTCAGTCGTGGTTGGGATCGTCCTTATATGGCTGAAGATCAACGTTTTACCGCTCGTCGCTCTGATGTTTTAGTGTTTAATAATGAAGTGGCAACAGAAGATCAAACCATTGCGGGCTCAATTGATATTAATTTGTGGGTTTCCACTGACCAAAGTGCTGGCGACTTTGTGGTTAAATTAGTGGATGTATTTCCCGGTATGGATGAAACCACTAATAAAGTTGACAAAAAAACCGGCAACCGCCATGAATTAGTGCGCTGGGGCATTATTCGTGGGCGTTTCAGAAACAGCATGAGCACGCCTGAACCCTTTGAGCCAAATAAACCTACACTGGTTAAATTTGAACTCTTGGATGTATTGCACACCATCAAACGTGGGCATAAGTTACAAATTCAGGTACAAAGCAGCATGTTTCCGTTTATGGATATGAACCCACAAAAATATGTTGAAAATATCTTTAACGCCAAAGCAGAAGATTACGTTAAGGCGCAACATAAGCTGTATCACAGTGAACAATACCCAAGTTCAATAGAATTTAAAGTGATTGCTCACTAGTTGTTTTTGACAATGAATGTAGGGTTTGCTTTTTAATTTGAGCAGCTTGCAGCATAGCGCTACAAGCTGCTAATAGCATGAAGGGCAGTGTCTTTTAGCGCGGGTATATCCCGTGCGAGTTACATGGACATCCATGATAATTTCGATTTATTACGATGGGTGTCCTGTTAATTTGATAAACACTTAACCGTGGCAGCAAAGACAGTAGAAAAACACGTTTTGCATTACCGGCAGCTTTGTGAGCAATTAAGCATGAAAAAAGCCACCTCAGATGAGATGGCTTTGGCCTTAGCTTGGTATGTAAAACGTTGGCAGCGGTAGACTGCCGCAGGATTGCAAGGGTTTAAGCTCGACGTCTACGCGCAAATCCAATACCAGCAATTCCTAATGCAAAGATTGCGATGATAGATGGCTCTGGCACACTTGATGATACCGTTTGAAAAGAAACAGGGGCGTAATACGGTGCAGCACCGTAACCTATAACTGCCTCATCATAGATTATATTTGCAAAAGAATCCCATACAGTTAGTTGAAAGTTAGAGCTCCAATGTGGATTAGTATCGCTTCGCAGGAATATGTCTATCTGGGCTAGATCTACACTGTTGAACAAGGTCACCTCGACAAATCCGCCAGAACCTGGTGCCCCCGAGTGCCATACTGACCCCCCACCATGTGCTGGATTTGTATCGCCATCGATAACATCGCCAGGTACAGTACCAAAACCAGAACTATCTGCATTAGCAGAACCGCCATTAGACTGAAGCGCCACATTGGTAGCTGAGCCCAATTTGTAAGCTTCTATTTCAGCTATCATAAGCCAGCTGCCATCATTCAAATTCTGTGTGATACGAATTAGCTTGGCATCGATTAGCGTTGCCTCAACTGATGATATTACGCCCAATGACAAAGTCACCAACGCGATAGTACTCAAGAAAAATTTGTTTAGATTTAATCCTACATTTGTAAAACCACTAATAGAGGGGGTAATTCTAACCAATGTTGCTTTGAATGCTTTAAATTTCATTTGATACTCTTTTATTCGTTGATGAAGTTGAAAGTGGTAATTCAAGAGTGAAACCTCACCCTTGAAGGAATATAAGCAATAATTGATCCATATGATAATACATAGTAATTTCAATCACTTAACTTATTTAGTAAGTTAAAGTATTTTTTATTTTTTAAAATTGTAAAATAACCTGACACTAACACTTCGAAATGCCGCAATTAATCACGTAGATATCAGCTTTATACAACACTGATACATGAAAGAAAGACATGATATTGAAGGAGGTGGTGTTGATTAAGGTGTGCACAGGACTCAGTGGCCACTGCCCTACAAGATAGGCAGTATAGTGTCTGTAGGCCATCTGGGTAGCAACTTTGACAGTGATGGGCGATGCTAATGTGCCCATGCCGTAACCAGGGACAAACCACTTTACAAAGGTAAGCGCTCTCACTATTCGGCATGTGTAAAAAAACCTGACACATTTTAAGGGGTAAGCTGTATGTATATAATAATTACCGGTCTATCGTTTATTAAGGCTGGCGCTATAAAATAACGTTAATCTCATAAAAAATAATATTCGCTCGGCAGATAAAAACCCTTAACCATGTTGATAAGTCACTAAAACTAAGGGCTCAGCTATATTTTTAGATCAACATCTCATCCCTATATAATTTATAACTTTGCTCTGTTTGCCGACAAAGTTCCGCTTTATTGACCAGTAATATCCCAATCAAAGCAGCATATAAAATATGTAAAGAAACCTGACACTTCACCCCATAAATTCAAAACTGAACGGATATTAGGGGTAAAATCGACTTGTTTTAGCCTTTTTTGCTCTGCGCTTTCGCGCCTCTGCGAGAGAAATAAACCTGCTTGGTGCGATGCATAACATTGAAGTGAGCATGGGTCGCAAACAGAGGCAGGCCCATTGCTGAGGATCAGTTGATGATCCGAGCAATGACCGGTCTTAGGCAGGACTTGCTGTTAAAAGGCTAAAACCCTTAGATATTTACATGCTTGCCAAGGGCCCCTTATGGCACTTAGGCGACCAAAAGCATTAAACCATCCATACCATACCAAACCCAGATACAGCGATCTAACCAAACAGGTGTGTAAATCATTTCAACTGCTACATATTTGCTACATGGAATGAAGTTTTGAGATGTTAATTCTCTTAATATGACCTGAAGGCCTTTAAAAATGGTGCACCCGACAGGATTATAAAATACATCCATGTGTTTTACCCTGCGGGCCAGCTAAAGCTGTGCCAAAACGTTCCCAACGTTTTGGTCGAAGCCATACAGGTTCTCACCCCATCGGGTGCACAAATTATGGTTATTCAAGTACTGAGGAGATCTAAGGGGGTAGGATGTAAGTAAGAAATGGTGCACCCGACAGGATTCGAACCTGTGACCTTCGCCTCCGGAGGGCGACGCTCTATCCAGCTGAGCTACGGGTGCTTTTTGAACAAAGCATTGCTTGTGATAAGCGAGCGGTGATTCTAAAGACTTATGCGGTGTTTTCCAATGTTAATTCACATTATCTGACGATTAGTGACATTTTTAACCATTTTGCTGGGCCATGCCTTGTTTATACAAGGCCAGGGCTTGATGTTCTTGCTGCTGAGACTCTTTTAACTGAGCCATGAGTAATAAGTCCTGCTGACGGTTGCCAAGCTTAATGGCCTTAGCCAGTGCCTTTTCAGCCAACACTGGATCGTTTGCATGAAATGCCAAATGTCCCAACGTGGAGAGCAGTTCCACGTTCATAGTATCTTGCTTCAACCAGGTTTCGAGTTTTTTAATTGAAGCACTAGGGTTAGGTAGTTTTATTTGTTTGAACAGGGGCATTAGCAAGGGCTGAGGGTCGGATTTTTGGTATTCCACCAGCGCCAACTCTGCATCACTGTGCATGCCCTGATCAATCAGTTGTTGCACATAGGCGGCTTGCTGGGCGGGGTCTTTACGGGTGGCCCGTGGCAAAGATAGCCAGTTTTCCTTTAGTTGTGCTGCGCCCTGTTTACTGGCGATTTCAGCAAAACTGCCTTTTGAAGCCTGTTGCATAAAGAAGGCGTAGTCTTCCCCCAGGGGCTTTTTCCAGCCTTTGAGGCGGTCCTTGAGTTCCTGCCATTTACCGGCCTGTCCGAGTGCCTGGGCCCATAACTTCAGCACATGGGGCTGCTCTTGTTGTTGGGTCTCAAGTTGCTCAATTAGCTTCAGCGCTTCACCGGGATTGTGCTGCTGCAAGAGATCGGCAATTAAAAATTGATGGGCTGCCAATGCGGCTTTGTCATAGGTGCTTGCCAGGCGCCAGTTTTCTCGGGCTTTTTCAGGGGCATTTAAGGCGAGTTCTGCCTGGGCGGCGGCTAAGAGGTTGAGCCCGTCAAAGTCGTCGTGTTCAATGATACTGAGTTGCTTGCGGGCCTCCAGATAATTTTGTTCTGCTAAGGCAAACAGGCCCCGGTGAAAGGCCTTTTGTTTTTTGCGGGCCCCCCAGGTGCCTAACCAGTTCTTCGAACCAGAGGCGAGTAATAAGGTTTTTTTCACCGCCCAGGACAACAGCAGCAGGCTGATAAAAAACACGATAAACATAATGGCCATGGAGAACACATTCATCTCCATTACCCAGCCACTAAATTCAACAAATACATAGCCTCTGTCATCAAAAATCATCGCCGATGCTACTAAGGCAATCACCAGCATTAGGAAGGTCACCAGGATCCGGATCATAGTAAAGACTCTCCTGTCACAAATCGCTTCTCCATCCGTATGTCGATAAGATCTTTGAGCAAAGGCGCGGCTGAAAGCTGGCCGGGATAGATGCGCTCTACATCCGTATCAAGGAGGTTTTGCAGGCTGGCAACAAACTGGGCAACCGCCGGTGTCTGGAGATCGAAATTTTCAATTAACTGGGCTAAATTGGCCTGTAATGATTGTTGATAGAGGCTGTTATTTTCTTTCAAGATGGCGGCCTTTGCTTGCTGCAGGCTTAACTTGAGCTGCTCACGAGCCAACCATTGTTGCTGTTCGTTCATAAAGGGCTGCACCTGGGCTTGCTTGCGCTTCACGCTGAAAAAGTCTTTTGTTACAGCCAGCCAGCTCTTTTTCAGATTAGTGCGCCAATCGTCTACGGAGCCTGATACACCGACTTCTTCTGCTATCACTTCAGGTCGTTTAAACATTGCCAAAGGCAGATTATCCACTTGTTGTACCAAGGCACCCACTGCCAGGGCGATAGAGGAAAGGGACACGGGATTAATTTGCTGCAAGCTCTGGATATCGCTGGCCAGTTGCTGGCGAATAGGCAATAAACTTGGATCATCCATATCTTGCAGACGGCTGTCTGCAGATTGCAGCATCAATATTGCGGTCTTTTCGTCCTGCTCTAACCATAATTTCCGGCCCGCCATGCGCACCAGATAATCGGCTTCCGCTAATAGCCAGTCGGAAGGACGCCTGACGCTGATATCTGCCAGAGTGCGTTTGTTGGCCTGGGCTTGTGCAGTACTTACTTGTACTTGCTCGAGCAGGTTTTCAAATCTGCTTTGCAGGGCCTGATTTTGCTGCTGCAGCTCGTCTTTAATCCGGCGGTTAGCCTGCGCTGCTTGCTCCAGGCTTTGTTGCTGGGTACTGAAAAACCCCCGCTGCTGCTCACCCTCAACCTGCCTTTGGGCGTCCTCGGCTTGCCATTGCTGCCACGCCCAGTATGCCCCACCGACAACGGTAATGAGAATAAGTAAGTTGACGAGGGTGACAAACCATAAGAAGCCGGTCTTCGTTCCCTGCCCGTCGTTGCGGCCGGTCTTGGCCGCTGGACTCGCGGCGCGGGAAGAGGGCAGCTCTGGTTTTGCAGAAACCCTGGCTTTCTCTGGGGCGACTGGAGGCGCTGGCTTGGCAGTGGCTTTGACCTGTGCAGCCTCGACAGCTGAGGTCTTGGTCTGCTTGCTTTGGCTTGCCTTCGTGCTTAATTGCTGTTCCAGTTCAGCCAGTTTTTGCTCGTCTGACTTGCCTGTTTTGTCCTGATTTTCCGCCATTTAATGCTCCAAAAATTGTTCAGCGCTGCCGATTACTTGTTTAGCGCACATGATCAGGCTGTCGTCACTTGCATCGCGGCTAATCACTATGCGTTTGATACCCAGTTTAGCTGCAATATCTGCGAGGCGCTGACTAACCACTATCCACGGCATCCCTTTCAACCAGCCATTAGGCAGTTGGGTAAACGCCTCAGAAATAAGCTCACCACTGGTGGCAATAATGCAATGAATTTGCTCCTGTTGCCAGCACTGAGTGCTTTGGGGTTTTTGTACCCTAATACGACGATACAATTCCCATGAGTTCACTCTGGCACCTCTTAGTTTGAGTTGCTCGAGCAATGTTTCCCGGCCCCCCTGTCCTTTGACCACTAGCACATCCTGGTCTTTGACTTCAGCAAGCTGCCTCAAGGCCAGCAAACCTTCGGTACTGGCTAGCGTTGGCACGAACACGGTAAAACCATGATCTGCTAATATTTTGCCACTGCCCGAGCCGACGGCAAACATTTGCATGCCCGGCGGCCAGTCGTAATCGGCTTGAGTGATGAGGTCGGCAGCCACCGTACTGGTCACAATGACTTTGCTGTTGGCCCCTAATTTACTTACCTTATCCCTAAGTTGCGCTACGGCCTGTTGGTCTGGCTCGGTATCGAGCAATCCCAGCCCCACGGCAGATAAGCCTGCTGCAGAGAAGTTTTCACAGCTTTTATGGCATTTTGCCTGGGGCCTAAGCAGCAAAAATTTCACTGACTCTCTTCGGTATTAACATCTTCCGTATATAGGGCGCTTAATATTTCCCCCGCGCCCTGCTCGAGAAGTTGTTCGGCGACTAACACACCAATTTGCTCTGCTTCGCTTATATGGCCCCTACCCTGGGCGTGAAGCAGCCGCGTGCCGTCAGGGGAACCCACCATACCCCGCAGGTGCAGCTGATCCCCTTGCAACTCGGCGAAACTGCCAATGGGCACCTGACAACCGCCATTTAATTTGGCATTCAATGCCCGTTCGGCCTTCACCCTACAGGCTGTTTTCGGGTGATTTAATGGCGCTAACAAGGCGATCAAATCGGCGTCATCATTGCGACATTCAATGCCTACCGCCCCTTGCCCCACTGCGGGCAGTGAAAATTCCGCCTTGATGCAGACCTTGATCCTGTCTTGCATGTCCAGTCTGATCAATCCAGCCGCCGCCAGTATAATTGCGTCGTATTGACCCGCATCTAACTTGGCCAGGCGAGTATTGACATTGCCCCGTAAATCGCGAATTTGCAGATCCGGGCGGGCGCTACGTAATTGGCATTGACGGCGTAAACTTGAGGTGCCAACAATGGCACCGTCCGGCAATGCCTCAATACTGTCGAAGGTATTTGATACAAAGGCATCAAAAGGATTTTCCCGCTCACAAATAGCGTGCAGGCCAAAACCGGGGGGAAAGGCGATGGGTACATCCTTCATAGAGTGTACGGCGATATCTGCCCGGTCTTCACTCATGGCCACTTCCAGCTCTTTGATAAACAAGCCCTTACCACCAATTTTTGCCAGGGGCGTATCCAGGATTTTATCACCCTGAGTACTCATGGGCACCAGTTCAATGGTGATATCCGGATGGGCGTCAATCAGCTTTTGTTTCACATATTCGGCCTGCCACAATGCTAAGGCGCTCTTACGGGTGGCGATACGGATCACTCGGGGTTTCATGCAGTTTCCTCTTCGGTGCCACAGGTGTAATGAGGGGCAGTTTTAATTGACTAAAGTCTACCACCGACCGGCAAAAAGCACAGAGACTAAATAGCTAAGGCTTAGAATATAGGATAAAACAACATTAAGTCGAATCGCCTTTGGTCTGCTTAGGCAGACCCTAATGATTGATGTTGACCCCGCTAGGTTCAATGGCAAGGATACCGTGTTATTTTTTCAATTTATTGATAAACAGCCAGTTTTTCGCTAATAAACGATTAAGTCCCTTAATAATAAGTGGATATTTAACTGAAGGTAATGGGTATGAAAAAACCTGTCATCGGGTATTTTGGCTGACCACTAAGGCCTCTATCAGTACCAATAAATTCTACGAGTATAATGATGCCCGACTAACAGAGTTAGGCCCGCCATAAAAAGAAAAGGCTTGTTGCCGGACAATATAATGGGGGCTAATTAAGGGAGATTTGAAATCCAGGCAGCATGGGCCCGTGGATGATAAAGAGCTAAATTCGTCCACCTTACTGCTACCAAAGAGATGAGGGTTTGTGTTGTAAATAAAAAAATCCAGATGAACTTAAGGTACATTTGGCATTAGGAATGCGGTCCTTAGTTAGTCGGTAAATCAACCACAGTCGGATAAATTGCATCCGCTTCGGCAATAAATTGAGTCATCTCTTTGCGCCACTCTTTCATTACGCTGTTACTGTAATTTAAGTAAAGTTTACCTGCATGTATCGTGAACGCATCCTTATCAATACTCACCAAACGTCCATCAGACATAGCGTAAGCGCAGTAACCACCGTACTGTGGGGAATATTTTTCCGGATCAGCGATAAATAACTCCCGGTGCGCCGTGCTGGCAAAATGCCAATCTGCACCACGCCATGCATAGCTGTTGGTCTTTTTCCCTCTTACCGCTTTATTCTCAGTAAAATAGGCCACCGTGTCGTAGCCGTAAATTGCATGATTATTAAAGGTGCCCGTCTCGATAGGATCCCGTGCCAGCGCAGATATAGAAAAAGTAAGTGCTAACAAGCTTGTGAGTAATTTAAGTACCTTCATCATGTCTCCAGTTAGTTTGAGTATAAATAACGATTACGCCATTAAACCGGTTAACAGACTTAATTATTTCATCACCTGGTGCGCAGGGCCTTGCTCACCCACCCTTAGGCAAACCGTTGCTGCAACCAGGCTGATATGTCATTTAGCTCCTGCACGCACACATTATGCTGCATCACGTATTCCCGCCACTCTACAGGGTAGCCATTTTGCTCAAGGACTTTATAGGCTGTATTACCGAGGAACAGGGGCACCACATCGTCTTGTTGTCCATGAGCGACAAAAATAGGGGTCTGGCGATTTGCCTCATGTGCCTGACTGCTCAGGGTTTCAGACTCTGCCATATAAGAGGATAATGACATAATCCCAGCTAATTTTTTATTGATACGCGTACCTAAGTGCAGGGCAATGACACCCCCTTGAGAAAACCCCGCCAGCACAATACGCTGGGCTGGGACGCCCCTGGCTATTTCGTCGTCGATCAACTGCTCGACCAGAGCCGCTGATTCATGCACCCCCTTACTATCGGCCCGATTGTTAAAATCCATGCTGGTGATATCGTACCAGGCTCGCATTGACATGCCATTGTTAATGGTCACCGAACGCATAGGGGCATGGGGGAAAACAAAACGAATGGCCAGCTCTTCAGGGAGCTTAAGCTCGGGCACGATGGGCGCAAAGCCATTGCCAGAATCACCCAGACCATGCAACCAAATGACCGTTGCTCGGGGCGTGGAACTAGGGTTGACTTCAACATAGGGTAGGCTGTTTTCACTCATTGATAGGGTCTCTTGCAACTAATTTTTAGGGTTTGTGGGTGGATATCAAAACAGGCTGCAGGGCTTGTTTTGTCGCTGCTTCATCCATGAATGACCAAAACTCAACGCCGGTGCGCTCGTCGATCCATAGTCCATCTTGATAATTGAAATGATGGCCATTAAATTTAGTCGCCACCCAAATTTGATGCAGGGGCGGTTGTTTGTTAATAATGATCTTAGTGCCATTTTCAAATGTCAGGCTCAAAATACTGCTGGCAGATTCGTAGTCGATATCCACCTCAATTTTGTCTAAGGCCTCTTCTAAGGTCAGTAATACTTCATCTACTAAAAGATGATATTGGCTATCGTTCATTTTTTCATCCACCACTAAGCATTCGTGATGAATATGCTAACATTGCATAACAGCGTCGACACTTATTTTTCAAACATTAGCTAAAACAAAGTAGCAAAAAAGCATATGACACAAATACTAGGTAATTTATTTATTTTGGCGGCGCCTTCAGGGGCCGGTAAATCCAGCTTGATCAAGGCATTATTGGATAAACATCAGACGAGCAACACGCACAATAATGCGATGCAGGTTTCCGTGTCCCATACCACACGAGCCCCAAGACCGGGAGAACAACAGGGGCTGCACTACCACTTTGTTAGCCGGGAAGCGTTTCAGGCCCTCATTGAGAAAGACGCCTTTTTTGAGTGGGCCGAAGTATTTGGACAGTACTATGGCACCTCAAAAATTGTCATCGAGCAAACCCTGCGTCAGGGTAAAGATGTATTTTTAGACATAGACTGGCAAGGTGCCAGACAGGTCAAAGCACAAATCCCTGACACCGCCACAATATTTGTCGCCCCCCCATCCAAAGAAGAGTTGCATCGGCGTTTAACCGAGCGGGGTCAGGACACTGAAGACGTTATTGCCAAGCGGATGGCTAAGGCCGTTGCTGAAATATCCCATTATCACGAGTTCGATTTTGTGGTGGTGAATGATGATTTTAATGCGGCTCTGGGCGAACTGGATGCCATTGTTACCAGCAGACGTCTGCGCAAAGAAAAACAGCTTATTCGCCACCAGAGCTTATTTGCCGACCTGCTAAGTGAATAGATCATAAATATCTGTCAAATGGATCGCTTAGTGAGTATACTACGCGACCTTTTTTCCCTATTACACCCACGGAGATCATAATGGCTCGCGTAACAGTTGAAGATGCTGTAGAAAAAATTGGCAATCGTTTTGATTTGGTTTTAGTGGCCGCACGTCGTGCCCGACAGCTTGCGATTGAAGGTAAAGAAGCGCATGTACCAGTGGGAACGGATAAGCCTACGGTTGTTGCTTTGCGTGAAATCGAACAGGGTTTTGTCACCGCTAGTACCATTGAAGCCGGTGATATACGTGATCAACAACAGCAAGATGAAGCTGAATTTTCTTCGGTTTCCAATATCCTTTCCGAACACTAAGCATTCCTTAGTACAACGGCCTTGTATCAATCTGATGTAAAGCCGTTGGCTTCCTGCTAATTTCCCCGTATTCTTAAGTTAAACACTGGTCGAGAATAGCCTAAAACGTGTATCTATTTGAAGGTTTAAAACAAAAGCTTGAAGCCTATCTGCCCCCTGAAAAGGTTGCGGAGACGCAGCGTGCCTTTGTGGTTGCCCGTGATGCCCACAACGGGCAAATGCGTTCCAGTGGTGACCCTTATATTACCCATCCTGTCGCGGTAGCGGGTATCCTGGCTAATATGGGTTTGGATCATGAAACCCTGATGGCCGCCTTGCTGCATGATGTGATCGAAGATACCGATCACAGTAAGGAAGATCTCAGCGAACAATTTGGCCTCGTTGTTAGCGACCTGGTAGAAGGTGTGAGTAAACTGGATAAAATCCATTTTAGTAGCACCGAAGAAGCGCAGGCGGCAAATTTTCGCAAAATGATGATGGCCATGGTGCAGGATATTAGGGTGATCCTAATCAAGCTGGCTGATCGCACCCACAATATGCGCACATTGGGTTCATTGCGGCCAGATAAGCGCCGCCGCATTGCCCGGGAAACCCTTGAGATTTATGCCCCCATCGCCCATCGA
>JBLHIW010000087.1:0-12793 GCA_047618055.1 Paraglaciecola sp. | reverse complement strand
ATACCAGCACTAAGATTAACTTTATCACGTCATATCCTTAATGATTTCACACCACGGTCTTCACTCAACGGGCCCGCTTGAGACTGTTTTTATTGAAATCCCCTTCATCCAGCCCTGTTTTGAATGCTAGGCTATGGGTGATTAACTGGGTACTTTTGCCCCTTTGCTTATTGTGCATTTCAAGTCGCATAGGGCGCCAGTATTTATCCAGATACAGCTTATAGTCATGCAGGGTTAGTACCTTCAACAAACTGCCCTTACGATCATAAAACTCAATTTTTAAGGGGCGATAATGTTGTTTGTCGATCCATACAATGTGTTTGGTGTAACCGGAATGTTTATCTCTGGGGGTTTGCTTAACGACAAAAGTATCCTGTCCATTGTAGTTCTGGTCTTTGAGAAACGTAAACTTATATTTTTCTATTTCAAAGGAGCTCATATCTTCAAAGGCAAACTCACTGCCCATAAACGGCCCGGATTTGTTCCGTGAAGAAATTCGTTTTACTCGCTTTAAGGCTGGCAAAAATATCCACTGTTCATCTGGTATAAGAGCATGGGAAAAGTTTAAAAATGCCGTACCTTTTACGTCTCGGGGTTGATCAAAGATGGTTAAACCTTTGTCTCCATCGCCACTTACCTCAAGCGATTTAATACGCATTTTTCGCTGGGCTTGCTGACCTTGAGCGTTGCGCAAAACCATACTCATGTCTGCAACACTGTCACCCCAGCCCTGATCCCTCAGCTTGCGCTCCTTGGCGATACCCAGGCCTTTTTCTTCCGCTGATTGGGCATAAACTGCCTGGGTAAAACACAGGCCAATAAACACAGTAAATAAGCCTATGACCATCAACGGATGACTACGCACTTTGGCTAATATCTTTGTCGACATGGATTTTTTCCTTATGAATTGGTTTTTTATCAAATACCATTAAAAATGGGGGTAAAAACAGAAAATCTACCGCTAGGGCTACAGCAATAATAATGCCGGTTAACATGCCCATATCTGCATTTAAGGCAAACGGCGACAAGGTCAGCACCGAAAAGCCAAGGACTAGCACCAGGGTCGTTATCCATAGGGCACGTCCGACACTGGCAAAGGCAAATCTCACTCCTTCCTCGGCACTTTTTCCTGCAAGGCGCGCGTGACGATATTTACTTAGAAAATGCACGGTGTCATCGACGATGATCCCCAGGGTCATACTAAGCACTATCGATAGACCCAGGTTGATTTGTGCCGAATACAGACCCCAAATACCAAAACCAATGCCCGCAGGCAGTAAGTTGGGGATCAGGCTAATCAGGCCCATGCGCCAGGAGCGTAAGGCAAACACCAGCAAGGCAGAAATCAGCACGAGGGCGACCACGGTGCCCTGTAGCATGCTTTGCATATTAGTTTCACCGATGTAGGCAAACATCAATCCAACACTGGCCACCTTTAACTCGCTGTCAGAGGCCCTTGTGGCAAACCACGATTTGGCCCGCGCTTCAATTTCTGTCATCTCTTTACTGCCCAAATTTTGCACTGTGGCGATAATCCGGGTAGCCGACTTATTGATGTCCAGCTGATTGTTTAAGTCCAAACCATAGGGCAAGGACATTTCGTAGAGTAATAAATACTGTGCCGCCAAGGCCTGATCTTCTGGCAGTCGATAATACTCTTGCTGATCACCGTGCATATTTTTATTCAATCGCTTAAACGTATCCGTAATGGTCGACACGTGGTCCACTTCAGGCTGAGCCCGCAGCCACTCGCTAAAATCGTTAAGCAATTGCAAACTTGCCGGCGAATTTATGCCCGACTCTTTATGGGTATAGATAGCAAAACCCAGCGTCGTCATACCGCTTAGGTTTTCCTGTTGAAAATGGGTGGATTGGCGAAACTCTGTTGTGTCGTCAAAATATTCAGTCGCCACATCATTCAGTTGGTTTTTGAAGGAAAAACCCACCCCAATAATCGCCACCAGCAGGGTAAAGGGCAATATACGTCGATGATTGCTGATCACCCACTCACCAAATCGCTCCGTATACTCGGTACTTTCAATCGGCTTATTCACTGCTTTCATCGGCAACAGGGTCATTAGGGCTGGCAACAAGGTCAGGGAAAACAGACAAGCAAACATCACCCCGATGGCGGTTAAATTACCCAGGTCCGCCAGAATAGGTACGGCTGCAAAATTAAGGCTTAAAAAACCGATGGCGGTGGTAATGCTGGTGATAAATACCGGCATTTTATTCAGCTCAATACTGTAACGAATTGCCTCTTTTTTGCTTTTCCCCTGACGCATGCCATATAACATGGATGAAATGACATGAATACAATCTGCAACGGCTAAGGTCATCACCATGGTGGGCACGTTGACGGTCGCCGTGCTCAAAAACATATGCATCCAACCTGACAAACCCATGGTGGCGGCAATACTGGCGATAATCACTATGACGGTGGAAAGTGTGCCAATAAAGGTTCGTAGCAAAATCCACATAATTAAAATTATGGTTAAGAACATCAGTGGCACTAAGGTTTGCGCATCCTGTTTGGCGGATGAAGCAAAGGAATGATTCATTAGCACCACCCCCGTATGATAAAAATCATGCTCAGGGTAAAGAGCCTGGTATTTATCACTGAGGGCTTTAACGGCAGTGGTAATTTCTGATACTTCAGCAGTCTGATCACCGTCCGACAGGTTGACGGTAATATTCACGATGGCTACATGACCTTGTGGTGAAACCATACGCCCTACCAAATTTGGTTCACTCAGGGCAATTTTGCGAATACGGGAAATGGCCTTATCATCCAGTTGCCGGGTATCCATCAGCAAATCTTCGACGATCATGTCGTCTTCTTCGGCCCAGGTATATTGAAAATTACTGATGGAGTCGACTCGGGTCGACAAGGGCGTTTGCCAGGCTTCATCGCTCATATCTTTAATCATGGCGAGGGTTTCAGCGGTAAACACATTACCAGAACGCGGGGCAATAATAATGCTGGCGTTTTCATTTTTACTAAAGGTATCCTGCATCTGCTCGAACGCCAGACGCTGGGGATTCTCTGGTTCAAAGAAGACCTTATAGTCTCCTCTAAAGTAAAGGTTTTTGCCACCCAAAGCCATTGCGAAAATGAGAATGAAAGCAATCGAAATCACCGTTTTAGGGCGCGCTACCGACACATTAAGCCATGAATATTTCACTCATCTCTCCAGGCTCTTTTGAGCCGAACATAAAAACTGAAAGCAGTTTGCATCTCATTCCTATAAGGCTAGCACAGTCAATAAACAGTGTGACAAAGCCGTATCGGCACTTCACAGGCAAAAATCAACCAGGAAACGTCACTCAAGTTCTACCTTCAAGGCTGAGGCCTTTTTGCCACAAAATGTAGCAAGAAAAGGGTATTATATCCTCCTGAAAAGCATAGTTAATTTATACTCTCGTTTAATTTTCGCAGTATTTTTTCCCATTACTCATTAAAAGCGATCATTCGCACTGCTTAATTCCCTGCATTATGCCTTTGAATTAAAACTATTTTTACCTGCTTCACTTTAATCTTCAGCCACACTCTATTAAGCAAAAGAGCAAAGAGTTTTGATCTTTCTGTGGAAAACGTTATTATAAGTAGCAACTGGTCAGATGAGCGGATGAGCAAACACTATGAGTATTAGAACGAGTCTTAAAAAAGTATTACCCCCTATTTCACTTACTGAGCAAGAGGCCTTAGAAGCTGGCGATGTATGGTTGGAATCTTCCATCTATCAAGGCAAACCTGATATGCATGCTCTGCGCGCTATCCCTGCGGCCAAATTGAGTACAGATGAACAAGCCTTTTTAAATGGCCCGGTGACTGAGTTACTGGGCATGATTGACGATTTTGAATTACAAAACGGCGACCATATCCCACAAAATATTTTAGATTTTTTGTCGGTGAACAAGTTCTTTGCCCTGATCATTCCTAAAAAGTTTAATGGTCTGGAATTTTCTGCTTATGCCAACTCTACTATTGTCGCCACGATTGCCGTGAAAAGTAGTGCCATTGCGGTAACAGTCATGGTGCCTAACTCATTAGGCCCAGGTGAGTTATTGATGCACTACGGTACAGCGGCTCAGCAAGAGCAGTGGTTACCCAAACTCGCCGTGGGTACAGACATTCCCTGTTTTGCCCTAACGAGCCCGGAAGCCGGCTCGGATGCCGGGGCAATCCCCGATGCGGGTATTGTCACTATGGGTATGTGGGAAGGCGAAGAAGTGCTTGGTTTATCCGTAAGCTGGGACAAGCGTTATATTACCCTTGCCCCCATTGCCACTGTCCTTGGTTTGGCCTTTAAAGTATTTGACCCAGAGCAATTGCTCGGCGAGCAACTGGAATTGGGTATCACCTGTGCCCTTATTCCAAAGTCTCACCCTGGTGTTGAACTTGGCAATCGTCATGATCCTATGGGTATTCGTTTCTACAACGGCACGACGCGGGGGGCAGACGTATTTATCCCCATGGACTTTATTATTGGTGGTCAAAACAACATCGGTCGTGGCTGGCAAATGCTGGTGAGCTGCCTGGGTGCAGGTCGCGGAATTTCTCTTCCGGCAATGGGCGTAGCGTCAGCCCAGTCGGCTCTTAAGTCTACCGCGGAATATTCATTCGTACGTGAGCAGTTTGGCGTCCCCATCGGTCGTTTTGAAGGTATTCAAGAGAAACAAGCAGACATCGCCGGTAAAACCTTTGTACTGGAAGCGATGCGCGTCCTAACTACCGAAGGATTAGGCTTAGGTCTTAAGCCCTCTGTAGTGACCGCGATGGCTAAGTATCATATGACAGAGTTGGGGCGTGATGTGTGTAACACTGCAATGGACATTCAAGCCGGAAAAGCTATCCAACGTGGTCCACAGAATAATCTGGCCAACAATTATGCTGCTCAGCCTATCGCCATTACGGTTGAAGGGGCGAACATACTCACCAGAAGTTTGATGATTTTTGGCCAAGGAGCCATGCGCTGTCACCCTCACTTGAAAGAGATGGTTGATCTTATCCATAGCAACGATAAAGGCGCGGATGCGGCGTTTAATAAAGTATTGGCCAAAACCATTGGCTTTAGCGTTAAAAACGCCCTACGCAGCTTGAGTAATAGTTATCTACCCTTTTTACGGGGTGCAGACTCAGCGATGCCAGAAGTACAGCAATACGAAAAGCGTATGAACGCCCTTGCGGCTAAGTTGGCACCGCTTGCCGACCTATCTTTGCTGGTACTGGGCGGCGACTTGAAAAAGGCGGAAATGCTCTCTGCCCGTTTAGGTGATGTGATGAGCTACTTGTATGCCTCAATGGCCGTCGTGCGTTTTTATGAGCAAAAAGTCTCTAACCGCACTGAAGCGAAGCCTTATTTTGAATATGCTATCCAGTGGTGTTTACGCCAGGGCGAACAAGCACTGGTAGACTTTATCAGTAACTTCCCACATACCGCAACTCGTGGCTTGATGCGGGTACTAACCAATACTTACACTACGTCGGTTAAATCTATCTCAGATGACCTTAAGCGTGAGTTATCTGACGCCACCATGCTGCAAACCAGCATAATGCAAGAATTAACCCACCTGGTTAAAATTATCAAGGGTGATGCTAACGACATTAATCAACAGGCCTTTGACGCCAAACATGCCGTTATGCCCTTGCTTAAAAAGGTACAAAAGGCTCTGCGTAAAAACCCGGTAGTACCGTTTATTTCTTTCGAGCATGCAGTGGGTAAATTGCGAGATAGTGGCGAGCTAAGCGCTGATGAAGTCAGCGCTATCATTGAATACAATGATAAACGCAAAGTGGCGATCCGCGTCGATGAATATACCTTCGACATGGAATTGTTAAACCGCAAGAATCAGCTGGTTAAGCCTGCGGATCCCTCACGGGACAAAGCGGCCTAACAGCAACATATTTACTGTTTAGTTGATTATTTGTTCCAGACAATAACATTACCAAGCGGGTTGCAAGTTAACCCGCTTTTTACTAACTGCTATATGTGACCCAAGACGGTCTTCGATTATCGGGACAAACACACCCTCAAAATAACGGATTAACCCCCTACAGAGGGAGACGTATTGTCACTCTGTGTGTCCATAACATAATCCCATCAACGACAAAAAAGTCTGATTTTCACTGTTTTATCGAGATGAAAAGGGCGGCATAGTTTATGACGTCAATAAGAAAGCCTGCTTACTCTGGATTTTTTGAAAAAAGATGATTATTCTACCCGGACTCGATGCAGCTTTGGGCGTTATGTGTCTTGCTCAGAATCTGCTTGAGCTTGAACCTTTAGGGGATTCAAGTTGGATTTTGTATAATAAGTATAGGCTAACGATATGCGGACATTTTTACGGAATTAACCCGAATAATTAACTTTAAGTGATTAGCTCTTTTGAATCAACAAAGTCTTAAAATCCAGCATACCAATGATACGATGAATTTGCTTCGGCCCATTGCCTACTCTCTTGGGTTTCTCTATTTTCTGCTGACATTGGCACATTTTTTTCTTCTGCAGGAATCATTCAAGTGGATCCTGTGTATTGCGGGCCTGTTAACTGCAACAGTTTGCGTTGCCATTGGACTCAATGCATCCAAGATTTCATCAGCCTGGCAGAGCCTGATCATTGTATTAATACTGCTTATGGCCAGTTCAAACAGTCTGCTACATTTATGGTGTTCTGAAGAACCAGTACAAACTACCAACATATTTCTGACTATTATCGCGTCAGGTGTTGTGTTGTCGAATCGCATCCACTGGGCAGCCTCAACTCTGTTTAACTGGGTTGGGTGGATCACCGTCAACCTCACACTTGAAATGCCGTTAATCCAACACTTTTTCTTCGCCATGGCGATGAGTACCCTCCTTAGCTGGTTCGCCCACCTGGCGCGAAAAAAATTGGTAGAAAAACAACTGGAACTTCAGCAGGAGACAGACCTTGCCCTACAACATGAGCAGGAGGCCAAGGCTGCTACTGAGGCAAAAAGCTCATTTTTGGCAAACATGAGTCACGAAATTCGCACACCAATGAACGGCATCATTGGCATGATAGAACTTGTATCACGTTCAAAACTGGATGAAAAACAGAAAGATTTTATTGCCACAGCAAAGCGTAGCGCCGAGTTACTAATGATTATCATCAACGACATTCTGGATTTCTCAAAGATAGAAGCGGGTGAACTGACTATCGAACAGATGGAATTCGATTTAGAGCAGCTTTTTACTGAGTTGACTCATGATCAGCAGTTTGAGGCTAACAAAAAAGGATTGAAGCTCGAGTTGGTGAAGGAATATTTCCATCAAGGAAAAGTGATGGGTGACCCTTACCGAATTACCCAGATACTGAACAATCTGATATCCAATGCGATCAAGTTTACACAGTCAGGCACCATCATTATTGAATATGGTTTGATTACACTGGACGATCATCTGCGCCTAAATGTGGCGGTGACCGACACGGGAATTGGTGTCAGCTACGCTTCACTACCCTACCTTTTCGACTCGTTCTCTCAAGCTGATATGTCGACCACAAGAAATTTTGGCGGCACGGGTTTGGGTCTGGCGATCACCCGCCAGCTCTGTCAACTTATGGGTGGAGACATAACAGTACAAAGTAAGTTGGGAGCGGGATCAGCCTTCCAATTCTCAATTAAGCTTGCCTCACCCGCTCCAGCAGTAAGCCTGGAAGAGAAGCCTCCTGTGCCCCAGTCTTTCGTCAATTTTTCAAACCTGCGAGTCCTTCTGGTTGAAGACAATTTCATCAACCAGGAGGTGATGCGTGCCATCTTGAAAGACCTAGAAATTAAGGTCGATGTTGCGAACGATGGAATTGAGGCGCTTAAGATGCTCGCTCATTCCCAGTCAGCAACATTTGACCTGATACTTATGGATTGTCAAATGCCGAATATGGATGGCTACGAAGCGACACGCCGTATACGAGCAGGCGATACTGGCCAAGTGTTTAGGAACATCCCCATCAGCGCACTCACGGCAAACACCATGAATAGTGAACGAGAAAAGTGTATTGACGCAGGCATGAACGACTATCTCACCAAACCAGTCAACACCCAGGCCTTGATCTCAATGCTGGCGAAGTACCAGCCAAGCTAGTACAGCGACTCACAAGTCCATGTATAGATGCTGAATTGTTACTCAGGCTGCCAAAGCCTGTATATATCCAAAGCCCTTGCAGCCAACAACGCCGGACCTTTAAGGAATACGGGGATAGCCCTAAACGGGCTCCCAAACGACTGTAATCAGCCAGAGCCTACTTCTGGCTAATTATCGAACAGCCTACTTTATTTCCATATGGGGCGAGCGGTAAACCACTTCATCGTTGAGGTCGATGCCAATACCCGGCTCTTCACTTACCTCAAAAAAGCCGTTCACTGGCTGTGGATCTTGCAGGCACAACTCTCGGTTCCAATCTTTAATGGCGTAGGTGTGATGTTCGTGGATCAGGAAGTTGGGAATAGCGGTTTCTAAATGCAGACTGGCTGCCGTGGCAACCGGTCCGCCACATACGTGGGCTTGGATCTGCACATCATATACGTCGGCGTAGTCACAGACTTTTTTCGCTTCGGTAAAGCCCCCACACAAACCAATATCAGGCTGTAAGACATCCAGGCTCTGATCTTCCAGATAGGGCCTGACGCCCCAGCGGTTATACAAGCGCTCACCACCGGCAATCGGCACATTCACCCGCTTGGAGACTTTGTCGTGCAGTTTTGAATTCAGATAGTTAACCGGCTCTTCGTAAAATAAACAACCGATATCTTCGACCATCTGACCTAACTGAATGGCGGTCGCCACGCCCGGTAAGCTGTGGCATTCAAAGATAATATCCACGTCTTGGCCAACCGCATCGCGAATGGCTTGTAAGCGTGCTTTGAATAAGCGCATTTCCGGCTGGGTAAAGAGCTTGGTACGGTCAAAGTGCCCCACCCCATCTTTGTCATAGACAATGGGGTCAACCTTTACCGCATCGTAGCCCTGGGCAACGGCTTTCTCGGCCGCCTTACCAAAATCAACGGGGTCGTTCAGACGATTAACCTGTGTGTCCCAGTCAAACTGCAATTGACTGGCGTAGGTCCGTAATTTGCGGTTAGTTTTACCGCCGAGTAATTGATAAACCGGCACGCCTAGCGCCTTGCCACGAATATCCCACAGCGCCGTATCAATTGCACTCATGGCCGCATAAATTACCGGACCGCCGCCCAAACCCCAGAAACTTTCCCGCAACATACGGGCCCATAGGGCTTCGGTATTCATCGGATCCCAGCCAATTAACATGGCCTGGGCAATTTCCTTGATCATATGTGCCGCGGCACTGTGACCTAAATCATAGGCCAGGCCGGCTTCACCCACGCCAACCAACCCTTCGTCGGTGTGAATACGCACAAATACCGGATTCCAGCCCACCCGTTTAGGACATTCAATATCAAAGATTTCAACACGTGTTATTTTCATTTAAGGTTTCCTGAGCTTAGGCTGGTAAATATTAATAATGATTGGCGAATGTTATTCGCAAAATGTGGGGTCAAGCTTGTAGACCCGTCTTAACATGGCCGGCCAGGCTTTCTGCCCCCCTGTTTGGCCTGAATGCACCACATTGGCCTGCTGATAAATACCCTCGACGATGTGCCGGGGGATCTCGATAATCGTTTCACCGCTTTGCATTAAGTCCATCTGAATTTCGCAGGCCCGCTGCAAATCATAAAAGCGCATAAAGGCATCACCCACCGTCGAGCCAACGGTTAACCCCCCATGATTATGCAAGAGCATATGGTTCGCTTCGCCCAGGTCATCTTGCAGGCGCTGTGTCTCTGTCGCATCCACCGCGAGCCCTTCATAGGCATGGTAAGCAAGGGAGGATAACGAAAACATCGCGTATTGACTCCAGGGCCTTAAGCCCCCTTCAATGGTCGCCACGCCAATGGTTGCCTTCGTATGCAGATGAATAACGCACTGGGCATCGTGCCTCACTTGATGGATAGCGCTATGAATGGTGAAACCAGCGGGGTTTATGCCATAGGGTGAGCCATCCAATATCTTGCCATGCAAATCGACTTTTACCAGATTTGAGGCGCTTACTTCCTCAAACGTTAGACCAAAGGCATTGACTAAATAATGCTCCGTGCCGGGCACCCGGGCCGACAAATGAGTATAAATCAAATCTCCCCAGCGATGATCGGCAACCAAACGGTAACACGCAGCCAAATCGATTCGGGTTTGCCACTCCTGGGCAGAGACTTTATCTTTGAGGCTAAATTTTTCTAATTCAAACACGCTACGGTACCTACGTTGATTAAGGTCAGAGAGTATTGAGACAAAGGGTACATGAATTATGCTGAATTACCGATAGAAAACCAGGCACCCCAATAGGTTTTTTTATTATGTAGATAGGCTAATTCAATCATGACGTTCCCCTACAGTTTAGCTGGCAAATATACCACCAGCGTGATTTAAGGGTTCACAAACATGCCCTTAGATTGTGCAAAGGGCGGGTACGCGGTATATTTAAGGCTCCAGCACACAGCACGTTATTTTACCCTAACAATGGACCCTTAAATGAAAGCCAGCGCCTGCCACATTCTCGTTAAAACCCTTCCAGAGGCCCAAAAAATTAAAGCTCTGCTGGACAAGGGTGGCAATTTCCAGCAACTGGCGAAAAAACACTCGACCTGCCCCAGTGGCAAAAAAGGGGGTGACTTAGGTGAATTTCAGCCTGGCACCATGGTTAAAGCCTTTGATAATGTGGTGTTTAAACAAGAAATTCTGACCGTACATGGCCCCATCAAAACCCAGTTTGGTTACCATTTGATTAAGACACTTTACCGGAGCTAAGGACTTTAAAGCTTACTTGCCGGTGCCTGCAACCAGTTCTCTTTGGCATAATCACTAAAGGCGCTGGTGATGTGCAAGGTATAGGCATGGCGGGAGGTATCAGACACATTCGGCGCGCTAAAGTGGGGTAGCAAACCGTTAAATACGATCAACGCGCCTTTTTTCACTTCCAAAGGCATGGCCTCTTCGTCCTGGGGCCAGGGCGTATTATCCAGCACGAGTAACGCGGTATTGTCACTTTCGTTCCGGGTAAATTGTTCCTTAAGTGGCGTATTCCCGCCGCCTTTTTTGACCTGAATACAGCCGTTTTGAATAGTCGCATCTTCCACCGCAAACCATAGAGTGATAACCGTTATCGGCGTGGTGTGAAAATACGTGGCGTCCTGATGCCAGCGGATCACTCCACCTATTTTAGGCTGCTTAAAAATATACATCGACTGGTGAATTTGCGGCCCCCGGGTGCCCAGTGCCTCGACTATCCCTTTAATTTTTGCACTGTGGCTAAACTCAGCAAAGATTGGGTCCAGCACATGTAAGGCATGGCCTATTTTATTGATACTTAATGACTTATCTTGTCGTAAATCACCCTGTTTATCAAAGGCCTCTTCCTCAAAAAAACAGCACATTTTATCCCCGGAAGACAGAAAATAATCATCCCGACTAAGACTTTGATCCTGGGTTGAGAACACCGAACGACTAGAGTTAGGATCAAAATCATCCACTATCTTCGCCGCAGCGGCCTTAAGCTTGTCCATTTCAGCTGAGGAAAAACATTCTTCGAGGACCAGGCAGCCATCCCTGTGGTACGTCATTTTTTGTTGTTCGTTTAGCATCGCTTGTCTCAGATAATTGAAAATACCCCCGTTGTGCTTAAGATGTCTTAAGCTGGGCAACATTTCAACTTTATCGCCAACTTATGGCCTTCCTCATATTACTTACTCACCATACTGCGCCCAAGTATCGAATTGACCAAATATTTTACTTTCTCACCAACTTTTCAATGTATTTTTGCGACGACTACCCATTTAATTAAATAATATCTATTATTTTCAAGTGCTTGCATATTTGGCATAAAGTCTGCTGTACTCGCCCCATATCAAACTTCATCTAAGCATAGCTAAACACAACAGGAACAAACATGAGCTCTAACATAATAAAAATTTCCGCCCTACTGCTTCTTACCACCACACTGTCCACGGGCTGTATTATCCACGTGGGCGGTGACGGTCATAGTGGGGAATATAGTGGCGATAACAATGGCGACATAAGCAGTGTTTTGGGTAGTCTTGAAGTCGGGGAAGGCAAACAGGTTGGCGATGTCTCCTCCGTCAACGGCAAAGTAAGCATAAATGAGCATGTTAGCGCTCAAGATGTCGATACAGTCAATGGCAGTATTGAAATCGCAAATCACGTCTCAGTTAAAGACGTTGAGACAGTCAATGGCAGTATTGAAACCGGTCATCATTTTATGGCACAAGGCAGTGTTAGCACAGTGAACGGCGATATTAACATCCTTGCATATTCAATAGTTGGCGGCGATATATCTACGGTAAATGGCGATATTAAACTAAACAAAGTGGCGGTGACGGGAGACATAAGTACCAGCAGCGGCAGTATCACACTGGAAAATAACTCCACCGTTGCCGGTGACATCGTGTATGAATCCCACAACGAAAACGCCTGGGGATGGAATAATGATCAGCATAAACTGCCCCGCTTAGTCATCGATTCAGACTCCACCGTAGAGGGAAGGATCATTCTTAGGCAAAAGGTCAGTTTAGCCATAGAAAATCAACAGCTTATGGATAAGGTAGAATACGACTACCCTCAACAGTAGCCATGGCCTTAGCGACAGGTAGTCGCCTGCACAGCTTGAATATTTATTGACTAAGCCTGTAACCTCAGAGCAAAAAGCCTTAGCTAATAGGGCATAAAATGGTCACATAGCGCCT
>JBLHIW010000086.1:0-12846 GCA_047618055.1 Paraglaciecola sp. | reverse complement strand
AACAAGTGACGATCAAGCAACATTTGGTGAGCAAAGGGATCCCCCACCAGCAGAATAATATTTAAGGATTTCCTTTCTCTGTGCTTTCTGTGATCTCGGTGGTGAATTTTCTTTTAATTGACACAATCTATGCCCAAAGCCATTGGAGTTGCAGCTAGGCGGCAAAGGCACTCAGCCCCATGAGCTTAGACCTACTAAGTGATTGGGGTGAGTGACTGCAGCCAACAACGCTGCAGCTTCAAGGGCGACGGGTATAAGACATGTCTTTAACCACATCGTAAGCATAAATAGGCTCAAGGGGCCGTGAGGCCAGATTCGGCGCCACTTTTGCGGCTAATTTAAGGGCCCATAGCTTGCTTTTTTCCAGCCCATTACTCATATGGTAAAGTCGTGCATTGGCACGGGCCATCATCTGAATTTTGCTGGTTCGTGGTAGTCGCTTTGCCTGATAGGTCTGCAGTGCTGTAGCCGTATCGGAGTATCTGGCCAGCATCGCCGCCAGTACATAGGCATCTTCAATTGCCATCGCCGCACCCTGAGCCAAAAACGGTAACATGGGATGGCAAGCATCGCCCAGCAAGGCTACTTTTCCATCAACCCACTTCGACAAAGGTGGTCGATCAAACAGGGCCCATAAAAAACACTCATCCGTGGCTGCTAATACTTCAGTCACTTGGGGGTGCCAAGAGGTGAATGCCCCACGGAGTTGCTGAATATTCCCTCTTTCATGCCAGGATTCTTTCGTCCAGCTTGTGCGCTCTTCTACCGCCACAAAATTAACCAGGCTGCCTCCGCGCAGATAATAACTAACAAAATGTCGGCCGGGTCCGACCCACAAATTAGCATTCGGCTGCACCAGCCCTTTGGGTAAACGATCAGCTGCTAAGGTGCCCCGCCAGGCGACTTGCCCGGTAAATTGCGCATTACTTTGTCCTAACATTTGCGTATGGATACGCGAACGAAGACCATCCGCTGCCAGCAAA
This sequence comes from Paraglaciecola sp., assembly GCA_047618055.1. Taxonomy (GTDB): domain Bacteria; phylum Pseudomonadota; class Gammaproteobacteria; order Enterobacterales; family Alteromonadaceae; genus Paraglaciecola. Next base: position 11,863 of record JBLHIW010000086.1, on the reverse strand, counting down.
ACATCGCCCTGGATTTTTTCACCGTTGGCTAAGCTTAGCTGGACTCCACCTGCAGATTGTTGGTAGGCACTGACCTGGGCATTGAGCGTAATGTTAACGCCGCAATCCCGTGCTGATTGATATAATACTTGCTGTAAATCGGCCCGGTGAATATGCAAATATTCAGCACCGTAACGGCGCAGACACTGCCCGCCAAGGGGCAGGGATAAATATTTAGCCCCAGATTGATAATGGCGCATGGTCGCGTTTTCGGGGCTAAACGAGTGGGCTAACAACTGCTCGCCGAGACCTAATTCATTCAGCACCTGCATGGCATTAGGTGATAATTGCAGACCGGCACCAACGTCGCTGAGTGTGGCCGTCTGCTCAAATAATGCGACCTTAAAACCCCGTTTAACCAGGGCAAGGGCCGCACACAAACCACCTATTCCGGCGCCCGCTATCAGGATCTTTTTCGACATTTGTTTTTTTGCCACCTACGCAGGGTCATAAAGCCAGCGAGTGTAACGAAAATTTGGCTAAATTGCTCGCCCTTGACCTGGTGCCCGGGAGTGGCTATCACCGATGTTTTTGCCAAACGGTAATATGATTTTTTGAAAACTGACTATTTCGGTCATCAAGCTGATATTCCCGGGCTACATTGCTCTCATCCAGCAAGTTAAAGTCCTGGTGCAGAAGCTGCTTAAGGTGGTCTTCACTGCTGAGATTTTCACCGTTTTGCTTGTAGCCGCCAAGCCACTTAGCCTGCACTGTCTTTTTTGTGTCCCAGGCATAACTGCTGCCCAAAATCAGCACGCCACCCCGATTGAGTCGCGCGGCAATCTTATGAATAAAATCAAGGGGATCGTAAACCTGATCTAACACCCTGTGGCAAACAATGAGATCATAAGCGCTAAACTGGGCCTTAAGATTGTGGCCGTCTCCCTGAGAAAAATTCAGATTGCCGGGCATCGTATCGAACCCCAAATCGTGTAAGCGTACGTCATAAAAATGATGCAACTCCCCTTCGCTGGGCATGGCATAGCGTAACTGCCCTTGCTCTTTTAGTTGCAGGCAATGTTGAATATGCCGGGCGGTAAAGTCGATGGCATCTACTTGGTCGAACACTTTGCTCAGTTCAAAGCCTAAACGCCCAACGCCGCAGCCTAAGTCCAGGACCTTGGTGCTCTGTCCTGCAAACCGCTGGCACAGTACCAGTAATTTCTGCAGATCATGCTCCTGATGATGACTCTGCAGGCCGAAATGATGGTGCAACATGCGGCTAATATCTGGCTGCATCTCATAGGGGTTGGCCGGCGTAATTGGCAGGGTCTGTTGCTTACTGTGAATATAGCGAAAGCCTGCGTGTTGGGTAAAATGACGGCGAAAGGCATAGCGGGAGTCCCGGCACGCTTCATTGCCGGTAGAAATCCAGCTTCCACCTTTGATTAGATTGTGTTGCCCATCAAAGGTAGGAGTAGAAAAGTCGTCATACAGGGGATGCACTTTAAAGCCCGGGTAGCCATCTATCGGGCTTTCTGTCCATTGCCATACATTACCGATCACATCGTAAAACGCCCCCTGGGCGAAGCTATCAACCGGGCAGGATGAAGCGAAATGCTCAAGATTAATATTACCTGGCGCCACCTCCCAGTCAGGTAAATCTGTTGCTAATTCATCGCGCATCACTTGCCATTCAGCCTCTGTTGGCAAACGCACGAAGCCATCAGTTTGCGTGTCCTTCCAATTGCAAAAGGCCTTAGCTTCAAGGTAGTTTACTTCTACCGGCCAGTTTAGCGGCAGGGGTACATCTTCAAGTAGATTCCGTTGCCAGTACTGATGTTCTGACCCATCTTTGTGCGACCAAAACCGCGGCATCTGGGCCTTGCTAAAGGCTAACCAGCGCTGGCCCTCATCGGTCCAATAGGCAGGGTTGTGATAACCGCCTGCGGTAATAAAGTCCAAAAACTCCTGATTGGAGACCAAATATTTTGTCGCCGAAAAGTCCTCAACAGCAACACCTTGCGCGCCATATTCATTGTCCCATCCGTACGTATCACTGTCGGTCGTTTTGCCCAGCAATACCGATTTACCCTGCACGGCTAACAATTCATTGGCCGGTGCATTAGCCTTCGTTTGGCAGCTTTGCCAAGCCAGCGTGGGACTTAAATATTTTAGATCCAACATGCGCATGATCACCGATGAGGTTTCAATGTGGATGCGCTCGTGCTCACAGCCCATTAATATCACCCAGGCTAAGGAATCCTGGTTTATCGGCAGGCTCAATGGCATGTTATCGATAAGTGTTAACACCATGGCCTTTACTTGCTTGCGATACTCCCGCACGGCATCCACATCGGGCCACTGATAGTTACCGGGGGATAAATCATCCCAGGACATTTCGTCCACACCCACGGCACAAACCGACTCGATATTATGATTTAGCCGCTGCTGAATAAATTTACCCAATAATAACTTATTAACATAAAATACTGCGGTGTGGCCGTAGTAAAAAATCAAGGGATGACGCAGGGGCTCAGGCCGTAAATAGAAGGCCTCATCATCATTTATCAAACCAAACAGGGATTCGTACAAGGCCCAGCTTTGCTCAAAGTAGGCTTTTATTTCACCGCGTTTTTGCTCGGCACTGCCACTATTTAACGACAGTGGTTTATTGAGCTTAGGTAACTGCATATTCATGAATATTAACCACTCTTTGGAGTCATAGTGCGTATCTCACGCAAAAAAGTTGACGCATTATAGGTGACACACTTCGGCTTAAATTGCTGCAAGAACTTAGCCTTCAAACCTTCTCCCAACGAACCGGCAAGATCCCTATCCAGATCGGCGCAATAACGGTCGATGCTATTGGCAAACCAGTCACTTTTTTCAAACACTGTGATGGCTCCAAGTTGCTTATTGCCCATTGTTTCATCGTCATACATCGAGCTGGGAAGATCTCTGGAAGCATAACTTGGCGGCATACCTTCACAGGCTTGCCAGTGCTGCAAGGCATCTAATGTATTGAGTAGAATAAACAATATATTCAAATAAGGATCATAAGCGCGGCTCGTTGCGCCTAATCGGTGTTCAACTCTTGCGGTTTTTTTCCAATCACCCGAATAACTAAGCACCGTATTATTTAAGCCGTAAAACTGAGGTTCAAGGCCCATGGCCTGATTGTGTTTACCCCATTGTTTATACAAGGCGATGCTGCCCTGATGCCCCCCGGACAAGGTAAAAGGCGAACTAAGCTCTGCATCCAGAGCGTAATCTTTCCGGAGCGTCAGGCGCTTAAACGCATCTTCTTCGGGCAAAAACAACAGGCAGCAGTCATAGCTGGTTTGCAACAATTGATATTGTAACCACTCTCCGATGTTACTCACCGGGACCAGATTCTCACCCTGCACATTCTCAACACTGATATTCATCTGGATGGCGTTGGGAATATGTACTAAGCGAGTATCGGTAGAAAAGATGGCTTTTGAACCGGGCACATATCGCCCTTTGTCTGCGGCCCATGCCACCGGTTTAAACTCGACTTTTTTAGCCCCATGCTGCTGCATGATAGACGGTAATACCCACATAGCACGAGCCAGATTTTCCGCCTCTTTGAGGGGCGACTGACCATTAAATAGAGATACATATTCCCATTGATTGCGCCAAAACTCAGTTTTTAGCTCACCGTCGATATTCAGTTTGCTTAAAGCCCGGTTCACGCCAAGATAATCGAGCTGATTAAAGCCTGCTTCCGCCTCATACACGCCCTCAAGCTCAAAGTGAACAATCGGCTTAAAACCTTGGGCATGGATCAATTTGAGCAAATGCTCAATCACCCGTTCGCAGCTAAGAGTACACAATTGTGGGGAAATATTCGGCATGTCGCGTTAGTTATTTATACCTTATAGTCAATGCAGGGCCAAAAGGATCTACTGTATGCGATTATTATCTTTTTTGTATGTCCTTATGCACCTTTTACGATTCATTATGCTTAATCAAGCCAAAAGTTTCAAAATATTGTCTCTCAACATACAATATTTTCAAGATCCGGGTAGTAAAGCACCCCGACGTTATATTCACCGTGTGCTGAACTGTATTTCCTTAGCGAACGCGACTGTAGATTGTCATGCCCAAGTAATGTATATTTCCTAAGGTCTTGATATGGAGTAGTAATTAATGCGCGAGTGGGACCGGTGTTTAGCCAGATTGCCTGAAGGGAATCCCCGCACAATGGGGCAACTACTGCGTAAAATGCGCAAAGAAGCTGGCTATACTCAAGTTGACATGGCTAAAAAAGTTGGCCTCAGTCGCGAGACCGTGATAAATATCGAAAAGGACTTGTCGGAAACCATTTCGGCGCTAGAGGTCATCGTGGTGAGGAAATGGCGCACCGCCTGCGGCTTAAGAATGACCCTCGACACCATAGCGGTCTATAAATCGGTGATGATGCAATACTTCAAACTTCATTGATCAGACCTTACCTGCAGAATTAATTCGTGGGCTCATATGCCATTTCCGTCTCCCCCATGTATTATCCCCATAATTTACCCCTGACCATGGCCTTTAAGTTGACCGCCAGTTTTTTTTGCCGCTAAGATGTCAATGTCATCCTATGGACAGTTTTTCATCCCACTCCCCGCTGCCCATTCAGGCTACCTTAAAACCTTAATAGTCTTTTTTTGGGCATAATATGCCCATCACTTAATGTGGAATGAACCCTTTATTCAACCAGGCATGCCTCTTTGATGATAAAAGGGAGTATTTTGACCTGCCCCATAGCCTCGCTCTTTGCTTTTACACTTAATGCCAACAGCGCTGAAGCATCAAGGGAGACGGGTAAACCACCCGATTCAGCAAAAATTTGGCCCATGACGCGACCGCTCTCCACCAGACAAAAAACGCCTTTTGTTAGAAAAAGTCCATTGTAGCTCTAAAAAAGTAATCCGGATGCCATGGATCAGCGTAAGTATCGAGCAAATATGGTGTTTAACGTTAAATTCCAGAGCGTTATCCAAAAGCCTAATTTTAAAGTTTAATAAAGAGTGAGATGATGGGGGGCGTTAGCGCTTTATTCTTAGTGTGGATACCTAGCCAAATATCACTCAGCGTGCCCGATCAGCGTATTTATCTGACCATAATCAATTATTAAAAAGGAATATCCATGTCGCGCAGAGCCGCTATTTTATTTTCTATCGCTTTACTGCTGCTCATAGTGATCGTGATCGCTGGGATAAAAGGCATGCAAATTGGCTATATGATGGATAGCGGTGCCGCTTTTGCCCAGCCACCGGAAACGGTCAGTGTCAGCGAAGTAGAAGTGCAAACCTGGCCAAATAATCTGTCTGCTGTAGGCTCACTTGAGGCCTGGCAGGGCCTGACCGTAACGGCAGAAGTGGATGGTCGTGTGGCTAAGATTAATTTTGAGTCCGGCCAGGCAGTCAAAGCGGGAGACATATTAATTGAACAAGAGTCCGGCAATGTAAAGGCCCAACTACGCTCTTCCATCGCCCGCCTTGATTTAGCCAACAACAATCTTCGCCGTTTACTCTCCCTGCGGGACAAACAGTCCGTATCACAAAGTGCTTTGGACGAAGCGGCGCAACTGGTTGATTCGGCTAAGGCTGAGGTGGACGATCTAAGCATAACCCTGGCCAAAAAGAATATTACTGCTCCTTTTGATGGGCGGCTGGGGATACGTAAGGTGTATTTAGGCCAGGATTTATTAGAGGGAACCGAGATAGTGACCTTGCAGTCCATTGACCAATTACGGGTCAATTTTCGTGTGCCTCAGCAGTGGGTCAATAAGATCAAGTCCGGTTATCCGGTACTGGTGGGTACCCAACAGGGTGATAGAGTTAAGGGCGAAATCATCGCCACTGCAGCAGAGATCAATGCCCAATCCCGTAACCTGCATGTGCAGGCCAGGATCGATAATACTCAGCATACTTTATTGCCTGGCATGTCAGTGGGACTGCAGGTCACCCTGCCAGATGTAGAGCAGATAAAAGCGATCCCTATTACCGCCGTATTATATGCTCCCTATGGCGACACGGTATTTGTGATTGAAAAAGGACCAAGGGGTAAGCCAGATACAGTGCGTCAGCAGTTTGTAAAACTCGGCATTACCCGGGGAGACTTTGTCGCGGTTGAAGAGGGTCTGGAGGTAGGCCAGCAGGTTGTCAGTGCGGGTGCATTTAAATTATTTAACGGCATGGCCGTGGTGCAAAGTGACAAGCCTGAGCCTGAGCGTAGTTTAGATCCCCAGCCAACTGACTCCTGAGTAAGCCCAAAGCCATGAATTTTACTGATCTATTTATTAAACGACCTGTTGTATCTATTGTCGTCAGCATATTGATTTTGTTGGCGGGTTTTCAGGCTGCAAGCAATTTAACCGTTCGTCAATATCCCAAAAGTGATGTTTCCGTCATTAACATTCAGACGGTCTACATCGGTGCCAGTGCTGAGCTGGTGAAAGGCTTTATTACCACGCCACTGGAACGAGCCGTGGCCTCGGCCGAAGGGATTGACTATGTTGAGTCGAGCTCCGCCCTGGGCTTTTCTGACATTAAGGTACACCTTAAACTAAATTTTGATCCCATCAGGGCGATGTCGGAGATCAATGCCAAAGTTAATGCGGTGCGAGGGGAATTGCCTCCAGAAGCCGAGGTACCGGCCCTAAGCATCATCTCTGCCGATAGCGAATTTGCCTCCGCTTATCTGAGTTTTACCTCAGACATCCTGTCGCAAAACCAGATTACCGATTATTTACGGCGCAGTATCCAGCCACGACTGGCGGCAATCGATGGAGTGCAAAAAGCCGAAACCCTCGGCGGGCGGGTCTATGCCATGCGTGTTTGGCTCAAACCTGATGCGATGGAAGCGATGAATGTTACCCCCAGCGAGTTACGTCAGGCGCTGGCGAGCAATAATGTGCAGGCTACCTTAGGCAAAACCCGGGGCATGCTAACCCAGGTTAATCTCAGTGCCGATACCGACCTAAGGACGGTGGAGGATTTCCGGCAACTAATCATTCGCCGCAATGCACAAGGCACGGTACGTCTTGAAGATGTGGCCGACGTCGAACTGGGGGCGGAGGATTATAATACCGAAGTCAGTTATTCCGGTCAGACTGCAGTGTTCATGGGCATTTCGGTGATGCCCACTGCCAATGCCCTGGATGTGATGCAAGCGGTACGCCTGGAAATGGCTGCCATTCGCGAGAAGTTACCCACCGGATTGGATGCCATGGTGTCCTACGACTCTACAAAATATATTGAAACGGCGATCAACGAGGTGATTATCACCCTATCTGAGACCTTGTTAATTATCATTGTGGTGATTTTTTTGTTTTTAGGTTTTAGCCGCTCGGTACTGATCCCGGTACTTGCCATCCCCCTATCCCTGATTGGGGCATTATTTCTGATGCAGGTATTCGGCTTTACCCTCAACCTGCTGACCTTGCTGGCCATTGTACTGAGTGTTGGCTTGGTGGTGGATGATGCCATCGTTATGGTTGAAAATATTGAACGGCATATCGAAGAAGGCAAGTCGCCGATCCAAGCAGCAATTATCGGCGCCCGTGAGTTGGCAGGGCCGATCATTGCGATGACAGTGACCCTGGTCTCGGTCTACGTGCCCATTGGCTTTCAGGGCGGGCTGACGGGAACCCTGTTTCGGGAGTTTGCGATCACCCTGGCCGGGGCGGTGACTATTTCGGCAGTGGTCGCCCTGACCTTATCCCCCATGTTGGGCTCCCGCTGGCTCAAAAGCCATAAAAAAGTCCAGGCGCCCCTGGGGCCGTTATTTGACCGCTTTCAACACTTCTACAGCCGTACACTGACCGATAGTTTGCAAAACCGTCCCGCGGTTTATTTGTTCTGGGTCGTTATATCAATACTCGCCTGCGTCATGTACGCAATGTCACCGACCGAATTAGCCCCCAATGAAGATCAGGGGGTGATTTTTGGTATTACCGAAGCTCCGGCCAACAGTACTATTGATCAGGCCGTGTTTTACGTTGATCAAGCCAACGAAGCCTATCAAACCATTGAAGAAACCGATTTTACCTTCTTGCTGACCTTCCCCAGTGGCGGGTTTTCCGGCATGGTGGTTAAACCCTGGGATCAACGGGAACGCAGTGTCTTTGAGATCTTGCCGGAAATTCAGCAAAAGCTCAGCGCAATCAGTGGCGTACGCATCTTTCCCGTTACGCCCCCTGCTCTGCCCGGTGGCGGCAGTTTCCCGTTCGAATTTGTGCTCACCTCCCAGGCCGAACCTGAGCAGATTTATCAGATTTCCCAATTACTGGTCAGTAAAGCCATGGAGAGCGGTATGTTCGCCTTCCCGCCGATGATTGATTTGAAAATCGACCAACCCAATGCCCAGTTAAAAATCAACCGGGAAAAAGTTGCCGAGTTGGGTCTGAATTTGCAGACCGTCACCCGTGATCTCGCCGTTTTACTCGGCGGAAACTACGTCAATCGATTTAATATGGACGGCTACAGCTACAAAGTCATTCCCCAGGTAAAACGGGCCCAGCGACTAAACCCCAGTGATATAAAAGATCTTTATGTGACCGGTCTTGGCGGCAATATGGTGCGGGTGGCGGATATTGCCGAAATAGAAATTACCACCGTGCCCCGCAGTCTTAATCGCATGCAACAAATGAACTCGGTGAAGATCAGCGGGCAAACCACCACGTCCCTGGACGAAGCCCTGAGCTATATGGAAAACGAAGCCCGCAACATCATGCCCCAGGGTTACGGCATTGATTACACCGGCCAGTCTCGTCAGTTGCGGGTAGAGGGAAATTCTTTCTTAACGGCATTTTTAATGGCCATCACCATGATATTTTTGGTCCTAGCGGCACAATTTAATAGTTTTCGGGACCCCCTGGTGATTTTGGGCGGTTCAGTGCCGCTGGCCTTATTTGGTGCCATGGTCTTTACCTTCTTAAAAATCCCCGCCCCCATGCCTTACTGGACCGACGGCTGGACCACCACTTTGAATATTTACTCTCAGGTCGGACTGGTCACCTTGGTTGGGCTGATCGCCCGTAATGGTATCTTAGTTGTAGAATTTGCCAATAAACTGCAAGAGCAAGGCAGGTCAAAACTGGAGGCCGTGCAACAAGCCTCGATTATTCGCTTGCGACCGGTAATGATGACCAGTATGGCCACCATCGCCGGCCATACGCCGTTAATTTTTGCCGATGGTGCAGGGGCAGGGGCGCGCAACGCCATTGGCCTGGTTTTGGTGTTTGGCATGGCAATAGGCACCATTTTCACCCTCTATGTACTGCCCTCCGTGTACATGCTACTGGCTAAGGATCACAGCAAGGTGGCCCATTTACAGGATGAATACTCGGTGTGATACCGCACCTACGAGGCAAAAACACATCAAAATTAACCTAGTGCAAGCGCCATTATCAAGATGCACCGTCTAAGGGATAATGCGTAAGCGACCTTGGTATCGCCCTTTGAGAAGCTCTGGCCCGCTGCATGGCAAGTTCTATGAAGGCAACCTGCATTCCTGCAACCTTACCCTTTGATATGAAACCTGCCGGCACCTGCTGAATTGATCACATATCAAGGTACAATGGTGTTAGCTCAGGTTTGAGCTACAAACACTTCATGTTTTCGAGTGGAAATTTGACTTAAATCAAGCTCGCTTTTGACCAAGCCTTCTTTGCCTAATAAGGACTTAAGCAAATATTTGTTAAACAGGCTATTGTTAGCATCGTTTAAAAAAACGTCTGGCATTATCCACTGAGCATCTTCAATTTCGTGGGTATCCACAATGGCGATCTTGGTGGTCAGTGGCGTTAATTTGCACACCACATAGATATTTGATTTGCCAAAGCGATAGGGGTGGGTGCCAGCTAAGGCCAAAACCCCTTGAAACTCGGTGCTGACCCCCGTTTCTTCCAGCACTTCCCGGATAACAGCCTCTTCGACTTTTTCACCCAATTCAATATGCCCACCAGGGAGTTTATACGTCGTAGCCCCTCTTTCCCGGATAAATAATATCTCACCCTGAACATTTTGTACCAGGCCCCCTGCCCCCAAAGAATGAGTAGGCACATAAGGTGCAAAATCTGTCACTTTTGATTTTCGGATCAAGGTAAGTTCATTGGCCAAACAATTGTGAAAGGTGAAGCCCTGTTTGGTGGCCACACTGACCAGGTGAGACAGCTCAATTGGTAAGGTCAGCCAAATGACAGCCTTTGCTTGCTGTTTACTGTGAGCCAACAACGTATCAAGATCACAGGCAAATGCGTCAATTGACGTGGGCAAAGATTGGGTATCAACAATGATGCCGTTAAAGGCATCGTATTCGTGGGGCAACAAATTACATCTCTCTATTAAAATAGTCGGTCTTATCATTTTATTTTGACGCTAGGATATAGTGCTCTTGAGCCAGACACCACAGTAAATAGAATAACCCGCTAGTGCTTTTGCCGGGAAACACTCATCGCAACTTTGCGGCATAGGTTTATTTACTTTCCACTTAAAGGGCCAAAGTAACAACATACCCGTAGGTTTATGGCACGTTTGCCCCCACTTATTATTTTCTGGTCGATGGTGGGTGCCCTAAGCACTGAGTTTGACGAGACGGCGGCGGCCGGCGCGTAGTAAAAGCCACTTAAATTTAGATTTCTAAAAAAGGTAACAAGGTGAGTAAAAAGGTCGATGCACTCTTTAAACCATTCAGTCTTAAAGGCTTGTCTCTTGCCAATAGAATTGTAATGGCACCGATGACCCGGGAGTTTTCCCCCGGTGGTGTACCGACCACCGATGTGGCGGGTTATTATCGTCGCCGGGCAGAAGGAGGCACCGGTTTAATCATCACCGAAGGTACGACCATTAACGACCCCGTAGCAACAATGGGGGAGCGTATTCCTCATTTCCACGGAGAACAGGCACTGGCAGGCTGGGAAAAAACGCTCAAGGCTGTGCACGGGGCTGGTGGTAAGATCATGCCTCAATTATGGCATACGGGCATGGCCCGTTCGCCTAAAAAGGCCCCCTATCCAGAACTGCCCAGTGTGGGTCCCTCGGGTTTGCTTGCGCCGGGAAAAAAAGTAGCACAGCCCATGACAATAGCGCAAATTGAAACTGTGATAAGTGGTTTTGCCCGTGCTGCAGCCGATGCGATGCGCATCGGTTTTGACGGTGTTGAAATTCATGGGGCCCATGGTTATCTGCTGGATCAGTTTTTTTGGAGTGGCACCAATCAACGCACGGATGAATGGGGAGGCTCCATGGCCAATCGCGGTCGCTTTGCTGTGGAAATTATCAAAAGGATCCGCGGTGCAACCTCACCTGATTTCCCAATTATATTCCGTTACTCCCAGTGGAAGCAGCAAGACTACAGCGCCAGGCTGGCAGAGACGCCGCAGTTATTAGAAGAATTTTTGATGCCGCTAAGCGATGCGGGGGTGGATATATTTCATTGTTCTACCCGGCGCTACTGGGAAAGTGAATTTGCCGATGAAGGACTCAACTTGGCCGGTTGGACCAAAAAGATCACCGGCAAAGCGAGCATCACTGTGGGTTCAGTTGGGCTGAATGAAGACTTTTTCAGCGCCTTTGCGGGTAAAGGTTCGAGTACCCGTTCCATAGATGACTTGGTTGAGCGCATGGATAAAGGCGAGTTTGATCTGGTCGCGGTTGGCCGGGCCTTGTTGCAGGATCCTCTCTGGGCAAATAAGATTCGCGATGGTCAGCATCATGCACTCGAGCAATTCTCTGGAGACGCGCTGGCGACGTTGTCCTGAGCACCCATACCAGATATGAGCCACATAAATACACCCTATGCTTGAGTCCCACCCTGGCGATGCCTTAGCCAAACGCACGCTCTTGTTAGCGGCGGCCGCTATGGG
>JBLHIW010000085.1:0-12878 GCA_047618055.1 Paraglaciecola sp. | reverse complement strand
ACGGTCATCTTGCAAGAGGCCATTGGCCATGTGTTGCACGCTGTCAACAGAGGCACCGGCAAATAGCAGTGCTTGCTTGATCGCTTCTTGAGTAGCTCTTTGTCTCGCCACTTCTTTGTTGCCATTTTTGATTACCGCCTGGCCACTTGCTTCAAACCAAATGCTGTGTACGGGGAAGCAGCAGAGGGCCGAGATTAAACAGGTGGCTAAGGCTTTGGAAAAAGTTGGCATGGGTCACACTCTCTATTTTTATATTTGGCAATAGATTCAATTACATTTAGTCACAGCAGAGTTTGTAGCAGTACTGCCGCATGGAGTCGTCTTATGCAGACTGTTTTTGTCTACTGAGTATTTACTGCTTATTTATCTAAGCATTTATCATACCCATAATTTATTTTTTGTTTACTCAAAAATAAAATCTACTTATTAGGTATGGATATTGCTAAAGAAAGTAAAGTTACTTATGTGCAGGCTATGTTTTCGCTTGAAAATGATTAGGGCAATAGAATGAATAACAGAATGACCATCAAGGCAGTCTTACTTGGCGCAAGTGTACTCTTAGCAAGCTGCTCAAGTATGTTTACTAAGCAAGTTGAGTGGGAAGTGCTTGAGCCTCAAAGCTACCCTATTATTTCTGCAGTGGGTTATGCACCTATCTCGGCTCAGCGTGGTGAGGACGATTCCACAAAAATGTTGATGGCCCTAAAAGCGTCAAAACTTGACGCTTATCGGGAGTTGACGGAGCAGGTTTACGGCCAAAAACTTGACGGTGAGCAGTCGCTGGCGAACTTGGTGATCAAAAATACCCGCTTGAGCAGTTCGGTGCAGGGGATCATCCGTGGGGCCCGAGTAGTGAAGAGTTATCCGGTGGGTGATGACACCTATGCCACGGAGTTAGAGTTAGATTTTGCCCATGTATACGATATATACCTTTCAACAGCCAGACCCAAAAGGGTCAAACAAGTGCGTTATTATTAAATAAACAACGAAGCGTGTTTAGTCAGTAATATCCGTTTTGATAAAGAAGACCAACTGTTTTGGCTTCTTTTATAAGACCAACTGAGGGCGACAGTCGATCGGGTGGATGGGCTATTTTTTAATAAAAATGCCTTGTATTAGGCGATTTGAATTTCCTCGGAACTTTGCATATTGAGCTTACTTGGGTACAGACCTTGGCGGCAAGGGAGATTAGGCGCTTATACCTTTACTGGGTTTTGAACCCTGGGTTCGACCGCTTTTATCGTAGGTTATAGATTCTTTGGCACGAGATTCGAGCAATAAATTTCGCAGGTGCTCTAAGCGTAATTGCCCTTGTTCCACTGCGGTTTGGTTGATTTTAGTGCGATACTGACACTCGGACACCAGGTCTTTTATCTGAGTAAACAAGCTTTGTACTTCGACTTTGTCTGGCTCTGATGTCTTCTGGTATTCGGTGTTGATTAGCTCGTCTTGTGTTTGAACAAAACTTAATAAATTTTCTTTTTTTTTCAATAAGTTAATTAAAAGTTCTGGATCTCTGGTGCTGATGAGATGTAATTCGTTTTCCAACACCAGTTTGAGCTGTTCCAGATTATTGAATTGTATTTCTATTGCTTTGATTAATTCTGACATGTGGCCTGCCATTAAAATGATACAGCCTACAGTATGCGACAGTTATGAATTTGCACCAAATATTTCTGCTTCAACGGTGGCAATTTTCCGGGCTAAGGACTCAGGATTGATGCTGTACTGGCCACTTTGAATCGCTTTTTTCAACTTATCGACCTTGTCCTGATTGACTGGCGCTTCCCCCCCTTTCTTCTGCACCTGATTAAGTTGCTGTGCACTTTGCGTCAAAGACACTGAATCCTGACTTACGGCGGTGGTTGCAGATTTTTGCAAGCCTGCCTGTGCAGTCTGATTGTTCTGAGCCTGCAGTTGCTGGCTGATTTTTTGATTATCCAGGGGCGGTTTATGACCACCGCCGCCTACATTATTTATAGACATTTAGATTACCCACTAGCGTTAATTACCTCAATAAATTTATCGGCCGATCAACTTAATACTTTAGTAAATATTTTTATTCAAGCAGTCGCGCTTTAAAATAATATTTATCGGAAGTTTAAGCTAACTATTATATGCGTACTTTGACTTCACTTATACTAATAACTTGTGCATCGAGTTGTTTTTTTGAACGGGTATTGCGGACCAATATGGTATCGCCAATGTTGCCGTCCTCCAATGCTATGCCACTGGCTTTGATTTGTATGCGCGAGGATGAAGCTTTAATGATAATAATGTCGCCTTCACACACAAAACATAGGTTATTGGGCTGCACAGGGCGACCCGGTCTGAGTCGACGTTTTATGCGTGCGCCAATGACCTTATTTATATCGGCATAGGTGGTCGTTCTTAAATGTCTTTTTTCCATTTCTACCAATTTAATGTTCTGTTTGCTTAATACTGTTCCAGGACTTACTGCACTGGAAATGACGACGACGGGCTGCATGACCTTCGCCCGTACGACCAAAAACATATACCAGTTACTATCTGGGCAGCTTGCTTTAACCGTAATGTTTGATTGATTGAGGGCTTCATTACTGGCAAAAAACTTCAATGGTGATTTGCATTCAGGAATAGACAAGCGAGAATCTATGGGCATGGCTTTGATTATAAACGAATACTCGCTTTTCCGTTTAACATGGAGCGAAACATACTGTTCAGCTAATTCAAGTAAGTTTTGCGGACTGATATTATTTTCAGTCGCAGTCGATAACGGGCTAAAGTTGCATAGGGCCGCTGCCGAAAAGTAGATTATGGTTTTACTAATAAATGATTTTTTCATGTTCACTTGCGTTCAAGTTGTCTATCCTTGGGGCATTACTGCGTCTCGTCTTAAACCGTCAAAAAACAGGCGGTTTGGGATGTATCGGCTAAGCAATGATTTTCGTTTACTTGCTAAAGCAATAATTACGCCGATTTAAATTTATTGTTGGAGTGTTACATGCCTGGAGTTCTAAATACGGTAAATCAACGCACCCAGCTAGTGGGTGAAAATAGGCTTGAGCTATTACTTTTTAGGCTCCATGGTCGTCAAAAATTTGGGATTAATGTGTTTAAGGTTCGGGAGGTACTGCAGTGTCCACCTTTAACCACTATCCCCAGGCTAAATAGTCTCGTGCGCGGCATTGCGCATATTCGTGGTCAGACTATTTCTGTTATTGACATGAGCCTGGCCACCGGTGGCAAGCGAATCGAAGATCTTACTACTGCGTTTATTATCATTTCCGAATATAACAGTTCTGTGCAGGGTTTCTTGGTGGGGGCGGTAGAACGCATTATAAATACCAACTGGGAAGCGATTATGCCTCCTCCCAAAGGCAGTGGCCGCGCAAGTTATCTTACCGCAGTGACTGAGATTGAGAATGAACTGATCGAGATCCTGGATGTTGAAAAAATATTGCATGATATTTCGCCGGCCAGTACCGATGTGAGTCAAGAGGTGGCAAATCTTACCGTTGATAATAAACAGCAAAAAATAATTTTTATTGCCGATGATTCATCCGTAGCGCGTAATCAGGTTAAAAAAGCCCTTTCCACCCTTGGTCTTGAAATTGAAATGGCTAAAAATGGTAAGGAAGCCCTTAATCGATTAAAGGAATTAGCGGCCCAAACCGGTGACATCACCGACAAGGTCGGGGTCTTGGTTTCCGATATTGAAATGCCCGAGATGGATGGTTATACCTTAACAGCGGAAATTAGAAATGATCCTGCATTACAGAAATTACATGTAATTTTACATACCTCTTTAAGCGGCGTGTTTAATCAAGCTATGGTAGAAAAGGTCGGAGCAAATGACTTTATCGCCAAATTCCATCCGGATGAGTTAGCCACCTCAGTTCAAAAGTGGTTTGGTAACGAGTAGCTGTCTATAGAACAGTCCGATATAGGGAAGGGAAGTCGTGTTAAATAAAGAAATTGGCGAACAAGAGTATCTGTTATTTAGTCAGTTTCTTGAGCGTCGATGTGGCATTGTTCTTGGAGACAAAAAACAGTACTTGGTCCGCAGTCGCCTCGGGCCTTTAGTGAGTCGTTTTGGCTTTGCGTCCCTGTCTGAATTAACCTCAACTGCTGCGAAAAATTATAATACAGCCCTCAGTAATGCCGTAGTTGAAGCAATGACAACCAATGAGACCCTATGGTTTCGCGATGGTTACCCCTTTGACGTACTAAAAAAAACCTTACTGGCTAATTATACAAAAAAACGTGATCCGCTGCGAATTTGGAGTGCCGCCTGTTCCTCAGGGCAGGAGGCCTATTCTATTGCCATGACTATTTTAGATTATCAAAAGCAAAATCGTTATGCCTTTTCCAGCGGAGTGCAAATCGTTGGTACCGATATCTCCCACGACATGCTTAAGCGTTGCCAGGACGCAGAGTACGACAGTTTATCCATCTCGCGAGGTCTGCCAGATACACACAAACACGTCTACTTTGAGGCGACGGATGGTAACTGCTTAAAGCTCAAGGCTAATGTGCGCAGGCTGGTTAGTTTTAAGCCGATTAATTTACTGGACAGTTATTATGGAATGGGCAAGTTCGACATTATTTTTTGCCGTAATGTATTGATTTATTTCTCGGCTGATGTGAAAAAACGGATACTGCAAAAAATTGCCGCTTGCCTGCAAGATGATGGCGTTCTATTTCTTGGGGCATCCGAATCTATTACGGGTCTATGTACTGACTTTAAAATGGTCAGATGCAGTGCGGGCCTTTATTACACAAAGAAAAACTAGTTTTCAGCCCTTTCTTTGGGCTTAATTTTTATTTTTCTTCATAATCTGGCATATCTATTGCTTTAGTATTCCTAAACGAGGAGTAAGTAATGGCGATCAGCCTAGACAAATTGATGGGTTTCCACCATAAAGCATTGCAAGTGCGTACCGAGCGCATGGAAATCATTGCTGGCAATCTGGCCAATGCCGATACCCCCGGGTACAAAGCCCGTGATATTGACTTTCAAAAAGTGATGAAAAGCGCCGAGTATGCCGCCAGAAATCAAAATCTTACTCGTACTCATGAAAATCATATAAAAGGCACGATGAAAGGTATAGGTGAGCTGGAGTATCGCATCCCTAATCAGCCGGATACTGGCGACGGTAATACAGTCGACGTGCAAGTTGAACGAAATACTTTCCTGGATAACGGTCTTCGCTACCAGGCGGGCATGGAATTTCTTAATGGAAAAATTTCCGGCATGAAAAAAGCGCTAAAAGGAGGACAAAACTAATGAGCCTATTTAATGTGATGGACATTGCTAGTACCGGTATGAGTGCACAAAGTGTCCGCCTTAATACCACCGCCAGTAATGTTGCCAACGCCAACAGCGTTAGCAGTAGTTACGAGGATACTTACAAAGCGCGTCACCCTGTTTTTGCTGCTGATCTACAACGTGCGTCGCAAGCGCAAGGCGATGGAGCCAGGGTAAAGGTATTAGGTATTGTTGAGAGCCAAAAGCCCTTACAAATTGAATACAGCCCTGGACATCCCATGGCCGATGAAAATGGGTATATCTATAAGCCTAATGTCAATATTGTCGAAGAAATGGCCGACATGATGTCGGCCTCAAAGGCCTACGAGACAAACGTGCAGATTGCAGATACCACTAAACGTATTTTTAGACGTGTGTTGCGCCTGGGACAAGGGCAGTAATGCGGGTAATTGAGTAGCGACACTCAGAGGAACGATCGTGGATACAGTAAAAAATAACGGTTTAAACAGCGAGCTCTATTGGCAGCCAGAAACGACGCCAGTGGCGGATGAAAGCAATCAACGCTTGTCACAAGAGGATTTTTTCTCTTTATTGACTCAACAGCTTGCCAATCAGGATCCGACGAAGCCGGTGGACAATGATCAGATGGTGGCGCAAATGACCAGCTTCACTATGGCCGATGGTATCGAGCAGCTTAATACTAAATTTGAAAATTTTGCGACTTCCATGACCTCTAATCAGGCCCTTCAAGCGTCTAGTTTGATTGGTCAGGAAGTGCTACTGCAAGGTGATATAGGCTTTATGGCCAATGAGGGTAAGGGCATATCTGGGGTTGTGATAAATGAGCAAACCAGCCAAAACCTGGAAATCACTATTCAAAACGAAGTGGGTGAAGTGGTTAAAGTGATCGATGCGGGTACTCAGGCTCCAGGCAATATTCAGTTTAACTGGGATGGCACAGATGCCTCCGGCAATCCTATGCCCCCCGGCAATTATGTCGTCAGAGCTCAGGGGAAAGTATTTGGTGAGTCTTTGGTAATGCCAACCGCGATAAACAGGCATGTACAGAGCGTCAGTTTAGCGGGCAGTAGCCAGGGTATTATTCTTAATTTGAATGGTGATGTGAGTGTCAAACTCGACGACGTCATTCAAATCGGTGGTTAACAGGAGAAAGTAAACGATGTCTTTTAATATAGCTTTAAGCGGCGTGGCCGCCGCACAAAGAGATCTAGATACAACCGCAAATAACATTGCTAACGTGAATACGGTTGGTTTTAAGGAGTCTAGGGCCGAATTCGGCGATGTCTATGCCCAGTCATTATTGGCGGGTGGCAAAACCAAAGTCGGTGACGGGGTCATTACTCAGGAAGTCGCCCAACAGTTTTCTCAGGGTAGTTTACAATTTACCAATAACTCCCTGGATTTAGCCATCACCGGTAACGGTTTTTTTGGCACCGTGCCAGATATTAATTCCCGGAATTTTTCCTTTACTCGGGCAGGCATGTTTAAATTGGATTCAGATAATTTTGTAGTCAATTCAGCGGGGGATAATCTGCTTGGTTTTCCGGTTAATTCGGACGGTACGTCTTCTTCGGTGGCACTGAGTACCAGCATCCCTGTGCGTATTCCTGACTCGTCGGGTTTTCCTGAGCCTACTACCAAAGTCTCACTTCAAATGAACTTGCCGGCAGGTGATGCTCCTGTCAATCTAGACTTATTTAATCCCGATGATCCCTCAACATATAATGCGGCCACCTCGGTGACCATATATGACACGCTTGGCGATAGCCATGTGCAGACCTATTATTTTATGAAGGATGCTGCCGCTACGAATGAATGGGTAGTGGTTAGCTACGTTGATGATTTACCCGTTGCAACAGAAGGTGACACTATCGGCACCATTCCCGCGACGGGAAACAATGTGGTGGGGGAAACGTCATTGCCAGATGGCGCACCAGTTGCCGGATTTAGAATGATATTTAGTGCCGGTGGTGATTTTAGTGGGATACAAAATGCTGACGGCACACTTGTCCCTACAGGCGATATTATTTCCGAACCATTAGGTGCTAACGTGTTAGTTAACGGCTCTGATTCAAGTCAAACTATAACCACCAATTTTTTTCTGGATTCAGGTAATGCCACGCCCGATGAACCCACCCAGTTTGCCTCATCTTTTGAGGTAACCTCCTTGGAACAAGATGGTCTGCCTGTGGGCAGACTGACGGGTATCGACATTGGCTCGGACGGGTTGGTGCGAGCGTCCTATTCAAACGGTACATCAGAGCCCATCGTCCGTGTTGCGCTCATTCGTTTTGCCAATGATCAGGGCTTAAACCAGCAAAGTAACACCCAGTGGAAAGAGAGTATCCTCTCTGGTGAAGCACTGGCGGGGGAAGCCACAACGGGTACGTTTGGAAATATTAACTCCTCAGCCCTGGAGCAGGCTAACGTCAATCTGACCACTGAATTGATTGATCTGATCATCGCTCAGCGAAACTTTCAGGCCAACTCCCGCGCCTTGGAAGTCAACAACCAGTTGAATCAAACAGTCCTGAACATCCGTTAAGGTAGAAGCCTGAACATCCGCTAAGGTAAAAGCCTGAACATTCGTTGAGGCCTTTAATGTTTAATAAAATCCATTGCATAATATAATGGTCCGCTTGCGGACCTTTTTTTATTTCTCAACTTTCACCTCTATATTCGACATTGTTTACGTTACTGGCACTTTACTTGCAAGATATTTAGTATTCTTTGCCACAGTCAAGAAGTTGTCATGGACAAAATGCTCTATATCGCGGCCAGTGGTGCCAAGCAGGACTTGCTTGGTACAGCGGTTCGCGCCAATAATTTGGCCAATGCTCAAACCACCGGTTTTAAAGCGCAATTAGAGCAGGCCCGCGCTATGCCATCTTTTGGAGAAGGCTTGCCAACTCGGGTGTTCTCGATGACCGAAAACCCCGCGAATAATTACGCTGGTGGGCCCATGATCCAAACTGGCCGAGAGCTCGATCTGGCCATTCAAGGGGAAGGCTGGTTTTCGGTAGTCGATGACCAGGGGAAGGAAGCCTACAGCCGCAATGGTAGTTTTCAATTAGGCGCAGATGGCCAGCTAAAGGACTCTCATGGCAATACGCTTATCGGTAGCGGCGGACCGATATCTTTGCCCATTCCCCTATCCAATGTGAATTTTGCCGGCGACGGAACAATATCGGTTAGGCCTCAGGGCGCACCAGCGAACGTGCTGGAGGAGACGGGACGTCTGAAGATGGTTAATCCGGATATTCGTAATATGCAACGGGGGCAAGATGGCCTGTTTCGACAAAAAGATGGCCAACTGGCAGATGAAGACCCTCAGGTTAATATTCGCACCGGAATGTTGGAAGGCAGTAATGTCAATCCGGTGGAAGAAATGGTCAGTATGATCAGTCTGCAAAGGCACTATGAAATGCAAGTGAAATTAATGAAAAAAGCCGAGCAACTCGACCAGCGTGGCAACCAGTTACTTCGAATAATCTAAGTGATTACGCTACACAATTTGAATACAGCAGTGGAGGTGAATTATGCATCCAGCATTATGGATCAGTAAAACAGGACTCGATGCGGCGCAAACGGATGTGGCTGTTATTTCCAACAACCTGGCTAACGCCAGTACCGTCGGTTTTAAGAAAGACCGTGCCATTTTCGAAGACCTGCTTTATCAAAATATTAACCAACCTGGTGGGCGTTCATCGGCGAATACGGAGCTCCCTTCGGGCTTAATGCTCGGTTCAGGCAGTAAGGTAGTGGCCACGCAAAAAGCCCATACCCAGGGAAACATGTTGACCACAGAAAACGCCCTTGACATGTCGATTCAGGGCAACGGTTTTTTCGAAATATTACAACCTGATGGTACCGTTGCTTATACCCGTAATGGTCAGTTCACCCTGAACGATCAGGGACAAATTGTTACGCCAGGCGCAGGTTTTTTACTGCAACCTACCATTACTATTCCTGAAGATGCCCAGCAAATTACGATTTCTCAAGACGGTGAGGTGTCAGCGTCAGTCCGTGGTCAGGCAGCCCCTGCGGTGTTAGGGCAATTAAGTCTATCCAATTTTATTAATCCCACCGGCCTGCAACCTATCGGACAAAACTTGTATGTGGAAACCGCAGTCAGTGGCAATCCCCTGCAGGGCGTTCCCGGTTTGGAAGGCATTGGCACGATTGCTCAGGGATCACTCGAAACCTCTAATGTGAATGTGACCGAAGAGCTGGTTAATTTGATCGAAAGCCAGCGCTTATACGAGATGAACTCCAAAGTGATATCGGCGGTTGACTCGATGCTTGGCCAGGTTATTCAGCAACTTTAATGAGACTTCCTATGATGTATAAGCCAGATCTTAGCCTGAAAATAAGTGCAGTCATCGCTACGATGTTGCTGCTCAGTGCCTGTCAAAGCACAAAGAGTCATGATGCCATGCCCAATGATCCCTTTTATGCACCTATTCTTGCCGACATGCCCCGGCAAAAAATTACCGAAAACGGCTCAATTTTTCAGCCTGATATGGCAAATAGTCTGTTTTCTGACATCAAGGCCCGTCGTGTAGGCGATATTATTATGGTTAATTTACAGGAAAATACTCAGGCAACTAAATCTGCTGGTACCTCCACGTCAAAGGGCTCTGCTGTTGATGTTAATCCGATAATCGGTTTAGGCGGCAATGCCGTCAATATTGGCACACAATCCATCCAGTTAGGTCTTGATGCGTCTAACGATTTTAGCGGCGATGCGTCTTCTAATCAGAGCAATAATCTGGTGGGCAATATTTCGGTGACCGTCGTACAGGTATTACCGAATAAAAATTTGTTGGTGCGGGGTGAAAAATGGCTGACGTTAAATAATGGTGATGAGTATATTCGTTTAACCGGGGTAGTGCGCCCCGATGATGTCAGCCCTAACAATGAAATCGTTTCGACAAAAATAGCCAATGCACGTATTCAATATAGCGGCACCGGCACGTTCGCCACCGCGCAGAAAGAAGGCTGGTTGACCCAGTTTTTCTCATCACAATGGTGGCCTTTGTAGGCCGGAGTATATGATGAAGTATTTTCTAACAGTATGTGTGGTTGTCAGTTTGCTGGTTGCACCTTTAGCCCGCTCCCAACGGATCAAAGATTTGGCTTCTATCCAGGGGGTGAGGAGCAACCAACTGGTAGGGTATGGCCTCGTGGTCGGTTTGCCGGGTACGGGAGAGCAAAGCCCTTTCACCGAGCAAAGCTTTAGAACCATGCTGTCTAATTTCGGTATCAGCCTGGCCAGTAATCTTAAGCCCAAGATAAAAAATGTGGCTGCGGTGGCGGTGCATGCCGAATTACCGGCTTTCATTAAGCCGGGTCAGCGTATCGATATAACCGTGTCGTCAATCGGAGAAGCCTCCAGTTTACATGGGGGAACACTGATCCAAACTTTTCTTAAGGGCTTAGATGGTAAAGTTTACGCGGTCGCTCAGGGTAGCTTGGTGGTCAGTGGTTTTGGTGCTGAAGGAGCTGATGGCTCCCGTATTGTGGCGAATACACCAACCGTTGGACGTATCGCCAACGGGGCATTAGTCGAACGTGCGGTCCCCAGTGGTTTTATGGAAAATGACTTTTTGACCCTAAATTTAAATAATCCGGATTTTTCCACCGCTAAAATTTTGGCCGATACCATTAATCAGCGTTTAGGCGCCGATCCGGATAAGGGCTACGTTATCGCCACGCCTATTGATGCCGCATCCGTGCGGGTCACTGCCCCCAGAGATGTGGGACAGCGGGTGGGATTTATCGCGACCCTGCAGAACTTTGAATTTACCCCGGCCAGAGCCTCTGCGCGGGTGGTGATCAATAGTCGTACCGGGACTATTGTAATTGGTCAGGATGTACGTTTACTGCCTGCTGCGATTACCCATGGTGGTCTTACTGTCACGATTGCTGAAACGCAAGTCGTAACCCAGCCCAATGCGCTGGCTGAGGGCGAGACGGTAGTGACCAGTCAATCTATCGTTGATGTGAATTTAGATGACACCCGCATGTTTGCCTTTAAACCCGGGGTGACATTGGATGAATTGGTTCGGGCGGTCAATGAAGTGGGCGCGGCGCCCGGAGATTTGATGGCGATCCTCGAAGCCCTTCGTGAGGCAGGTGCCTTGCAAGGCGAGCTTGTGGTGATTTAGCCCCCTAACTGAGCGCTTATCCTATGGAACCGTCAAACAACTTCAAAGGTCAACTCGAACTCTCCCGCAATGCCAATGATATTGCGGGCTTAGATACGCTGCGCCGGGCGGCGCAAAGTGGTGATAAAAAAGCACTGAAAGAGGCCGCCCAGCAGTTTGAAGGTATATTTGTGCAGATGATGCTCAAATCCATGCGTAAAGCCCAGGACGTGATGGCGGACAAAGACAGTCCCTTTAATTCAGAGCAGGTGAAATTCTATCGGGATATGCATGACCAGCAGTTAGCTAATGACTTATCAAGCAATGGCAGCATAGGTTTGGCCGATATTATTGTGCGCCAGCTGGGTCAACTTGGCGACGGTTATATGCCTGCCAGTGCTATCCGCAACGACGGTAATTTATCCAGTATTAATCGCCAGAGCATTAAAAGTGTCGACAGTGCTCAAAGCGCAGTATTGGGCACGAAAAACGTGCGTGAACAGGAACCGAAAACCTTTCAGGCTTTTAAGCATGCAGCCTTTGATACACCACAAGAATTTGTTAGCCAGTTGTTACCTGCAGCAAAACAGGCGGCTGAGCAACTGGGGCTGGATCCCCTTGCCATGATTGCTCAAGCCGCGGTTGAAACCGGTTGGGGTAAACATATGATCCATACCGATCTGGGTAAAAATACCCATAATTTATTCGGCATCAAAGCCAACCAACACTGGCAGGGGGATAAAACCATGGTCAGTACAGTGGAATATGAAAATGGCCTGGCAACCCAGAAAAAAGCCCCATTTCGAACCTATGACTCGTTCAGTGAGGGGATGCAAGACTATGTGGATTTCCTGAAGGAAAACCCTCGTTACCAACGGGCATTGAACAACAGTCATGACGCTAAAAGCTATTTTAAAGAGTTACAACAGGCCGGTTATGCCACCGATCCCGGTTATGCGGAAAAAGTCTTGAGCGTATTGCAGGGCAATAACCTCGCGGAGTTTATGCCATGAAAATAACCTTGATTAAGGCAAATGGGGAAATAATGTGATTAGAAATACCGATTTGTTTTCCATTGCCCGCTCCGGTGTCAATGCCAGTAACCAATTGCTCAATACCGCCGGTAATAACATTGCTAATGTGAATACTGAAGGTTACGTGCGTGAGCGTACTAACTTTGTTGCCGAATTAAGCGGTGGCGTTGGCCAGTCCACCACTGAACGAGTAGTGAATATATTTGCCCAGAATCAGCTGCGCAGGGATACCACTATGGAAGGTGAGTATGAGGCCTACTGGAATAAGGCGGCTGTGCTGGATAATGTATTGGCTAGTGAAGCCAATAGTATTTCCAGTAGTATGAGTCGATTTTTTTCTTCCCTGCAAACGGCTTCTGATGATGCAACCAGTATTGCCGCAAGACAAGGCGTGTTGGGTCAGGCTAATTCAATGGTTGGACA
>JBLHIW010000084.1:0-12905 GCA_047618055.1 Paraglaciecola sp. | reverse complement strand
GTGGGAGTGGTGTTTTTTACAGTGTTCGCGGCCTTCGTGGGCCTGTTTTTCGTCGGTATTGGCGCATTCTGGCCAATGTTATTGTTAGCTGGAGTGGTGATCTGGCTGGTAAAAAATAAGTCACCAAGCCCTTAGTGGCCATCAAAAAAGGGCACAAGTGTGCAAATAGAAACCACGAATGCATGGCATGTTCCCTTAAATTGCGGAATAATTCTGCTTCCTTTTCATTATTTAATACTGAATAGTTTATGACTCGTTTAAGTTTATTGCTCCTGCTGGTTATTTCATCGGTGGCTCACAGTGAGTTGCGGATCACCGAGGCTAGCGTCAGGCTGTTACCGCCTAGTTTGCCAAATACATCCGCCTATTTTAAAGTCGAAAATACCGGCAATCAAGATCGCATCCTGATAGGCGCAAGTTCCCCTATTGCCGACCTGGCCGAGCTGCACAATCACATTATGCTCAATGACATGATGCGGATGGAAAAGCAGGATACAATAACCATTGGCGCTGGCCAAACGCTGGTTTTTGCCCCAGGAGGTTTGCATATGATGATATTTTCTTTAAAAAGCCCATTGCAAAACGGGCAAAATGTTAGACTTGCCCTGCACACAAAAGATGGCGCGATCCACAGCTTTTCCGCTAAAGTTGGAGAACCAACTCAATCAACGCATCATCACTAGGGATTGAACATGAAACAGTATCTGAGACCAAGATGGTTAATATCTATTAGTGTAATACTCCTACTATTATTGTGGTTTGTCGCTTTTCTTTGGAGTTTTGAGCCGGATACTTTTAATCCCCGACAAGTAGCTTACCAACAAGCGCAGCAGGCAAACGAGCAGGTTGTTGCTGGCTACACGGTGACCACCAGTTTGATCCAGGTCACTGAAACCTTGCTCAATAAATCCGGCGGTTATCTTTCAAATGATGTTCTACCACCAAGCTTGTTTATGGACAATATGCCCAGTTGGGAATTTGGCGCCCTTGAGATGGCCCGGGATTTAGCCCTCTCTATGCGCAAAGACTTAAGCCGATCCCAATCTCAGTCGGCAGAGAATGCTTTTTTAACCTCAGCCCAACCCAAATTCAATATTGATCATCGCAGCTGGTTGTTGCCTTCCGCTGAGTCACAGTACCAGGGAGCCATTGACAAACTTTACGAATACCGTTCAAGTCTATCTAACAGTGCCCAGGGCAGAGCTCAATTTTATGCCAGGGCAGATAATTTGCGGGATTGGCTCAAACAAGTGGAAAAACGCCTGGGTAGTCTGTCGCAAAAACTAAGTACCAGTGTGGGCCAGGACAGATTAGATACCAGCCTCGCGGGAGACCCCGGCGCGACTCAATCGACACCTAGTGCATCCTATTTACAAGATAAAAGCAGCTGGTGGGAACTGGACGATAATTTTTATGAGGCGCGCGGTGCTAGTTGGGCCTTAATACATTTTTTGAAAGCGGTTGAAGTGGATTTTTCTGAAGTGTTAGCCAAGAAAAATGCACTGGTGAGTGTTCAGCAAATTATTCGCGAATTAGAATCTACCCAGGAAGCGGTATGGAGTCCGATGATTCTCAATGGCAGTGGTTTTGGTATGTTGGCGAATCATTCATTAGTGATGGCAAATTATATTTCCCGGGCAAATGCTGCTCTAATCGAGTTAAGTGAATTATTAAATCAAGGTTAAGATATGAAAAAAACAATAATAGCATTGGGTGTAATATCTTCCTCCTTATGTATTAGTGCTCAGGCCGACACATTGCTGGGATTGTATGCCGGCGCGCAGGCATGGAATATGGCAACCACTGGCGGCTTCTCAGATGATGGGATAAATACCCAATTTACCTTTGATGATGAAAGCAAAGGCAGTTTCTATGTGGCACTTGAGCATCCCGTGCCGCTCATCCCAAATATTAAAGTTCAGAAAACTAACCTGGATACCAAAGGTAATATTGTTCTAAATACAAATTTCACCTTCGGCGGTGAACTGTTCACCTCAAATACCGATGTGCTAAGCGATATTGAGTTACAGAGCACGGATTTTATTTTGTATTACGAACTGTTTGATAACGATTTAATTAGTTTTGATGTGGGTATAAACGCTAAATACATTGATGGTATCTTAGTTGTATTGGCCAAAGATGATCCCAGTTTTAATGGGCGCGAAGAGTTCTCCGGGATTGTACCCATGTTGTATTCGCGCATTGGGGTTGGTATTCCCGCTACCGGGTTTGGCGCCTACATTGAAGGGAGTTTGTTGAGCATGGATGATCAAACCCTCAGCGATTATCAGGCGGCGCTGACTTATAGCCTGATGGATAACCTGGCTATCGATATGACCTTGCAAGTGGGATATCGCACGATGAACCTGGAACTGGACGATTTAGATGGGATCTATTCAGATTTTGAGTTTAGTGGAGCCTTTGTCGGCTTAGAGGTACATTTTTAATTAATGGTGTGAAAAATTCAGTGTAGAAAAAACTCTGCTAATTAAGGAATAAAAAATAAGTTTTTATTCTTTCAGGTTATAAACATAAGTCGCTACCCTACAGGGGTACTAATAAAGGTTAGCGATTTATGTCTTCATCAACAATTCAGGCCAATGGGTCTGCCACTTTACTGAATGAAAATCAGTGGACTCAAATTAAGCACATTGCCGGGGCACTGGATCCTGAGCAGTTAACTTGGGTAAGTGGTTATTTTGCTGGCCTGGCTCAAGGTCAATCTGCTGCATTTATAGCCCCTCAAGCCGGATTAGCTCCAAGCAAGACCTTAACGATTTTGTATGGCTCACAGACCGGTAATGCCAGAAATGTAGGGATAGAGTATCAGCAAAAGCTTGAAGCGGCGGGCATACAAGCCAAGTTGCTCAATATGGCTGATTTCAAATTCAAACAATTAAAAAATGAAACGCATCTTGTGATCATTGTCAGCACCCACGGTGAAGGGGATGCGCCTGATGACGCCATCGCGCTACATGAGTTTTTAGCCAGTAAAAAGGTGCCTAAATTAGCCCATCTTAACTACGCCGTATTGGGCCTGGGCGACAGCAGTTATGAGTTTTTCTGCCAGACTGCTAAGGATTTTGATCGCAGGCTGGCCGCAGCGGGTGCTAAGCCCATTACCGAGCGCTTAGATTGCGATGTAGATTATGATAGTGTGGTTGAGCTATGGTCACAGCAGCTGACGGAAAAAGTTAAAGAAGCACTAGTCATACCGGGCTCTTTGGGCCTTAGTTTAGCTGCGGATAGACAGTCCGGTTTAGCCGCGGCCGGTGTTCAATACAGTAAAAAGAACCCTTTTATTGGGTCTTTATTACAGAGCCAAAAAATTACCGGGCGAGATTCAAGCAAAGACATACGACATATAGAAATTTCCTTAGAGGGCTCGGGTATTGAGTATCAGCCAGGCGATGCCCTGGGCATATGGTTTAACAATGACTCAGCCATGGTTAGCGATTTATTATCCCTGTTATCTATCGATAAGCATGAAACTATTGAGCTGGCGGGACAAACAATGTGCATCTTCGATGCCTTGTCTGCAAAGTTGGAACTCACCCAAAGCTATCCGACCTTTATCAGTGCCTACAATGACATTGCAGGCAACGCCGAATTGGCTGAAAAGTTGGCTGATAAGGCCATTTTGCGAGTGTATTTGTCTGAGCGGCAAATTATCGATGTGGTGCGAGAGTATCCTACGAGATTAAATGCTCAGCAACTCGCCAATGCCTTGCGCCGTATTACGCCCCGTTTGTATTCAATCGCGTCCAGCCAGTCAGAAGTCGAAGACGAGGTGCACCTCACAGTCGCCTTAGTTGAATACGATGCCCATGGTTTTCCCCATCAAGGTGGCGCATCAGGCTATTTGGCCCAACGCCTGGATGAAGGGGGCGAAGTAAAAGTGTTTGTGGAAAAAAACCACAACTTTCGTTTACCTGAAGATCCCAATGCAGCCCTGATCATGATCGGTCCTGGCACCGGCATTGCACCGTTTAGAGCATTTATGCAACAACGTGAAGTGGACGAAGCACAGGGCAAAAACTGGTTGTTCTTTGGGAATCCTAATTACACCCAGGACTTCTTATACCAGGTTGAATGGCAGCGTTTTGTTAAAGATGGCGTCCTGGACAAAGTTAGCCTGGCATTTTCACGAGACCAGCAAGAAAAAATCTACGTACAACACCGCATAATAGAGCAGGGGGCCGAGGTTTTTCAGTGGCTTGAAGAGGGCGCCTATCTGTATGTTTGTGGTGATGCGGAACACATGGCTAAAGATGTGCACGAAGCTTTAGTCGCCGTTGTTCAGCAGTACGGAGGCAAGAATCAACAGGAAGCGGAATCCTACCTTAGCCAATTACGTCGTGCGAAACGTTATCAGAAGGATGTTTACTAATGACTAACAAGAATGACAAGTTCACTGTGCAAGGCGTATTGGCCGATAACGAGAGGATGAAAGACCGCAGCAACTTCCTCCGTGGCACCATAGAACAAGATTTAAAAGATGATTTAACCGGCGGTTTTAGCGCAGATAATTTCCAATTGATCCGCTTTCACGGTATGTACCAGCAGGATGATCGGGATATTCGGGCCGAGCGGGCCAAGCAAAAACTCGAACCCTTACAGAATGTTATGTTACGGGCACGCCTGCCCGGCGGGATCATTTCACCGCAACAATGGTTGGCAATTGATAAGTTTGCCGAAGAACATACCTTATATGGCAGTATTCGTTTGACTACCCGTCAGACCTTTCAGTTTCATGGTGTATTAAAGCCACATATGAAATTGATGCATCAAACATTAAATAAGGTGGGCATTGATTCCATTGCCACTGCCGGCGATGTAAATCGCAATGTACTGTGTACCTCCAATCCTATTGAATCTGCAGTGCATCAACAGGCTTATGAGTGGGCTAAAAAAATCAGTGAACATCTACTGCCAAAAACCCGCGCTTATGCGGAAATCTGGCTGGATGGGGAAAAAATTGAAACCACAGATGACGAGCCTATTTTAGGCAATACCTACTTACCCCGTAAATTCAAAACCACGGTGGTGATCCCGCCACAAAATGATATCGATGTTCATGCCAATGATTTAAATTTTGTGGCTATTTCAGAAGATGGAAAACTTATTGGTTTCAATGTTTTAGTTGGTGGTGGTCTGGCAATGACGCATGGTGATACTGCCACCTTCCCACGAAAGGCCGACGACTTTGGCTTCATTTCACTGGAGAACACTCTGGCCATTGCTACGGCAGTGGTGACCACCCAGCGCGATTGGGGCAACCGGGTAAATCGTAAGAATGCGAAGACTAAATATACCCTTGAGCGTGTGGGAGTGGAGACCTTTAAGGCAGAGGTTGAGAAACGGGCAGAGGTGGAGTTTGCCCCAAGCCGCGCCTACGAGTTTACCTCCCGTGGCGATCGTATTGGCTGGGTCGAAGGGATTGATGGCTTACATCACCTGAGTCTATTTATCGAAAATGGTCGTATCTTGGATTATCCGGGCAAGACCTTGAAAACAGGATGTGCCGAAATAGCCAACATTCATAAAGGGGATTTCCGCTTAACCGCCAATCAAAACCTTATTGTGGCCGGCGTGGCTGAGCAGGATAAGGCAAGAATTGAAGCCCTTGCCCGGGAACATGGCTTGATCACCGACGATTTGAGTCAGCAACGCAAAGACTCCATGGCTTGTGTGGCATTTCCAACCTGCCCTTTGGCCATGGCCGAAGCGGAACGCTATTTACCGGACGCGGTGACAGATTTGGAAGGCTTGTTGCTTAAACATGGTCTTGCCAATGAAAGTATTATATTTCGTGTTACCGGGTGTCCCAATGGCTGTGGCCGGGCAATGTTGGCAGAAGTCGGTTTGGTAGGAAAAGGTCCGGGTAAATATAACTTACATATCGGTGGTAATCGTCAAGGTACCCGCATCCCCAGGATGTACCGGGAAAATATTGATGAAAAAGAAATACTTCGAGAGTTAGATAATTTAATCGCTAAATGGGCAAATGAGCGTAAAGCAAATGAGGCCTTTGGTGATTTCTTGATCCGCGCAGAGGTTGTAAAACCAGTGATAAATTCAGCGAAGGATTTTTATGACGACCCTGAATATGCCATCTGATATTGTCGATAACCGACCGGGAAACGCATTATTTTCCGTCGACAAGCTTGCTCAGATAAATACCGAGTTGGAGGGCCAGACTGCCCAACAAAGAGTGAGTTGGGCTCTGGACAATCTACCCTCTAACTTTGTTTTGTCGTCGAGTTTTGGCGCCCAGGCTGCGGTGATGTTGCATTTACTTGTACAGCAGCATCCTGATATTCCGGTAGTGTTGACTGACACCGGATATTTATTTCCCGAAACTTACCAATTCGTCGACACTCTGGTAGACACGTTAAAGCTCAATTTACAGGTTTATCGGGATGACGTCACTCCGGCCTGGCAGGAAGCCCGATATGGAAAATTGTGGGAGCAGGGCATAGACGGCATTGAAAAATATAATCGCATGAACAAAGTTGCCCCCATGCAGAAGGCATTAGCAGACTTAGACGCTAAGAGTTGGTTTGCCGGCTTACGACGTTCTCAGTCAGGTCAGCGTGAAACATTGCCTGTGGTGCAGCGCGTAGATACACAGTTTAAGATTTATCCCATCATAGATTGGAGCAATAAGGACATTCACTACTATCTGAAGGAACATGGGCTTCCCTATCATCCCCTATGGGAACAAGGTTATGTGTCCATTGGTGATTGGCATACAACCCGCCCATTAGAAGAGGGCATGAGTGAACAAGATACGCGTTTCTTTGGCATGAAACGGGAGTGTGGTTTACATGAATTTGGTGATGGAATATAAAATCAGCTGCATCGCTGATCCCTCGCTTTATCTGCGAAAGAAAAGAAATAAGCCCCCCATTAAATTAATGTGCTGACTCTGTACCGTATCCTGGGCACCATTTCTTGTTCAAACCAGGGATTCTTCTTCAGACAAATGTTACTGCCCGGGGACGGGTGGGGCAGTAAAAAATACTGGGGTCGGTGGGCTTGCCACTGTTTTACTCTTTCGCTGAGGCTCAACTTGTCCCGTAAATAATAATTTTTTGCATACTGTCCGATCAGAAAAACCACTTGGATGGGCATGCCATATGGGTGCACAATCCAAGTGTGGTGGCAGATCTCCTGATGAGGTTTTACCAGGGTAACAAAAACCCATGGGTATATTGAGGTCTCTTGGATATAAAAAGCTACCCGTATAAATGTTCCATCTTGTTTATTTTTTCGAAAAAAAAGGCCTCAAAATTGAGGCCTACAATACGAACAAGCTATGTCACTAGGTAAACTGGAAATCTACCTGATTCAATTCCAACCACTTTTGTTTCTGCAGGGCCAAGCTTTGTTTGAGTTCTCTATATTTATAGTCCAATTCAAGCTTTTCATAACTGCGTTTGATACTTGCCTTCTTAACGTCCATCAGCAGTTTCCGGGTTGCATAATACTCTGTCATGCGCTGGGCGAGCAGTTCATACTCCGTCTGTAATCTTTGTAATATCTCATCAGCATTGGCCAGGGTAGATATTTTTAATTGGGCTCGTTTTAGCTGCATGGCCACCTTGGCTTTTTCAATTCGTTCTTCGGGACAACGGCGCAAATTCTTGGTCCAGCCAATCAATGACAAGCCTCTTATTAACCATTTTGTTGGGTCAAACTGCCACCATTTTATGCCATTACGATAGTCATATTCAAAGATGTGGTGAAAGTTATGATAGCCCTCACCAAAGGTGAAAAATGCGAGTAAGTCGTTGTCCTTGGCCGTATTTTTGTCGGTATAAGGTTGATTCCCCCACATATGTGCCAATGAATTGATGAAAAAAGTGACGTGATGAACCACGACCAGACGAAATACCCCTGCCAGTAATAACATGCCCCAGATATCCCCATTCAACCAGCCCAGCAATAGAGGAATGCCGAAGTTGGCGCTGAGCATGATGGGCAGATAATATTTATGCTGCCACACAACAATGTTGTCTTTCTGCAGGTCCCGACAATTACTGTAGTCGGAATAACGTTCAACCTGGTATTCACGGAGCATCCACCCCATATGTGAATACCAGAAGCCTTTTTTGGCCGAGTAAGGGTCATGTGCATTGTCGTCAACGTGTCGATGGTGAATACGGTGATCTGAAGCCCAGTGCAATATACTATTTTGTAATGCCATCGCTCCACCTATAGCAAGTGTGCCCCGCACAAAACTGTTGGCATCATAGGCCTTATGCGCCCATAAACGGTGGTAACCAGCGGTGATCGACATGCCGGAAAAATAAATCAAAGCAATACAGGCAACAATTTCAAGGGTATCAAAACCATGTGCAAAGGCTTCTATCGGCACCAGGAAAAGGGCAATAAAGCCGGTAATAGCGAAGATCAATACATTGGTAATGATAAGACGAGGTTTTTTCATGAATAATTTAGGCTAATCGAATTCAGCTTACAAGTGTACGCTAATTTAACGGCGAAGGTTGCAATTGGCAAGTAATAATCTGCTTTATTGGCTGCAGTAGAGCGGATGTTTTCTATAATTAACGGTAATATAAGGGAATTACTGTTTTCAAAGAAAGAGCAAGCTGTGAATCGTCAAGAACAAAAACTGCGAACTCGCCGTAGCATAGTTGAAGCGGCCTTTTTACTTTTGGACGAACAACGCAGTTTATCCAGCATAAGTTTACGAGAAGTCGCCAGAGCAGCGGGCATTGCCCCCACTTCATTTTACCGGCATTTCAAAGACATTGATGAGCTTGGTTTGACACTGGTGGACGAGGGGGGGCTTGCTCTGCGCCAATTGATGCGTCAGGCAAGATTACGTATTGCCTCGGGCGGCGGGGTGATTAACACGTCCGTTAACACATTTATGGAGTTCATTTCTGCTAACAGTAATGTTTTCAGGTTACTGCTCAGAGAACATAGCGGAACATCCCTCGCTTTTCGGGCCGCAGTGCACAGAGAAATCCAGCATTTTATTGTCGAGTTGACAGATTACACCATGGCAACCACCGGCCTTTCTCATCAACATGCTAATTTGCAGGCTGAAGCCATGGTGAAATTGGTGTTTAGCGCCGGCGCCGAAGCGCTGGATGCCAGCGATGAGCAAAAGGTATTGCTGGCACAGCGGGTTAAATTGCAGTTACGCTTTGTTGCCAATGGTGCCCGTCAGGCGGAAAATGAAAAGTCATAGCGTTTGCAATTTTTGTAAATACACTCCGCATTCCGCATGGTGGGTATAAGGAAATTGGTCAAATAAGGCGAAGCGAACAACCTTGTGGGTCTGACTGAGTACATCTAAATTGTTTTTTAATGTATCCGGATTACAGGAGATATACACAATGTTGGCGTAGTCTTTGACCATGGCAAGCGTGGCATCATCCAAACCTGATCGGGGCGGATCAAGTAAAATGGTCTGGCAGTCGTATTGGCTTAAATCTATCCCTTCGAGCCTCTTAAAGCTCCTGTCACCTCTCTTTGCCTGAACAAACTCTTCACTGGACATACGCAAGATAGTGGCATTATCAATATTGTTCAGCGCAATATTGGTTTGGGCGGCGGCCACAGAAGGTTTCGAAATTTCGGTGGCAAGTACCTTACTGAAGTTTTGAGCCATGGGCAGGCTAAAATTGCCCAGTCCGCAGTACAATTCCAGCAGGTCTCCTTGACTATCCTGGGTAACATCTAAGGCCCACTCAATCATCTTGCAGTTGACCTCGGCGTTTGGCTGAGTAAAGCTATTCTCTATTTGCTTAAACTGATAAACACGGTTATTTATTGGCAAAGCTTCAAGTACATAATCTTTATCCAGTAATACCTTTTGTTTCCGGGCACGACCGACTATGTCGATATGATATTTTTCCCGAAGTTGATGGAGAATATTAGCCATTTCCGCCGTCCAGGCTTCGTCCAGAGGTTTGTGGTACAGCAATGACACCACTATCTGCTGGTTTAGGGTGCTTAAATAGTCAATTTGGAATAGTTTACGTCGGGCGAGCTCGTTGGGTTTAAGCAGGGCAATAAGATCGATCATTACCTTGTTGATCAACTGGCTGGCAGGAGGGAACGCGTCCACCTTGTATTTTTCTTTGCTGTGTTGATCAAACATCACATGGTTAAGCTCGTCACCGTCATGCCATACTCTGAACTCTGCACGCATCCGGTAATTTACCGGAGCTGACGCAAAAACTTCCAATTCGGGCATGCAGTAATCTTCAAAGGCAAGTTTGACTGTCGTCACTTTGTCCTGCAACTGTTGTAGGTAGTTATCAGGATTGATATCAGTTGGCCGCATACCGTTAGCTCCGCGCAGAAGTTAAAAGCGCGCAAGTTTAAGTGTTTTGGCTGATACTGCAATAGTTATACTCAAGTTACCTCATAACATCGTTTTCAGGGGGGGGGGGGATAAAGGGATTTAGGTAAGATAATTAATTGATCCTGCATTCACGCCATTCATTACGATTAAGCTTATTTACGGTTTAGAGGGGCAAATATCAACATCGCCAGCGATGCCCAAACTGCCAGCGCATGGATGCTCTGGTAGTTTGTGTATATATTATTTAGTATTTTTGATAAAAGGCTAAATATTGTACAATCCCTGCCGATATAGATCTGTAAGGATAGTGAGGTATCTGAAATGAACATAAGTGATCTAAAAGCCTTTTTGGCAGAAAAACCTAAACACCTTGGGCCAGACCATAGTGTGCAAAACCAGCTGCGAGATGCGGGTTTGCGCCAGGCTGTTGGCACGCAAGGTAACCATGTATCAATGCAAAGCAGTCAGTTTAGTTCCCAAACGTCTGTGGGATTACGGGTATTTAATAATGCCTTAAATAGTAATCTAGTGCTGGATCAGAAAAATCCGAGACTGCCTGTCACTAAACAGGAAGAACTCGATGAACCAAAAGAAAGTTTATTTGATTTTGAAGAGATAGCCAAAAATGTACTAAGTTTTGTCGGTGGTGCAATTAAGCACGCTCAAGGTAAGGGGGCTGATGCGGCCACCTTGCAGAATTTGTTTGAACAGGCCAGCTCAGGTGTGCTTAAAGGTATTAGTATGGCTGAGAAAGATTTGGCCGGTATGATGAACGAAAATATAGAAAAAGGCATTGATCGCAGTCAGGCATTAATCCAGCAGGGGATCCAACAGCTCAAAGATAAGGTATTTGGTACAGCACAAGCCGAACAAAATCCTGTTTCCAACCCTGCTACGGATATACAAAATACCCGTTATCAAAGGAGTGAGTCGGGAGAGCTAAACATTCGCACCCGTGATGGCGATCAAGTATCTATTCGCTTTGAAGATCTTGAACAATTTCAGTTGAATCGTCAGGTCATTATAGACGCACAGGAGACGAAGACCACAGAGCCTAAATCAGTAAATCCTCCGTACGCCAGTGAAACGTCAGACAAAGGAAGAGGGCAGCTTGAACACTCGGTGCGTACAAAGCCAGTAATCGAAAATGCTGCAAGCAGTAGTGCGGAACAAGTTCAGGGTAAGACGTCGCCGCCGGATAGCAATATTACCGTTGAGGAGCAATACCTCCATTATGAGAGAAGCGCATTTTCCTTTTCAGTTAAAGGAGAGTTAGACGAAAATGAACTTAAAGCCATTGGCAATCTGGTCAGTGATGCTGCGGATTTGGCTGATGAATTTTTCCATGGTGATATAGATACTGCGTTTAATCAGGCCTTAGAGCTGGGTTTTGATGAACAAGAGTTGACAGGATTTGCATTGCAGCTGACCAGGATTGAGCAAGTGCAAGTGATTGAGACCTATGAGTCTGTTTTACACTTTAAAGATGATGGACAGGCCAGTGATCCGGCTAAAGCAGCCAAACCGGTGGCTCACTACTTAGATAAAATGCTCGACGTGGTTGAAGAGTCCCGGGAAAAACTGCAAGACGTAGATGCATACGAAAATATGATTAACGATTTAATCAATCAAATGGGCGAAGTACATACTCCGGATCTGATTAGCGCCATTAACCGCTTTCACTTGTTTAACAAAAAACTACTGGATAATTTACCGGCGGGTTTTCAGCGAGAGGTGTAGTGATCTCGTCCCATAAAAAAGCCTGCAGTTAGCAGGCTTTTTACGTATTCGTCCAAGTTTTTACCAGGGTGGTATTACTCTTCCTCGATCTTATCTTTCGCCATACGCACTTTTAAGGTGCGTTCCTGAAATTCAGAGTCGTTGAGGTTTTCTATTGCCTTGTGCGCTCCGTTAGCATCCATTTCAACAAAACCGTAGCCCTTGCGTTTGCCAGTGCGGCGGTCCTTCATTAAACGAACGGAGTGAACATGGCCCTGAAGTTCGAAATGCTCTTGTACTGACTGTTCGTTGGCACGATAAGGCAAGTTGCCAACATATAGGGTTTTACTCGAACCCTCATCGTCGTCAACACTGGTCAATTTGTTACCAAACAAAGAGCCAATAACCGGAGCGAGTGCGCCACCAAGCAGTAAGCCAAGGGCTAAGGCGAAATTAGAGGGAATATCAATACCTAATATAGGCAAGAGGAAATAACTAAGGACGGCAAGTAATGCCGCAACAATAAGATTTATAATAAGAGATGGTTTCATTTAACTACCTAAAAAAGATGATGTTTATAATTATGGAAAAGCCCAGCTATGGTACCCACTTATCCGGCTTGCGCCAACTTTATAGCGTTCTTTATCATAGCTGTCTATATAACTGTGGGGTTTTACAACGTTTGACGCATGAATCGGCGAAAATTCACGCACTTAAACCGTAATTTGAAATAAAGACTTGCACTGTTAAGTCGCTTCTTTATAATGCGCCCTCGCTTCGGGGCAACGATGATTAGCTTCATCAGATAAGACCTTAGCATTGTCGGTTTGATAATGTG
>JBLHIW010000083.1:0-12906 GCA_047618055.1 Paraglaciecola sp. | reverse complement strand
CAGAGTCTGAAAATAACAATCCGGAATTAGTCCTTTTGGCCAGGAAGGGTCTGCGGGCAATTGAACATAAATTTTCAGATCTGCTTCTGGAGGCTAAAAACGACAATGTGATCAGCCAAGATACCGATTGCACCAGACTGGGTAAATGGCTGCAGATGCAGATTATGGGATTGATGGTATACGCCAATGGTCTGGCTGAGCCAGAAGACGTAAAGGGAATGATAGACGACATATTCGCCAGTTTCGCTTAATGTGGGACAAACATCCCAAGACGATAGACAGCTAATCGATACCCCCCTCATCCTTGAAGCTGCATGACATTAAAAAGCCAGCTAAAAGAGCTGGCTTACAAACCGTCACCTATCTTAAGACAAGACAATATACCTAAAAACCCAAGCCTAACGAGGGGGTAGCATCCCGCCCGCACCGCCTGGGGGCATCATGCCTTGCATGTTACGCATCATTTTTTTCATTCCGCCACCGGACATTTTTTTCATCATTTTTTGCATTTGCATAAATTGCTTCAAAAGCCGGTTAACATCCTGAATTTGTGTACCCGATCCCATGGCAATTCGGCGTTTACGGGAACCCTTAATCACATCCGGTCTGGCTTTTTCACCTTTGGTCATAGAACTGATAATCGCTTCCATTTGATTGAAGGACTTATCATTGGCTTTGTCTTTAATTTGCGCGGTCATATTACCCATGCCGGGCATTTTATCCATCATCGACATCATGCCGCCCATGTTGCGCATTTGCTCCAGCTGCTCTTTGAAGTCCTGCAAATCAAAGCCTTTGCCCTTTTGTACTTTTTTGGCGAGTTTTTCCGCTTTCGCCTTATCAACCTTACGCTCAACCTCTTCTATTAAGGTCAGCACATCGCCCATACCCAATATACGGGAGGCCACCCGCTCGGGATGGAAGGCTTCAAGAGCATCGAGCTTCTCGCCCATGCCCATAAACTTGATAGGTTTACCGGTTATATGACGAACAGATAAGGCTGCGCCGCCGCGGGCATCACCATCGGCTTTCGTTAAAATCACCCCGGTAAGTGGCAATGCGTCATTAAAGGATTTGGCCGTATTGGCCGCATCCTGGCCGGTCATGGCATCGACAACAAAGAGCGTTTCTACCGGGTTGATCGCTTTATGCAGGGCCTGAATTTCGCCCATCATTTCACTATCAACATGCAGGCGGCCTGCCGTGTCGACTAATAACACGTCAAAAAATTGTTTGCGGGCAAAATCTATTGCACCATTAACAATATCAATCGGCTTTTGCTCTATCGACGAAGGAAAAAACTCAACCCCCACCTCACTTGCCAGTGTTTCCAATTGTTTAATCGCCGCCGGACGATAGACGTCGGCGCTGACCACTAATACCTTTTTCTTTTCGCGCTGTTTTAATAGGGCGGCAAGCTTACCTACGGTGGTCGTTTTACCTGCCCCTTGCAAACCGGCCATCAGTACTACAGCAGGCGGCTGGGCCGCTAGGTTGAGGCCTTCATTGACCTGCCCCATAACCGCTTCAAGCTCTGACTGCACAATTTTAATAAATACCTGGCCAGGATTAAGACTTTTGGATACTTCTGTCCCGACCGCGCGGTCTTTAACCAGTGCAATGAAATCTTTGACTACTGGCAAGGCAACATCGGCCTCCAGCAGTGCCATTCTGACTTCACGTAGGGTGTCTTTAATATTGTCTTCGGATAAACGCCCCTTACCACTGATGTTTTTAAGGGTTTTACCTAAGCGTTCGGTGAGGTTTTCAAACATTGTGAGTTATACCAGAAATTCAAATTAGTCAGATTATACCGAATTTGGCGACAAATCAGAACCAAACAAGGTGTAATATCTATAGTATGAGGTGATCTTTGTGATGATCTTGCACGCAAAGCTAGGTATGCCTTTTCAATATCGCTATACTCTTGAAAATAAACTTAATTTTTCAGTGACTAATATCAACTTAATCATAGGCGTATCAATAAAAGTGAGCTCCTTAACGACCAACATTCAGGTACTACCATGCTGTTAGGGCTAATGTGTTTTGCTTTATACGCAACGGCATCTGGCGTCATCGTCACGGGTCTGTTCCAACATCAAGGGCCTAACCGCAGACTATCCTTTAGTTTAGCGTCGTTGGCTCTTATCTTACATATCATTATTTTACGTGGGGATATCTTCATTGAGCCCGGGCAAAATATGAGCATGTTAAATGTTGCCTCACTCATTGCCTGGTTGATCAGTCTGAGCATGTTAATTGCCTCACTTACGATACCTAACACCATATTATTACCGGTCGTATTTGGATTCACCGGGCTAATGGTCATGCTAACGCCCTTAATACCAGACGCCCATATCATACAGGTAAACGTGCAACCCGCTTTGTTGATCCACATTAGTTTGGCTTTATTTGCGTATACTTGTTTAGGCATTGCCTTACTGTACGCCTTGCAGTTGTCTTATATTAATGTACGCCTAAAAGAAAAGAAGGCCTCCTTACTCCACTCATCGCTGCCGCCGCTAATGGCTGTCGAAAGTATTTTATTTAAGTTATTACTGGTAGGCACTGTGCTGCTAACGCTATCCTTAATCAGTGGTTTCGTATTTTTAGAAAACATGTTTACCAAAGAACAAGCACACAAAACCGTGCTATCGATCATGGCGTGGCTGGTATATAGCGTCATATTGATTGGACACTTTAGATTTGGCTGGCGGGGCAAACCTATTGTCGCATCCACTATAATCGGTTCAGTACTGCTCACCCTTGCGTATTTTGGCAGCCGTTTTGTAAAAGAAATTCTTTTACGTTAATGCACACAACACTTGAATAGCAACGAGATTGCACTTAAAGTCACCGCTGTTAATTTCTATAGGAATTCCCTAGTTGGACGATATCTCTACGAGTAGTTTATTCATACTGCTCGGTGTTCTGATTTTACTCTCCGCATACTTCTCAAGCTCTGAAACTGGCATGATGTCGATAAATCGATATCGGCTCAAACATTTGGAAAATGAAGGGCATAAGGGCGCCCTGCGGGTACAAAAACTTTTGCAACGTCCTGATCGACTGATTGGCCTGATTCTAATTGGCAATAATCTGGTTAATATAGCGGCATCAATGATTGCTGGCGTGATAAGTGTGCGCTTATTTGGTGACGTTTGGGGACTGGCGATTGCCACCGTAGGCTTAACCATCATCATATTAGTCTTCGCTGAAGTGACGCCTAAAACACTGGCAGCGTTATACCCTGAGAAGGTGTCTTTTCCCAGCTCTGTCATTTTACTGCCCTTGCTCACCTTGTTTTATCCCTTTGTCTATTTAGTCAATAGTATTACCAACGGTATATTGGCCCTGTTTCGGATCAGCCCCCTCGATGGCGACGGCCACAGTCTAAGCCAGGAAGAATTGAGAACGGTCGTTTACGAGGCGGGCGCACTGATCCCCAAAAAGCATCAGGATATGCTCGTTGGCATATTGGATCTGGAAAAGGTGACCGCCGAAGACATTATGGTGCCACGCAGTGATATTGTTGCTATTGATATAAACGATGATTGGAAAGACATACAAAAAAAACTCGTTAGCTCACAACATACCCGCGTATTGGTGTACCGAGACAATGTGGATGATGCCGTTGGTTTTGTCCATGTGCGCGATGCCTTGCGTCTGTTATCCAAAGATCAGTTCAGTAAGGATAGTTTACTGCGCGCCTTGCGGGACCTTTATTTCACGCCTGAGTCGACCCCTCTGCACACGCTAATGTATAAGTTTCAGGCTGCAAAAGAACGCATTGGACTGGTAGTGGACGAATATGGTGATATCCAAGGACTGGTGACCCTTGACGATATTTTGGAGGAAATTATTGGTGATTTCACCACCAACATATTGCCTGATCACAGCAAAGAGGGAAATATTCTGCAAGACGGCAGTGTACTGCTAGATGGCAGTGCGAATATACGGGAATTAAATAAGGAAATGGATTGGCAGTTCCCAACCGAAGGACCTAAAACCTTGAATGGCCTAATTTTAGAATATCTGGAAGATATACCTCAAGCCAATATTAGTTTGCGTCTAGCCGGTTATCCCCTTGAGATTTTGGAAATGAAAGATAATAGGGTGAAAACCGTGCGCATTATTCCAGAATATTTCCGCTCGGTTGAAGCAAGCAGTTCAGATTAAATAGGGTGCTTGGGGGAAGATTCAAGACCTTTAAGCTGACGGTTATATTTTATCTTAGCCTTATACATTTCAACCTTATCATTTAAGTTTGTTAATTGATCAATGATCCCCTGAAGCTCGTCATCGTGAGTCAGTTGCGATTGAGATACATGATGTTCAAGTACCTTGCGTAAAATAGCAGGTAGGCTTTTATTTGGCATACAGCTGTTATCGGTTGTAATGACAAAAATCTAAAGTAAAACAATAAAGAAACAATACCCAAAGCCATTAGCGTTCCAGCCACACGGTAAAAGAATTCAGCCCTACTGAGTGATTGGGGGCCAACAACACTGCAGCTTCAAGGGAGACAGGTATACACCCGTGTTCGTTGGAATAACTACTCCCTATTGGGATAATAAAATTCTATCGGCTGACCTGACAGCTTTTCAGGTACATAGTCAATTATGGCGCAGCTGGATGTTGCAAAAAGTAATGATTTATTTACCCCACACAACTCATCAAACAGATAACTGACAAAGGGCATATGGCTAACCAGCAACAGGTTACGCTCAACGTGATGCTGGGCGATTAAATAATCAATATAATCATGAACTAATCTTGAACAGCCTTCAGGCACAA
This sequence comes from Paraglaciecola sp., assembly GCA_047618055.1. Taxonomy (GTDB): domain Bacteria; phylum Pseudomonadota; class Gammaproteobacteria; order Enterobacterales; family Alteromonadaceae; genus Paraglaciecola. The sequence goes on along the minus strand of JBLHIW010000083.1, from coordinate 8,109 downwards.
TATCATCACATAATTCTTTTCGAACCACATTTACTTGGCTTGCCAGCTGATTGTAGGATTGTTGTGCTCGCTGGTAAGGGCTGACCAACGCAAACTCTATACCTTTATTTGCGTGGTAATATTTATTCAACCAACGACCCGTGTGTTGGGCTTGTTTTTCTCCCAGCGAGGTTAAATTTCGTTCACTGTCATTTACTTGCATCGGTTCGGCATCACCGTGACGCATAATAATAATCTGCATGGTGTTACAACTTAGTCGGTGTATTGCTTAATATAGCAAAAAATAATTATAAAAATCCGTGAGTTGGAATATTTTAGGTTATGCTGATAACCATACTACTCTTAGTAGTATTTAGTTTCAGAAAATCTTTGGAATATTAAACTTGCTAACGAGTGTATACGACAAGCGCCATTACCGTTTTACTACGCTAAATAATGGTCTAAAGGTACTGTTGGTTGAAGACTCTCAGTGCAAAATAAGCGCGGTTTCCGCCACTATATCTGCCGGAAATTTTAATGATCCACCAGACATTATGGGTCTCAGTCATCTGCTTGAACATATGTTGTTCCTTGGCGACCAGGAACAGCCCATTCCCAATGGCTTTTCAACGTTTTTAGCCGAACATGGCGGCAATATTAACGCCTGCACAGGCACCGAATACAGTAGTTATTATTTTGACGTGCCAAGGGAACAACTGGCAACAGCGGTGAAAAATTTTGCCAGCATGTTACGTTTCCCCTTATTTGATCAGGCATTAATCGATAAAGAAATTAATGCCATAGACGCCGAATTTAAACTGAAATTAAAAGACGATCTGCGCAGGTTATACCAGGTTCACAAAGAAACCTGTAACCCACAACATCCTTTTAGCCATTTTTCTTCCGGTAACGAAATCACCCTTCGTCATATTGAACTGAAACAACTACAAGCTCGTTTACAAAGCTTCCATCAGCATTTTTACCAGCCAAACAATATGAGTATTTGCTTGATAAGCAACAACACACTTACCGATAGTTTGGCCTACATTAAACACGCTTTTAACGGTTGGGAGGCCACAACCCCGATCACACAAGCAAGACTTCCTCCTCTTTACCTGCCCTGTCAACTTGGCATTCAAATTAATATCAAACCTTTGAAAAATGCCCGACGTCTAATTGTTACCTTTGCTTTGCCCGGGACCTCTGCCCTGTATCGTAGTAAGCCCCTAAGTATTCTCAGTCATCTAATTGGTGAAGAGGGCCATGGCAGCCTGTTAAATTATTTCAAAAAGATGAATTGGGCAACAAATCTCAGTGCCGGCGGTGGAATTGAAGGGGAAAATTTCAAAGATTTTAATATTAACCTTCAACTAACAAACGATGGTACTGAGCATATAGAAGATATTTTAGCGGGTATTTTTTACTATTTGCTGTTGATTAGGGAGCAGGGATTACTGCCATGGCGGATCAGCGAAATAAAAACCTTAAACCAGCTTATTTGGGATTTTGACGACCCAGGTAAACCCATTGATGAAGCCTTCAACCTATCTCACGCCATCTTTGAATACCCGCCGGAACATATTATTGCAGGGGAGTACTTACTCGACCAGCCAGATATAGCCCATATCAGAGAACTTCTTAGTTATTTTTCACCTACAAATATGCGCTTAAAAGTTGTCCAGCCAGACGTCGTTTGCGACCAGCAGGCACAATGGTACGACACCCCCTATCGTGTCTGCCCTTTGAGCGATGCGCTAATAAATACTTTATTGAAACCAGACCCCATTCCACAACTCAATTTACCCAAGGCTAATCCCTATCTTAATATAAAAATGCCCCAACAAGTCTTTCGCTTTGAATATAAGTTGCCACTAAAGATCTTTCACCGGGACGGATTCAACGTGTGGTATGCACAGGATCATAAATTCAAACTACCGAAGGGAGACTGCTACCTGTCTTTCGACTGCCAGGGGGTAAATAATGGTCTTGAGGCGGTCACAATAAAGCGTCTGTGGATTGCTTTACTCAATGAGCAGCTCAAGCAAAAATATTATCAGGCCAATGTTGCTGGTTTGCATTTTCACCTATATCCCCACCAGAGGGGATTCTCTCTGCAAACCGGTGGTTTTAGCACCCGGCAATTGGACTTTTGTCTTGAGCTAATTCAACAAGTGAAAGATAAAACCGACTTCCAGTCCTGCTTTGAACAAGTGCGGGAAAAACAATATTTGGGGCTCTCCAATAGTTTATTAAATAAACCGATAAACCGGTTATTTTCAAGCCTCTCTGTGATCATGCAACAAAACACTTATGCACCCAGCCAAATGGCATCGGTACTAGAAAAGGTAAGAATTGAACAGATAGTCGAAGTAAAAAACACCTTGTTAGCCCGCTTTCACCTTGAGGTCTTTATACATGGCGACTGGCAGCGAAAACAAGCGAATTATTTTGCCCATGAACTCGAACACTTTGCCGCTCCTTACATCAACAATAATAGAGTAGCCACAGGAGTGGCTGATTTGCGTAAACAGGGTCTTCAGGTGCATAAGGTCCATAGTGAGCATACTGATGCGGCCGTGGTGGTCTATCTCCAGTCACCAGGAGACGACATGGTCAATGTTGCGCTGACGATATTGACCGAACAATTACTCTCGGCACCGTTTTTCAATCAACTTCGTACTCAACAACAATTGGGTTATTTAGTTGGCAGCGGCTACTTACCCTTTAATCAGCATCCCGGTCTTAGTTTTTACGTACAGTCCCCCCTGGCGTCTGCCGCTCAGCAGGTAGAGGCTATACATAGTTTTTTACAGCGGATAAATGAGGATCTTCTGAACTTTTCCTCCCTGTGGTTATCCCTAAAAAACGGCATTATTAAGCAGCTTGGCGAAAAGGACATTAACCTTAGTATGAAAAGCCAACGATTGTGGATGGGAATAGGCAATAACGACCAAAAATTTGATCAACACGTGCGTCTAATCAATACCGTGGCTCAACTGGACTTTGAAACCTTCTGCCATTTTTATCGACGGCTGGTAAGACGCGACGGCTTTGGCGAACTCATTTTGTACAGCGATACCCACTCGACCCTCGGCTTTGAATTTGATTTTCTCAACATACCCAGTATTGAACACTTTAAAACTGCCATAACGTACCTGTAATAGTGAGGGTAAAATAGGCGTTTAACTCAAAAGATGAACGATCCAGAATAATCGCCCCTTCTCTAGTCCATTTTCATCGATTATTCCTTGTATAAATTGAATGTTTTGGGCATATTTACCACCTATGCAATGAAGACATGCAGCCTTTGTAAATAAATAATTACACGGCAGAATTAAACTGCCGTCAAAAGAGACGTGTATATCCCCAATTTAAAACCCATCCTCATTTATTCTATTTGCATGCTGCTGAGCATGTGCATCCAGATAAATGTTCTCGCAAGCTCAAAAGAACTGTCATTTAGACTCTCATTTGAACACTACTCTGTAGAGAACGGCTTGTCTCAAGGCACCATTACCGACATGGTTGAGGACCAACAGGGATTTTTATGGTTTGCAACGTTCAATGGCTTAAATAGATTCGATGGCTATGAATTTAAAACCTACTACCATGACGTTGATGACAACGCGTCCTTACCCAGCAATTTAATTAAGAAGCTATTAATCGATGCAGCCGGTCAACTATGGGTCGCCACCACCAATGGGCTAGCTAAATACAATCTATACTCGGACAATTTCACTGTTTACCACAACAAAAATAGCGCTTTGAAAAATAGTGATATAATGACTCTTGGGCTCAATTCAGATCGCCAATTATTGGTTGCCGATAATGCAAATCTATATCTATTCAATACAAAAACTAATGATTTTAAAATAATAAAAACTAAAGGGCTCACTCTCCCTCCGGAGATAAAATACATTTTTAGTGAGCAAGACAAAACATGGATTGGCAGTTTTAGTCACGGCATCTTTCTTTTAGAACACAGTAGTAATACTCTTTATGATTTGAGCAAGCCTAACCCGTGGAACATTATCGTCAACGCCAATTACTTATTTGAAATGAAAATGTTTGGCCAAGATTATTGGCTCGCTACAGACCAAGGCGCTTTTTTAATCCAGCTCACCTCAGGGCAAGTTCAGAATTTTAGCGCAAGCAACGGCAGTATTGTAGCAGATGAGGTACGCAGTATAATAGAGGATGGTCAGGGGCAAATTTGGCTAGGCACAGCAAACGGTCTCAGCATTATAAATCCAGAAAAAAATAAAATATTTTCAATTGATAACAACAATGGTAGCAATTTCGGCCTGGATAATAGTTATATTCTGAAGATTTTTAAAGACTCAAAAAATACGCTCTGGCTCGGCACTTATGCCGGGGGGATTTTCAAGTACAACCCATTATCAGCAAAAATTAAACACTTGCATAAGAACACAAACAGTTCCGTTTCCCTGTCAGAAAATCTGGTTTGGACCATTGCCGAAGGGCAAGATAATAATATATGGGTTGCCACTCAATCCGGGGGCCTGAACCGCTTAAATCCTCAGACCTCAATATTTGAGCATTATTTACAGGATTTCCCCCATAATATTTGGGATCTGGAGATAGATAACCGCAATCAATTGTGGGTGGCTAGCAGCGGTGGTTTGTTTGTATATAAGCAAAATAGAGACGCAAGTTTGCAACTACTTAGCACCTTTTTTGACGGTACAAGCGTAGAAAATGTAAATCTCATAGATAACAAAATTTGGCTGAGTTCACACGATAATGTTCTGCGCTGGGTGGAACCAGAAAGCCTGAAGCTAAAGTCAATTCAGTTATCCAACAAAAGTATTCAATTGGTTACCCCAATCTATATGGATAGCCGAAACAACCTCTGGCTAGCCACACATTTGGGCCTGTTGCTATTTAATTTTGAAACTTCGCAACTAAATAATCTCAATTTGGAAGAAAGTATTCGTTTTTTTAGTTCTGTATATGAAACACAAGACTCTTTTTGGGTATCGTCAATAACCCACGGATTGCTGAAGCTCAACAAAGAAACCTTGCAAATGGAGATGCGCATAAGCACAGAGAATGGACTATCAAGTAATCAAATAATAAACTCACTGCTCTATCAGGATAGCCTTTGGGTATCGACCATCGGCGGCATTGACGAAATATCCCTAGCAACGGGCAAAGTGATACAGAATATCCCGCCCGAAAGGCTCAATTATAACGAATTTAACCAAGGTGCCGCCCTGTTAACACAACGAGGCACTATGTTGTTTGGTGGCTCCAAGGGCCTACATATTTTTGATCCCACAGAGGTGGGCTTCACCGCGCAACAGAATAAACTTACCGACTCGCAGCTAAGCCCACAGCAAGTCCCTACTATTACCGAGTTAAGGATCTTTAATCGGCCTGTCTCCCTGCATCAAGTAGACAGCCCCCTGACAATGCCCATTAACTTAAGCACTGAGATTACCCTGGCCAACAACGCCTCATTATTCAGTCTATCTTTCGCCCTGCTTAATCCTGTTGACAATAAAACCCTGAAATTTCGATACCAATTATCCGGTTTGTCCGATGAGTGGATCGACGCAGACCCCCGTACTCGACAGGCCACGTTTTCAAATCTTGATTTTGGAACTTATGGTTTTTTGGTGCAAAGCCGCAACGGACTTCAACCCTGGTCCCCTTCTGCCCAATTAACTATCCACGTTGCTCCCCCTTTTTGGTTGCAAAATAATGCGCTGCTACTGTATGTCGCTATGGCAATACTATTACTCCTGTATTGGTTGAGACAAAATCGTATCAAACGCGCCAGCAGACGGGCCATTACTGAAAGTGAAGAACGGCTTCAGCTTACGCTATGGAGCAGTGGTGACGAGCTTTGGGATTGGAATATCTATCAGGGAGAAATATTTCGTTCAAACACCTGGGGCACCCTAGACTTCCCCCAGGATGGTATCCGGGTAAACAGCCTCGGTAACAACAATATCCATCCCAATGATATCAAACGTGTACAAGCTTGCTTACGTGAGCATTTAGAGCAACTTACCGAGCATTACGAAGTCAGTTATCGAACCCGCACTCATAAAGGTGAATGGCTTTGGGTGCTAGACCGAGGAAAAGTTGTATTTCGAGATAGCAATAATCAAGCTCAGCGGATGACCGGCACATTAAAAAATATTAGTCACCTGAAGGTAGCGGAAGAACAGCTCAAGTTATTTAAGCGTTCCATCGAAACCATATCCGACGGAGTGTTTATTGCCGATACCCATTTCCGCTTTATCTCGGTTAACCACTCCTACTGCAAATACACCGGAGAAACACCGGAACAGGCAGTAGAAAGTTACCTGGCATTTCATCAATATCCTGAGGCATTTACCGAAGAGGTAAAAAAAGCCTTGCGCCAGAAAGGAAATTGGTTAGGAGAAATTGAGTCCAGGCGCAACAATGGTGACAAATATGAAATAGAATTAAATGTGGATGCCATTAACGATGAAGATGGCAAGGTAAGCCACTATGTAGGCGTATTTTCCGATATTTCTGCACGTAAACGCAGCGAGAAAGAACTACTCAAACTGGCCAACATCGACCCGCTGACTGATTTACCTAACCGCTCATTCTTCCAGGCCAGCCATAGCAACGTTGTCCGTCGTAACACTCAACATGCTTTACTTTGTTTGGACATGGATAACTTCAAAAAAATCAATGATTCTTTAGGGCATCAAAGTGGTGACATTCTGATCAAGCAGATTGCCAAGCGCTTGCAAAATCTTGCCGATACCAGCGCTACCTGTTATCGCCTGGGGGGAGACGAATTCAGTATTATCGTTGAAAACAGTACTGACATTCACCGCATCACCCGTCTCGCGCAAACCGTACTGGATAATATGGTTATGCCATTTTTCATCAATCAACAAGAATTTGTATTGGGTGCAAGTGTCGGTATCGCCTTTTACCCGGAAGATGGTAGTTCTCCACAGGAACTACTTAAAAACGCAGATACTGCCATGTACTTTGCTAAGCATGCAGGGGGCAATAAATACCAATTTTTTAGTGGCGAAATGAATCAACATGCGGTTCGTCAGTTACAAATTGAAAACATGATCCGCCATGGACTAAAAGAAGATTTGTTTACGGTTTTTTATCAACCTAAAGTAGATATTGCCAGCGGAAAACTGGTTAGCATGGAGGCCCTGGTCCGCTACGATCATCCAGAAAAAGGCATTATCAGCCCGGCTCAGTTTATTCCCTTAGCTGAAAAAACAGGGCAAATTATTGAGATTGGCGAGGTCGTGCTGCGTAAGGCCTGCGAAGATACCAAACGCTGGGTTGATGAAGGATTATTCACCGGGCGGGTAGCGGTAAATATTTCAGCCCGCCAATTTGGGATACCGGATATCGACGAGCGTATCGAGAGTATTTTGCAAGGAGCGGGTCTTTCTCCCCTGCATTTAGAGTGTGAAATCACCGAAAGTACCTTAATGCGCGACCCAGAACATGCCTTAATGATGATGGAGCGATTGCGTGAACAGGGCATACATTTAGCATTGGACGACTTTGGTACGGGTTACTCCTCCCTGGCTTACCTAAAAAAATTCCCTCTCAATACCCTAAAAATCGATAAGGCCTTTATTGATGACATAGCCACCAGCAGTGTGGACAGAAACATGACGGCAGCCATCATCAATATTGCCCATAATCTTAGTCTGACTGTGGTCGCAGAAGGCGTTGAATATGAAGAACAACTGTCAATTTTACGGCGCTACAAATGTGAAATGATCCAAGGTTATTTGTACAGTAAACCCCTGACCACTGCACGTTTTGAAGAACTTTTAAAAGAAAACAACAAATCAAATAAACAAATGCAAAAAAATATAGTGTAGAAATATAATTACACATACCCTTGCTTTTATTGGATATTTCATAAAAACAGCAGCGTAAATCAACATATACTCCACTCAGCGCAAGCTCAAACCACCTAGAAAATTGCTCTTTTTTATTGATTTATAAAAAACTGGCACACTCTTCGCTTTAATGTTATTGACCGACAAATAAATGTCCGTCAATAATAATAAAAGGAAAGTGAATATGTTAAAGGCTTATGCAGTAGCACTAGTATTAGTAACAGCCACTCCAGTC
>JBLHIW010000082.1:0-12958 GCA_047618055.1 Paraglaciecola sp. | reverse complement strand
TTTTAAGTGACGAAGGTGACTTGTTTTTTAATGTTCAACACCCTTCAGATGCAAACTCAGAAGCTGATAGAAACGGTGCAGTTTTTAACAGAGGAACCGTTGGCGTACTTAAAGGTGTTAATTTCAATAAATTACCAAAATCTGTTGTTGATTCTCCCGTCCCAAGTACTGAGGCAGAGCGTCAAACTGTGATGTCTGCTTTAGGTGAATATCAGGTTATTGGTCAAACAAACGATGTTTTTTCTCACTTAGGTGCAGCGGGTCTTCCTAAAGGTTTAGGTGTGCATTATGGTATTTTCTCTGGTGAAAAAATCATTGAAAACAATGCACCAGATTTTAATGGTTTTGTGTCGACAGGCCTTGGTCAAGGTTATTTGTTCACTAACTGGGAAGCTTATCCTGGTGGCATGAGCCGTATGAAAATTGAAAAAGACGATTTTGGTAGCTGGTCTGTAAGCGAAGCGATGTCGGTTGATTTTGATGCAGTTAAAGGGACTGCTGCGAATTGCTTTGGCTCAGTTTCTCCTTGGGGAACACCATTGACATCAGAAGAATGGATTGTGCGTTCTAGCTTGGGTGGTACACAAGACGCTGATTGGAATGACCCTGCAAACACTAGCACGGATGAAATGGAAGCGCTAACCGCTCCTGATTTCCCTAACCCTTATCGTTATGGCTACATCGCTGAGGTAACTGTTCCTACTAGCGATGCGCCTGTCGTTGTTAAGCACTTTGCAATTGGTCGTTATGAGCATGAAAACTCAACCGTAATGCCTGATAGCAAGACTCTTTATTCTTCGCAAGACGATACTGGTGGTGTGTTGTTTAAGTTTATCGCTAATACTGCAGAAGACCTAAGTGCTGGTACTTTGTATGGTGCTAAATTAGTCCAAGATGCAGGCAGTAGTGAACCAGCTACAACAGGGTTTGACGTAACTTGGGTGGAACTTGCTTCTGGGGACAATACTACTATCGAATCGTGGATTGCGGAATATGACGGTATCGGTACGGATGATTTCGTTGAAGGTCTTACTAGCTATATGTCTGTTGCAGACGTTGCAGCATGGGCGAATGGCGAAGCGACTTACCCTACAGTGGAAAATGGTGGTAGCCCAGTCACTGCTGGACAACCTATGGATGAACGTTCGGCATTTCTTGAATCTCGTGAAGCAGCGAGAGCGAAAGGTGCAACAGCTGAATGGCGTAAGCTTGAAGGTATCAGTATCAACCATGACCGCGCATTAGAAGCGGTTACTGGTGCAGATATGATAGCTGGCGAAATTGTAACCGAAGCCTATTTGTATATGGGCATTGCTGACATCGACAACACATTAACTGATGACGAAGGTGACATTCAATTATCAGCTCGAGTTAAAGATTGTGGGGGTATTTACCGTGCCAAGCTTGAAGCTGATTATGACTTAGCTCGTATCGAGCCAGTAGTCATGGGCGGAACTTACCGCTCAAGCTTAACAGGTGCAGAACGATGTGATGTTAACCAACTGTCTCAGCCTGACAACGTCATAGTAATGAAAGATGGTCGTATAATTATTGGTGAAGATGGCTTCCAGGAAAACAACACGCTTTGGATGTACGATCCTAAAGCCGAATAATCTGTTTTCTATTTACACAAAGCTCTGAGTGACTTGCCCAGAGCTTTATCCGTTTAAAGCTACATTAGAAAGAAAAATGCAACATATCAAAATAACAATACTGTTTACGTTTTTATGTTTTCTTGCAGCTTGTGAGAAGGACGATGTTTTTACTGGGCAAAAAGACGCTTTATTGAGAGGCAGCACACAAGAGCATGCACCCTATTCTGAAGGTGACAATATTCCAGCCTTAGCATATATAGAGCATAACGAGGTCTATAACGCTGAATCAGTTATTCCTCCTCAGTGTTATACCAAAACAGATGGCAGTAACAATCCCTGTTATGCCTGTCATCAGTCATACCAAGATGACAAATCCCGCCCCAACACCATGAGTGATGGAGATTTGCAGGGGGAATACCAATTTTCGGATTTAGGTACAACCAATCATTGGAAGAATCTTTTTGTTGACCGCCGTGAATTAATAAAAGGTATATCTGATGACTATATTAAACAGTGGATCAAACAGGACAATTACACCGCCTTTGTTGAAAAGTTTTCAAAGGATCCAAATTGGCAAGGAGAAGTCACTCCGATTAAAAATTTGGCTGAGCCGAGCAAGGCATTTGATCACTTAGGTTTAGCTAAAGACGGCAGCCAGTGGGTAGCATTTAACTACAAACCATTCCCTAGCACTTTTTGGCCAACTAATGGTTCAACGGGCGATGCCATGATCCGTTTGCCACAAGCGTTTAGAGAAGTGCATCATTCATTTTCAAAAGATGTGTACTTTGCCAACCTAGGGCTAGTAGAAATGGTAATGAAAGGTACCAACGCCATTTCTATTCCCGGAGTATCTGAATTATCAATTGGTGAAGACATTGATGGTGATGGTGAACTATCGGCCAATACCACTTCAATCAAACGCAGATCTCGTTACCTGGGTGATGCGAGTAATGAAGAATTAGCGCATTTACTTTATCCAGAGAACACCGAGTTTATGCATACTTTACGCTATGTCGGTGTCAATGAGGATGGCAGTATCTATAATGCTCAGCGAATGAAAGAAGTGCGATATATGAAAAAACACAGCTTCAAATCAAAGGCAGAATTGGCATCAGGGTATTATCTTGAAGCTAAAGAAAAGAATTTTGAGAACCTTCCGCAAATACACTTGATGGGTGACAAAGGTGTTAATAGTAACTTTGGATGGACCTTGAATGCTTATATTGAAGATGCAAATGGGGAGCTACGTCATCAAAACGGACAAGAGTTGGCATTTTGCAGTGGTTGTCATAAAACAGTGGGGTCAACTCTAGATCAAACTTTCTCGTTTCCCAGAAAGGTTGATGGCGCAAGAGGTTGGGGTTACATAAACCTTGCCAAACAGCAGGATGTGCCTAATGTTGGCGAAGAACAAGGTGAATTCCTTACGTACTTTCAACGGGTTGGTGGGGGAGATGAATTCCGCCAGAATAAGGAAATGCTCGAACGTTGGTTTAAAAAAGACGGCAGTGTCGATAGTGAAAAAGTCAGTAAGGCACAATCCGTTTATGAGTTAATTACGCCTTCAGCAGAACGAGCTTTAGACTTAAACAAAGCTTATTTAACTATTGTGCATGAGCAAAGTTATATCTTTGGACGTGACGCAACTATTACAAAAGCGACTAACGTTTTGCAAAAAGTCGATGAAAGTCAGACTCCACTTGTAAAAGAACATCGCTACAACTGGGATATACGCTTAAATTGGCACAAGGATAAGACCGCCAAAACGTCTGGAATTAGCACCCCATGATGGATTTTGCACTATTTGATTTTATCATTGCAAGTTTATTGATGGGATTAGGGATTGGTGCAGATGTAGCGGTGGCGACTGTTGCAAGAGCGGGACAATTATCCACTGTGCGTTTGGCGGTAGTCTGGGTGGTAGGTGTATCATTAACCCATACATTATTTCCTATGCTGGGTTATCTATTAACCTATTTTGGTATTCAGATGCAGCCAGAACTAGAGCCTGTAATAGGGCTCCTTGCATTTGGTTGTATCTTTTTCTATCTCAAAAATGAATTGGCAGTATTTTCACGGCCGAAAAAGCAATCCGAAGACAGGCAATTAATGATTACACTTGGCCTTATCTTAGCTGTCAGCTGGGACGCACTTTGGTCTGGACCGGCTAAATCGGCACAAGTGATAGGTTGGCCAGAATTATTTGTGTGGGGATCGTTTCTTGTGGTTGGTGCTTTGGTGGCTTTATTGGCGATTGTCAGTTTGACCTTTGCTTTAAGGATTAAACGAAGCTTGCAGCAAACTCTTCTGTCTCAATGGTTTGGTCAATGGGTACAATATTCAGTCATCAGTTATTTTGGATTATTGGCTTTGCTTAGATATACCTTGGGTGTAAACATTTACTGGTTTCAAGTATTAATTTTATCATCAGTATTGATCGCATTGGTAATGACAAAAGTAATACTACAAACCACAAATTTAACCCGAGTTAAAGACTAACCTTACTCAGATTTAGTGCGTCTTTTGATACTTGTAAAATACGCCTTGTTCAAACCCCTTGCATAAGACTATGCGTTGTGCAGGTTTATCGTTGGCTGTTAGTTCATGGTTGTCAGGTCTATACGTATGCCCATGGATAAGTATAGTTAACTTGAGGTCAATTTATGCAATAACCATAAAATTACCGTCTATATCGGTTTAAATAATAATCCGCTTTGATAACATCACCCTGACGTGCTTGAATAGATCCGACTACATCAGTTAAGACATAATAGGCTTACCTGGATATTGCTCATTTACCACAGTAATTTCAGTAGCGTATTTTTTCACCCACACACTGATCTTCCCCCAAAAACGTATACACTTTTACCTTACTTCGGTTTCTAAGTAAAAAGTGTCTACTAAATTAGGGGAAGATCAATAATCCGTTACAGGTTCCTAGAGAAATCTAATTGTAATTAAAAAAAAGCGAACCTTATGGCTCGCTTTTTCACTTTCTGATGACTTTCATTTACCTAACTAGTCACAATCTTAATTACAGATCGACAAATAGCTAGTCTTCCCGATAACTGTCCAAACTTGGGCAGGCGCAAATCAAATTTCTGTCGCCATATACGTCATCAATACGATTTACATTTGGCCAGAACTTGTTTTTGGCTACGCTTGGCACCGGGTACGTGGCTGTCTGACGATCGTAGCCGCGATCCCAATTGGCATCACAGATGTCTTCCAGAGTATGGGGTGCGTTACACAGCGGGTTATCCGTTGCGCTCCACTCGCCAGATTCTACCTTGGCCACTTCGGCGCGTATGCACACCATGGCTTCAATAAACCTGTCCAGCTCAACTTTAGCTTCCGACTCAGTGGGTTCGATCATAAAGGTACCTGCCACCGGAAAGCTCATAGTCGGTGAGTGAAAACCATAATCGATTAAACGCTTGGCGATATCCACTTCGCTTATCCCCGAGGCTTCTTTTAAGGGACGTAAGTCGATAATACACTCGTGAGCAACCCGGCCATTGCGTCCGCGGTACAGTAGGTTGTAATGCCCCTCTAACCGGTTGGCAATGTAGTTGGCATTTAAGATAGCGACTTCTGTGGCTTTTTTCAGCCCGGCGCTGCCCATCATTTTAATGTACATATAGCTGATGGGTAAAATGGAGGCGCTGCCCCAGGGTGCGGCTGATACTGCGCCGTTGCCAGTTTGGGGGCCATCTATACTTACTACCTGGTGATTGGGCAGAAATGGCGCTAAATGGGCTTTTACCCCTATTGGCCCCATACCTGGGCCGCCACCACCGTGGGGAATACAAAACGTTTTGTGCAAGTTAAGGTGCGATACATCCGAGCCAATCAAACCCGGTGAGGTTACCCCGACCTGGGCGTTCATGTTGGCGCCATCCATATAAACCTGGCCACCAAATTCGTGCACTATGTCGCACATTTCTTTGATAGTTTCTTCGTATACCCCGTGGGTTGAGGGGTAGGTGATCATGGCGCAAGAAAGAGTATCGGCCACTTCTGCTGCTTTTTTGCGTAAATCGGCTAAATCAACATTGCCATTTTTATCACAGTCGACCACAACCACTTTAAGGCTGACCATTTGTGCTGATGCGGGGTTGGTACCATGAGCAGAGCTGGGGATCAAACACACATTACGTTGACTATCGTTGCGACTCTCGTGATATTTCTGGATGGCGATCAAGCCGGCGTATTCACCCTGTGCCCCGGAGTTGGGCTGCATAGAAAGCGCGTCGTAGCCTGTTATATCTAACAACCATTCACTTAGCTCGCCCAACATTTGGCTGTAGCCTTGTGCCTGTTCAAGGGGAGCAAAAGGGTGCAATTTGCCAAATTCAGGCCAGCTGACCGGGATCATCTCGGCGGTGGCGTTGAGCTTCATGGTGCATGAGCCCAGAGAGATCATCGAGTGGTTTAAGGCTAAATCTTTGTCTTCCAAGGATTTAATATACCGCAGCATTTCCGTTTCTGACTGGTAGCTGTTAAATACTTCGTGGGTCAGAATGTCATTGCTGCGTAATACGACCTCAGGAATAGATTGACTGCCCGTGGCAACCAATTGCTGATCAAGCTTAGGGATATCCAGGCCATGATCCGCACCAAATAACACCATAAATAACTGGTCAATGTCTTCACGAGTCGTGGTTTCATCCAGGCTGATCCCTACCGCACCTGCAAGATCAGAGCGTAAATTCATTTCACTGTGATTAGCCGCTGTGATGATCGCATTTTTGTGCTCACCTACGTCAACTGTCAAGGTGTCAAACCAGGTATCGTGACGCAAGGTTATGCCATCTGCCGCTTTTTGCTTGATACCCAGAGCGAGGATATCTGCAAAACGATGAATGCGCGATGCGATGGTTTTCAGGCCTACAGGACCGTGGTATACGGCGTAAAAAGAGGCCATATTGGCCAGTAAAACCTGGGCAGTACAAATGTTAGAGTTGGCTTTTTCCCGGCGGATATGTTGCTCACGGGTTTGCAATGCCATACGTAAGGCAGGTTTACCCCGGGTATCTTTTGATACACCGATAATACGCCCGGGCAAGGAGCGCTTATAGGCATCACGTGTGGCAAAAAATGCCGCATGTGGGCCACCATAGCCCATAGGTACACCAAAACGCTGAGCCGAGCCTAATACTACATCTGCACCCATTTCAGCGGGCGCTTTGAGTAAAATCAGGCTCATGATATCGGCACATACCGACACTATGCCCTTGTTGGCTTGTACCCCGGCTATAATTGAACTGAGATCTTGCACTTCTCCGGTGCTGCCAGGATATTGTAACAAGGCACCAAATATATTGTGCTTGCTAGCATCCGCTGCAACACCGACTATCACGTCAAATCCAAACATATCGGCTCGGGTCTGGATCACGTCCAGAGTTTGCGGATGCACATCATCAGCGACAAAAAACAGGTTGGATTTTTTGTTTTTTGATACCCGTTTCGCCAGACCCATGGCCTCAGCAGCGGCGGTGGCTTCATCGAGCAAGGAGGCAGAAGCCAATTCCATACCCGTTAAATCAATGGTTACTTGCTGGAAATTCAACAATGCCTGTAAACGGCCCTGGGCAATTTCTGGTTGGTAAGGAGTATAAGCGGTATACCAACCCGGGTTTTCCAGCACATTACGCAAAATGACGTTGGGGGTCAGGGTGTCGCTATAACCCATTCCAATAAAAGAGCGGTGAATCTTATTTTTATTGGCAATGGTTTTTAAATAAGCCAGAGCCTGTGCTTCAGTTTGGCTTTCACCCACGTTTAGTGGAGCCGGCAAACGTATGCCTTCAGGCACAGTTTGCTGCATCAAATCATCCAAAGAAGTCGCACCGACCAGCTCCAGCATTTGGGCCATCTCAGTTTCACTTGGGCCTATGTGGCGACGGACAAAATCTTGTTTTTGTTCTAATTGAGATAGAGAAAAATTAGCTTGTGACATAGCAGACTTACATATTCCTAATGGGAGATTTTGGCCGAAAAGCCGAAATTCTTGAGTTTAGAGACAACAACCGCAAAGTCGAAGCCCCGAAGTAATAAAGGGGTCAGAGTAAAATTAGTTCGACCCCTTTGTTGGAGTCATAATTTGCAGTGATTTAATTATACTCTGACACCACTTATCTTATTCGTCGATGCTGTTTGCGTAAGCCTCAGCGTCGAGTAAGGCTTCTACTTCTGCTGGATCTTCAGCTTTAATGCGGAACAACCACCCTTCACCAAAGGGGTCGCTGTTAACCAACTCTGGTGAATCTTCCAGCTCTTCATTAACGGCAAGTACTTCACCGGAAATAGGCGCGTAAACATCAGATGCTGCCTTGACTGACTCAGCAACGGCTACATCATCGCCTGCGGTTAATTCCGCACCGACATCAGGCAATTCAACAAATACCATATCGCCAAGCAATCCTTGGGCGTGCTCGCTGATACCAACGGTAAATGTACCATCACTCTCTAAGCGAACCCACTCGTGGGTGGGGGCATAACGTAATTCTGCAGGGATGTTACTCATAACGGTTCCTATACTATATTTAGATAAAATGGGGGCAGAGTAAATTTAATATACTCTGCATTATTATTCGGATAAACGGATCGAGTTAACGTTGCTCAGACCCCGTTCATCTATCTAGAGGACACTCTTGCCATTTCTGACAAAGCTGGGCTTGACTACCTTTACTGTAACCCACTTTTTACGCATTTCCACTTCGGCCGTATCGCCAACAGTATTAGACACTCTTGCCATAGCAATACTGTGACCCAGTGTCGGTGAGAATGTACCAGAAGTGATCACACCTTGGCCACCTTCAACGCTGACTTTTTGGCCAGCACGTAATACGCCTTTCTCGGTCATGACTAGACCAACCAGTTTGTCGGTACCTGCAGCTTTTTGTTGTTCAAGGGCTTTACGACCGACAAAATTACGCTCTTCAGGTAGCCAGGTGACGGTCCAGGCCATATTGGCTGCTAGTGGCGAAATGGTTTCGTCCATATCTTGGCCATACAGGTTCATACCTGCTTCAAGACGCAAGGTGTCCCGTGCACCCAATCCACAAGGTGCCACACCTGCGTCGACCAATTTTTGCCAAAACTCAGCAGCTTGTTCGTTGGGTACCATAATTTCGTAACCTGCTTCACCAGTATAACCAGTGGTAGCGATGAATAAGTCTTCGGCTTGCACGCCGTAAAATGCCTTCATGCCGGCGACCGCTTCATTTTGTGCAGCCGTGAATAACTCTGCCGCTTTGGCTTTAGCATTGGGCCCCTGCACCGCAATCATGGCAAACTCTGAGCGCTCAGTGATAGTGACATCAAAGCCCTCAGCTGTGCCGTTCAGCCAGTCCATGTCTTTTTCTCGGGTCGCAGAGTTGACCACAAGACGATAGTTGGTCGCGTTAAAATGGTAAACAATCAAATCGTCTACCACCCCACCAGCTTCGTTCAACATACCACTGTATAGGGCTTTGCCCTTATCTTGCAGTTTTGCTACATCGTGGGCGAGCAAGTAGCGTAAATAATCCTGAGCCTGATTGCCCGTGACATCGACTATGGTCATGTGTGATACATCGAACATACCCGCGTCTTTGCGCACCGCATGGTGTTCTTCGATTTGCGAGCCATAGTTGATCGGCATTTCCCAACCGTGAAAATCAACCATCTTGGCGCCAGCCTCAAGATGTTTAGTGTGCAGGACTGTAGTATTGCTCATGGTGGATATACTTACGTTGCTTTAATTGGGCCAAAGTATAAGTTCGTCATGCCAGTACAACAAATTGAAAATACTAATACATACATTTATAAAAATTATCTATAAAATACTTACCATCAGTTTACCTAATCTATAAGACCCTGGGCAACGACCATGAAACAATTATCTCTGGACAATCTTCGCACCTTTGTCACCATTGTCGATCTCGGCGGTTACGCCAAAGCAGGAGAATTGCTGGGACGCTCCCAACCTGCCATCAGTTTGCAAATTAAACGCCTGGAACAACAACTGGCAAAACGCTTATTTAAAAAAGTGGGCCAAAGACATCTGGTTAATCACGAGGGACAGGAGCTGTATCATCAGGCAAAACGTATCTTGGCGATAAACGATGACATATTTCGCCAGTTTGCCCCTTCCTCTCTGCGCGGTCGTTTGCGCCTGGGCATACCCAGTGAGTTCGCCACAACCTTACTGCCCAACATCATTGGTGAATTCAGTAAACTCTATCCTGACGTGGCATTAGAAGTCACATCCGCCCTAAGTAAATCCCTGTTGAATGACGACAATCGGCAAGAGTTTGATTTGGTGATGGCCTTAATTGACCCACAACAACAGGTAGACGGCGAATTATTATTGAATGATCCTTTGGTATGGGTTGGCAACAAGAATCAACCCTTACCTGCCAATGGTTTGTCTTTGGTGTTGGCACCAGACGGATGCGTATACCGCAGTCGGGTGATCACCATGCTCAAGCAACAAACCACCCAATGGCGCATTAGTTATACCAACGCCGACTTATCTGGCATTACAGCTGCTATTAAACAAGGATTGGGGATCAGTGCGCTGGCTAAAAGTAGTGTCCCGGCGCAGCTAGATATTATTCAGCACAGCAGTTTACCGGACTTGGGCAATATCAATATATGCTTGTTTTATCGCGAGTCACGACACCCACAGACCAGTCAAAAGCTCGCTGAGTTTATTAAATCTAGATTGGGATAATAAGATGCGCAAACGAAAAGGTGATCAAATATTTAAGGGTAATAAAATCAAAAACGTTTCGACGGTTTTGGAATGCATGGCGCCAGCAAGTAAATCAGACTCCACAAACTTAGTTCACTCAATAATTTGGGTCGAATAAATGCAGCCAACCAACATGCCGCGTTAAGGATGAAGGGTATATTCTTTAGTTAAATCAGTTTTGCTTATTTACTCTAGCGCAGTATAAAAAGAGCTACGCAGGCGAAAAGAATAATAACGGTAAAAACTTCACCATTGTACTTCCCTCGGTAAAAAGATCGGCGACGTTCCATCATTACCGGAAAAAAATTAGAGTGATTTTTTCTTCTGTCCCGATCAAAATTAACATTTTTCATGATAGTCCTCAAAATTGAACACTAAAAGTCTTGTTATTTTTATTTTTACACCTTTAAATTATAGGGAAATATATTACCCCATAATTTCAACTAATGCATCGCTTTTTAACATATAACTAAGCCTCATTAACACGCTTCCCATGCTTAATATGAAGAGTGATTCCTTATCGTTAATCGTCTGATTTCATGCGGATGTAGGTTTTGTATTTTCTCTTGAGTAATTTATCGATGTAACGGGTTAATTTAATTTTATGGCTGATGGCGTTATCTAAGGCCTCAACCAACTCATTAAGCATGGTTTTATAATACTCAACGTCCTTGATCTCCGCCGTTTGGGTCTGAGTCGTCGGGGGTTCAGGCACTTCTTTGTCAGCCTGAAACATTTCATCAGTAACCTCTTTTAGAACAATTTCAACAGCCTCTTCATCCAGCGTTTCCAATTCCTCCAGAAAACCATAGAGCAGAATACGATCCATCAAGGTGTTTATTTTACGGGGCACCCCATGGGTAAATTGGAAAACTTGATCATAGGCTCCTTGTGACATTAAGGCGGCTCGACTCCAACCGGCTTGATGCATTCTGTATTCAATGTAAGCTTGACACTCGAGTTCGCTTAGGGGGGCAAGATGACAGGAAGCGACTATTCGCTGCCTGAACTGTTCCATATTGGGTGCCCGTAAAATGGGTTGTAATTCTTCTTGGCCCAATAAAAAGCTTTGTAACAGGGGTTTACCCTCAACTTGAAAATTAGATAGCATGCGCAACTCTTCAATCGTTTCCAGTGGCAAGTTTTGCGCTTCGTCCACCAGCAAAAGTGCCCGCTTATTTTGCGTATGCAAACGCATTAAAAACGCTTCTAAATCATTCAGGATGTCTGACTTGCTGCTGCCCTTAACGTCAACCCCAAATTTGCTGGCAACCATCTTTACCAGTTCATCTGGCGAGAGTTTTGGTGTGACAATCTGTGCCGCAACAATATCCTCCTGCATCTCATCCAATAAACTGTTGGCCAGAGTGGTTTTGCCGGTACCTATATCTCCGGTAATAACAATAAAGCCTTCAGCCTGGGATAAACCGTATTGTAAGTACGACATCGCCCGTTTATGCCACTTACTGGCAAAAAAGTAACTAGGATCAGGAGTAAGCTGGAATGGTTTAGAAGTTAGTCCATAATAATTTTCGTACATAGGGCAACACTGAATCCGTTTAGCAACAACTAATTAAAATTTGCTTAAGCTTAATCTAACTAGGATTGGCATAGCAATGATTATGCTGTTTTATCTCAATTAAGCTCAGAGAATGACATTCTAATTAGACTACGTAGTCATAAATTAAAAAGAAATGACTTGCGCAGCCCCCGGCTACAAATACGTGCCAAACCGCATGGGTGTATTTGTATTTTTTCGCTATATAGAACAATACACCAACGGTGTAGCATAAGCCTCCAACCAGCAAAAGCCACATTCCTTCGTCAGGAAGCGCCTGATAAAGCGGGTAGATAAAAAAGACAGCCAGCCAGCCCATTAACAAATAGGTTACAAGGGAGAGCCTTGGAAAACGTGCCCTAGCAAAACATTTAAATGATACACCGACGATGGCAATCATCCAGATTAGCACCAAGCCCGCAGTTCCTACCCCCCCTCCTATGGTTAAAAGCATTAGCGGAGTGTAAGTGCCCGCTATCAAAAAGTATATTGCACAGTGGTCAATCACCTTCAGAAGTAATTTATACTCAGGCTTGCTGATTGCGTGATACATAGTCGAAGATAAAAACATCAACATCATCGAAACGCCGTAGATAACACTTGCGCTCTGGGCAAGCATGCCATCGGCCCGCTGTAAGAGCACAAACAAACCGATAAGGGCGGCAATAAAACCTAAACCGTGTGTGAGTGAGTGTAGCCATTCTTCAACAACAGAATAGGGTTTAACAATTGAAGCAGCTTGACTCATTTGCAGATCCTTAATAGGCGCTGGAAGAATATTACAATTTCAGCGTACAGTTGTACACTGAGATTAACTATTCCCACAAAATCGTTAACAGCATTTTGCTTAAAAAGAGTTTAGACTTTAATGAAGATGCATAAGAGCTTTATCGTGAATATACTTGTGACCCCCTGGTACTTATACATAATCGAAAATAAATTGGGACATTATTACACCGGGATCTGTAAGGATGTAAGTAGACGTTTTTCAGAACATCAAGGCAGTGGTATTAAATGTGCCAAGGCCTTAAAAGGCAAGGGCCCCCTTAGCCTTATTTT
>JBLHIW010000081.1:0-13096 GCA_047618055.1 Paraglaciecola sp. | reverse complement strand
GGTCCATACACACAACGGCGGCCAGCTTAGCCGTATCCATGGAGCTGCCGCCGCCCATTCCAATAATAAGATCAACCCCTTTGGCTTTATCGGCTGCCGCGAGTATCACTGACTCAGGTGGATCTGCGATAACTTGATCAAATACCTGCACATCAATCTTGGCGGCGGCTAAATTTGCCAACAAGGAGTCGATGATACCTGCGCGCCTCAAGCCCTGATCGGTAACCAGCAACACCTTCTTGGCCTTAAATTTACTGAGCAGTAAGGCGGGCAGTTCTGCCAAGCAACCGGCTCCAAAGCGAATGTCTGCTACTGTGTGAAATTCAAATTTAGTAAAACTGGCCAATTTGACGCCTCCCAAGTCTTTTATCTATGCCAAGATGCATTAAAACGTGGATCCTTACAATGCGCCATTGACACAAACCTGTATTTCACTAACCTATCGTCGATCCCTCACTAACGAGTTAATCTTTAAGCAAATGAACGCAAGCACTCTACAAGCTAAATTTATCCGTATCCGTTCCAATAAATTGTTTGAGACCTTTGTGGTGTCGGTGATCGTGTTTTCAGCCCTCTTAGTTGGGGCTAAAACCTATGATATGAGCGGCATCGCCTACACACTAACGATCCTGTTAGATTGGTTTATCAGCGCGTTCTTTTTAATCGAAATTAGCATACGCTTCTTAGCTGAGCCGCGAAAACGGAACTTCTTTAAGAGTTTTTGGAATATCTTCGACACACTCATCGTGTTGGTGAGTTTGATCCCGGCGGAAAATGCTGATTTAGCCATCATTGCCCGCCTGGTCAGGGTTTTTCGGGTTTTACGTATGATATCGATTATCCCGGAGCTGCGTATTTTACTGGTATCCCTGATAAAAGCCTTGCCCCAATTGGGCTATGTCATGCTGCTGATGTTTATTATCTTCTATATCTATGCGGCCGTTGGCAGTACCTTGTTTGAAACCATCAATCCCGTATTATGGGGAGATATCACCATTTCTCTGCTGACTCTGTTCCGGGTCATGACCTTCGAGGATTGGACCGATGTGATGTACGAGACCATGGAAGTCTATCCCATGAGTTGGATCTTCTATCTCACCTTTATTTTCTTCACTGCCTTTGCCTTTTTGAATATGGTGATCGGCATCGTGGTGAATGTGATGGAGCAGGAAAACGCCAAGGCCCGGGCTGAAGCCATGGAGGAAGAAGGCGAGCCAAGCTTAAAAGAGATATCTAATCAAATAAAAGCTTTGCAGCAGCAAGTGGCGGCGCAACATAAACTCAGGGACACACCTTAAGCGGAAACAAGAATGACAGGACGAAAAGGCCTGGCCCTGTCAGCTCCCATAAAAAACCAAGGGGGTATGAATGGGATATTACCCTGAGCATGACGTTGCCCTGAGCGTTCATTTAGCCCCTTATTTATCTAAATGGGTGAGCCTGGCGGCAAGGCTTTCACCTTAAAAAGGGGGGTCCATTGGCCGTTTTCCCAAAAGAGCCCTAACTGCCTCGCCATCATTAGCTGATTAGCGCCCCGCCCATTATTTTTAAGCCATGAGTAGAGTGCCTGCAGTGCCATCTCAATGTCTGCCCGCACCTCTGGAGCAAGGCTCTTGTGCTGCAATGCCCGAACGGTGGCATCGAGTGCCACATAAGCGATACGTTTAGCGAGCTCGCTTTTCGCCTTCGAGCGATCACGCTGAATGCTTTGTTTTAATATGCGGCTGACGAGACCATTAACATTGAGCCCGCTTTTTTGCCCGGCACTTTGCTGGGCTAAACGATTTAAACGCTCGGCATTTAATAACAAACCCAAGCTGTAGTTGGCGGCTGACTCGGCGGCACTAATGGGATCAAAGCTTAAGCCAGTGCGTCCCTGAAAACTTTCCCTGTTACGGGATTCACCGTATATTTTAGGGGGGATCAGTTGGCTGATTTTATCCGGAATGGCCAGATAGTGGGGTTCAATGGTTGCCAGCACGGCATTAAGGGCCGCCTGTTGTTTATCGACCGCAACCGGCACTACCCCTTTAGGGCTGGCATAATCGCCTTTTTGCTCATAAGAGTAATTAAGCCCACCAATCAGTTTGGCCACAGCGGCAAGCTGATAGCGGTGTAACAGATAAACCGGCACTAAGGTCTCTTCCAGAGATGACAAACTGCTGCCAGACTTGAGGGTTTTCAGCCCAAAGTTGCTTAAGGCCAATGCACGGACCTGACTAATTCGTTGCAACTCAGCCACCGCATCAGCCCCATTGTCCCAAAGGCTGCCACTGGGGTTGGCCGCATGTGCGGGTCTGGCATCTGGGTCAGATTGATATTGATAGCCCTTATCCCGGGCCTGCCTGACCAGCGTCTTTAATCCACTGTCTTGCTGCTCCTGGCTTGAATAATTCTGATAACCGTAGGCGATCACGTACTTATCCCAGGCTCCCATTCCCGTTGAATAAGCCCCGTCCAGACTAATGGCTCCGTCTTTAATCGTTACATAGGGATGAGGGTAGTCCATGACCGACTCCCGGCCATATTCACTGGCGGCAAAGTTATGGGCAATACCCAGAGTATGACCCACTTCATGGGCGGCTAACTGACGAATTCTGGCCAGGGCCATATTTTTTTGAGCATCGGTGCTAACCTTCACGTCTTCTTGAGGATTGGTGCTAAAGGGACTGGTTAAGCCCAATGCAATCAAATAATCCTGTTTCACCCGCAAAGACCCGAGGGTTACATGACCTTTAATTATTTCACCGCTGCGGGGATCAATCACCGACGAGCCATAAGACCAGCCCCGTGTTGCCCGATGGACCCACTGAATGACGTTATAACGCACATCCATTGGATCGGCATCAGCCGGTAAGACCTTAACCTGAAAAGCATCATCATAACCAATCCCGGTAAAGGCATCATTCCACCATAAAGCGCCGTCGCGCAGGGCGCTCATAATAGGTTCGGGAATGCCGGGATCGAGATAATAGATGATGGGCTCAACGGCCGGGCTCATTGGGGCGCTGGGGTCAACTTTATTTAAGCGGTGACGGGGAATAAGATGCTGGGTCATATTTTCTTCAATGCCCACAGAATAATCCTGATAATTCACATCCCAATAACCAGAGAAAGGTTCGAACTGACGAGGCTGATAATTGTTATCGGGCAAACGCACCAAGGAATGGTGTAAGTGCACGGAAATACTCAGGGGGTCGGGGGTCACCTGACGCACATATTTGCCGGGTTTATTGCCGGCAAAGGTGACTAACGCTTCCAGCTCCGTATTATCTACAAAGGCCTTACTGCGAGGCATAAACACCCCACTTCTGAGTAAGTCAATCTTATAACTACCCTGTTTGCTACTATCTAAACGCCCAGCAACCTGATGAATATCCGAAAGTAAAAAGGCGCTATAATCGACTAATACTGCGGTTTTTCCGACAGCTACAATGGGTAAGCCGGCGATCACTGAATCGGCAAAGGCCTCATCGATGCTGGCTTGCTCAGCCCCATTTTTTGAACTGGCCCGATAAGCTGTATTGAGTTGTTTAAGCAATACTTTATTGCCATAGCGTTCAAATTTTACTAAACGGGTTTCACCCAGTTGCCCTCGATCCAGACCAATATCATTCGAGCCAATCCCCTGGGGCAAGCTACTTTGAAACAAAAACGGCTGGCCAAAACCTTCAATTTTAAGAAAGACTTTGTCTTGTGTCTGCTGATAATACAAATCAAATAAACCGTCCTGATACTGCATGCCTTGGGTAAAGTCTGTTATTGACCCTATCGCAGGATCTGTTTGTGCCGACTTTGCAGACAGTGTTAAGGGCAACATCATCAAAGTGATAAAGATTAGTGCGCTACGCATAAGGCTTGTTTCTTTTTTTAAAAAATCTAACAGTGTTTAACCTTAACTATTTTTGCCGACAAAGAATAGAATAATCAAAAAAGGAAGCACTATCGTCATTGATGCCTGATAAGGCACGGCTCAAACAATAGATAAATTAACGACGGACGCCCGAACCGAAGACCTGAACAAGGCGCTGGGTTTACACCTTAGCGGTCAGCGTATTGGCGATAATTTTCCAGACCTGTGGATGGACGCCTAAACCAAGATGTGAACTGTTTACCTCAATGTTTTTTGCTTGTTTATTATAAATATCCACCGACGCTTGCCATCCGACCACACCATCCGTCTTGCTATAGATTGAGGTAATAGGCTGCTTGAGTCCAATCGAATTACGGCGATGTACATGCAATTCAAATTCGTCCAAGTCCAGCGCTCTGCGTCTTGCGTAAATCTTACCTACAGTGGTAAATTTTGGCCCACCAATAATGGGGGTTCCCATGGTAATCACTTCTCGCACAGCGAAAGGTAAAAGGCGAGCCGCTTCTCGCACCAACACCCCGCCCAAACTCCAACCAATTAGGGTCAGAGCTTCATTTTTTAATGAGCCGGATACCGCCTCCAGGCGCTCGCCCAAACGCAGCATCTGTTCATTGATGTTGCCCATGTTGCGACCTATTTCAGCATAGTGAACATCGTAGCCCAGGTATTTAAGGTAGCGACCCAGAGGCCCCATAGAATAATCATTGGCCAAATAGCCAGGCACCAATAACACTGGCCGGCCGTCTCCTTTGGGAGCGCCGCGTAACGAGGGTAAAGACAGCCCCAAGGAAGCAAATTCAAAAGGTGCTCGGGCTTCCAGTAAAATGGAAGATAAACTGGGCAATGTGCACTGGGGGGGAAGCGTTTCATTATTAGGCATAATTTTGTCCCTTCTCCCGAGGGAGTTTTAAGCACGAATAAACTTATGCTTTGCTAATAAGGCCATCCATAACCAAAGAAGCAAAAGTGGGCTCCCAAAATTTACGCCAATGGCTTAGATCCAAAGCCATTGGCGTTGAGGCTCAGCGGCAACGGCACTCAGCCCCATAAGCTTAAACGCACAAAGATACTGGGGTGAGTGAGCGCAGCCAACCACGCTGCAACTTCAGGAGCGACGGGCATAAAGACGGCCCGACTGAGTAAGCCAATGGTGTTTAATTTACACAACACCAAAGACTGGCTACTCTACGTTGTATTTAGCCTTAATTTCAGCCACCCGGGTGATTGACGCGGGAGCAAGTAACTCTCTTTGTTCAAGTTTCCGCTTAGCCAGGGCCAAACGATTGGCAGCAAACAGGGCATCCACATAATTAAGGTATATTTCTTCATTGCGCATATCGTCGGTAATCGCCCGTGCATAATGTTTTAGCGCTTCGTCATAATTTTGTTCCGCAACCAGAACTTGTGCCAGGGTATCGAGGGCAGCAGCATTTTGGGGTTTTAGTTCAACGGCAACTGAGGCATGTTCCCTAGCCTTTTTGATATTACCGAGTTCCAGGTACAAAAAGGCCAGATTGTTGCGGGCAATATAGTTATTGGGGTTTTGCTCAAGTGCTTTTTCATAAGAAGACATAGCAGCAGTTTTGTCTTTAGCTATTTGGCGCTCAGCCAACAACATCCTTGCGGCTAAGTCATTTGGCTGGGCTTCAAGATGTTTTACCAGCAACGCTTCTCCTTCATCTTTTCGCTCAAGCTGTTCATAGGTGTAAAGCACCAATATCAGGTTACGGCTGTTTGGCATCGCTTGATACGCGAACTGAGCATTGCCCAGAGCGTCCTGGGGGTTTTTATCGTGTAATTGCAGTCTCGCCAGGAAGCCTTTAACGATAGGTAGCTCATAAGTGGTGTCGGGCAATTCATCATAGGCTTTTTTTGCTGCCGGGTAATCTGCACTCATCAGTAAAAAGTGAGTCTGCAACAACTGCACCTGCAGATCATCACGTTTCTCTAAAAAACCTTCGGTCAAGGCCAGGCCATCGGCAAACATACTTTGGTTGTCCAACAATAACAATTTACCGATGGTCGCATCTTTATTATACGGAGACTCAAGCAACCAGGCGTCATAGTGATCACCGGCGGCTATGCGCTTATTTGATCGTATTAAACTTTGACCTCGGATTCTCCAGAAACTCAGGGGCAAGTCCTCCTTCCCTTCTAAGTCTTCCAGCAAGGCAAGAGACTCAGAATATTGCTGCTCGGCACTATAGATCCCCGCCAATAATATGC
Organism: Paraglaciecola sp.; assembly: GCA_047618055.1. Classification (GTDB taxonomy): domain Bacteria; phylum Pseudomonadota; class Gammaproteobacteria; order Enterobacterales; family Alteromonadaceae; genus Paraglaciecola. The sequence continues at coordinate 6,996 of JBLHIW010000081.1, read as the reverse complement.
GCAAATCAATATCATTGGGCTGGCTCTGCTGTACCTGCTGAACCCGTTGTACACCTAACTCTGTGTCTCCCTGTTTTTTTGCGACTAAGTAGTAAGTGGCTAATGCGGGTATAAATGTCGGTTGTTTTTTAAGCAGGGCTTCCAATTGAGTGCTGGCGTTAGCGTTATTGCCCTGGACAACGTCCAAATTAATCAAGGCTAAGTTCGCCATTGCATGTTGTGTATCAATGGCCAATACTTGTTCAAATTCCTGCTTTGCTGCAACGTACATTTTTTGTTTGAAGTACGCTTCTCCCGCCAACATTAAAGCCTTAATGTCCTGCGCATTGGTGAGCTTCCAGCTATCCGCTAATTCAAGTGCTTTATCATATTGTCGGGTGGCAATATACGCGGTAGCCAGGGTAGTTTTGGCGCTAGACAGTTTGGGTGATTGTTCCAGTGCTTGCTCTAAATTTACGATCCCCTCAAGATTATTTAAGGATAGTTGTAATAGACCCAGGCGGGTTAAATCTTCTGCCGTGGCGCTAATGGTCGATGATTTTTCTATCAATTCTTTAGCGTCTTTAACATACCCAGAACGCAGCAACTCATAACTGGCCTTGGAAAATAATGGGGCGTCCTGCTCAGTTAATTGATCGAGTCGATTGAGTACATCACCTGCTTCTGAGCTAAGCCCTAACTGCAATTGACTCGCCGCAAGCAACTTCAGCCCCGGGTGATTGTCTGGCAAAGAGCTGGCGACAAATGATAAATGTCTATTCGCACTGTCAAAGTCTTTCTGCTGATAGGCGGCATAACCGGCGATCAGCCTCAAACTGGGATCAACAATGCCGTTTTGAATGGCTTTTTCTGCGTATAGTTGGGCATTAGGGAAATCATTGGCGGCGGCGCGAACCGCTGACTTTAACTGGTTTAGCAGGCCATTTCGCTCATTGATTTTCAGCAGTTTATCCACAAGGGGTTCCGCTTCAGCGGTTTGCCCACTGTCCACCAACAATTTAGCCAATACAAACATCATCTGATGGTCGTTTGGATAGTATTTCACATAATCCTCAAACACCTCAGCCGCAGCTTCAGGTTGTTGCTGAGTGAGGTGTAATTGTCCTAACAGTTTTAGTACTTCCTCATTTTGTGGGTTTTGTTTCCTCAAGGCTGCCAATTCCTCAATGGCAAGGTCATATTCCTCATTCAGTATAGCGGCATAAGTGAGCGTTAAACCTTTAAAAACGGAACGGGTATCCAGAAGCTTTAGCTCTTCAATCAGTATACGTGCTTCACCCTTTTTACCCAGACGAGCCAGCGACATGACTTTAAAATAACCGATTTCAGCTTGCTGAAGGGGCGTCATTCCAGTCTGCTGATGTTCAAGTTTGCTTAGGGCTGAGTAGGCTCCTGTGCGTTGATAGGCCTGGGTGAGCAGGGGTAATACTTTGGATTCATCATAGCCATATTCCATGGCACGATTAAGTTCTTTCTCGGCACTTTCAAATTCGTTTACTGAGAAATACAGTTGACCCAACTCGAATCGTGCAACTGCGGATTTGGGATCGGTTTGTATTGCATTTTTAAACTCTACTATGGCCGCCCCCGAATTGTTCTCTATTAAATATTGACGAGCCTCGATTATATGTTCTTCACTGGTTTGCTTGTTACAACTTATTAACATGCAAGCAGTCAAAATCAATAACATGGTTTTCATAAAGTTAGTCATTCAGTGTATCCCTGTGGAACGGTTCACAAATTTATATTGTCCGATTAGCCCATATAGTGACATTTGTTTTCGCCGAGCACCACTAACAGTACTTAAATAGTGACGCTACTACTGACTGAGTTGAAATAAATCAGCCGATTTGGACTCAAACATTCATTTGCTTATTGATTAAATATTACCCGGCCCCCTTAATTTGCTCAATCGAAGCAAAATACGATCATGTTAGCGGCCGGCCTTCTATCTCAAGGTCTATTTGGAGCTTACATTTTTACTCAGTTCAGGTTTCAGGTCTGCCATCCTCAGGTATTACATATAGTCGCCAATATGGCTTCTGTACACTCTTCTTCCGCTGCAGCGTTAACGAGGCGATGCACTGTGCAGTAGTTATTATTTAATATCCCAGATATTTAAATGACAGCTTGTCCGCTAATACTTTAATAAATTTAAGTCTGTGGTTTTTTGAATTTACTTCACCCTTTGGACACAGACTCAGCCAATATGTCTGCACACTACCAAGCGAGGTCAAGGACACCCCAATTTGATGATTTACATCACCGTATCACCAATCACGGATCAACCACCCCTGATTAGCTTATCTATTGGACACATCTTAAGCTGGCTATCGGGAAACAATATTTCCAGATCTCCTTTTGGCACATTGTAAAACGTTTAATAATCGTTGAAGCTGGCGTAAATGTCGTACCCTGTTATTTTACGGTAAAAGCCCCCCCTTTTTTAAGCTTAATATGCTCCGCTACCCGGTCGGAGACGGTAAAAACCAATAGCTTGCGTATTTACCCCCCAACTTGCCCGGCATTTCCCCCTATTAATTGTAGACCTGTCGATCGGACAATATTGTCTCAACGTCATACAACTCGCTGCAAATTAGTCCGTAAGGAGGGAGCTTTCGGATGCAGATTCCGCTTAGATGATGGCCGGTTTTCTCATTATTAGCAGGATTAGCACTTCGATAAATGTATCGGCCTTGGATCATGTAGGGCTAATTATCCTTGAGCGTCTCCAATTATTCCTGAAATTACCGGTGCAACTTAGCCACCGACCTTGGCAAAACACGCTAAAATTGCCAAGATCATACCCGTCCAGGCATCCCATATTGCAGCAACATTTGGCCAATGCTGTTTTTCTAAGTGCAGTACCAGGGCCTTTATGTGAAATTTCGGCCATTATTTAGCATTTATTTAACCTGCCATTTACAATTTCCCGATAAAAAGTCGATCTTAGGCTGAAAGATTGAATTAAACGCTGAGTTTCATGGAGTAGTTGCGCAATATCTACTATAATCCGCCCTTCAAAAATCCACGCTGGCTCTGTTTAGAATTTAACTGTGAAATCTAATTAAAATCCCGCGTGTTAATGACCTGGGATTATTAATGACCGACACCGTTGAATTGACCTTCAAAGATCTTAATTTACCTGCTGAACTACTCCAAGCATTGGAAAAAGTTGGCTACGAAAAACCTACTCCTATTCAGGCCCAATGTATTCCGCTACTGCTTGCGGGAAAGGACCTATTAGGCACCGCGCAAACCGGAACCGGTAAAACGGCCGCGTTTGCCCTGCCGATGCTAGCAAATATTGATGCGGATGATAAAAGCACTCAACTGCTCGTACTTGCACCTACTCGGGAACTGGCTATTCAGGTTGCCGAAGCCTTTCAGGTTTACGCCAGCTTTTCTAAGAAAATTAACGTATTACCTATTTATGGTGGTTCCTCATATGACAATCAAATTCGCCAGTTAAGACGTGGCGTACAAGTGGTTGTAGGCACACCAGGACGGGTAATCGATCATATTAAGAAGGGCACATTAAAGCTCGATAAGCTGAAATTTTTAGTCCTGGATGAAGCCGACGAAATGTTGCGTATGGGCTTTATCGATGACGTGGAATGGATCTTAAGCCACGCCCCTGAAAAGCGTCAAACTGCGTTATTCTCGGCGACCATGCCGGATGCCATTCGTAAGATAACCAAGCGTTATTTAAGCGATCCAACGCAAGTAAAAATTGAGTCGAAAGTCACCACTGCCAGCACCATTCGCCAGCGTTATTGCCAAATTGCCGGGCACCTTAAACTAGAAGCCTTAACCCGCATTTTGGCGGTAGAAGAATTCGATGGTGTGATCATCTTTGTTCGCACCAAAACGGCCACCATGGAATTAGCGGAAAAACTATCTGCCAGAGGTTATGCGGTTGAACCATTAAATGGCGATATTCCACAGAACTCTCGAGAGCGCACAGTTGATCGTTTGAAGAAGGGCAAAATTGATATTCTGGTTGCCACCGACGTGGTTGCCCGTGGTCTGGATGTTGAACGAGTCAGTCACGTAGTCAACTACGACGTACCTTTTGATACCGAGTCCTATGTGCATCGAATTGGTCGTACCGGTCGTGCCGGTCGCCAGGGTGATGCAATACTATTTATCTCTCACCGTGAAAAGCGCATGTTATTCTCCATTGAGAAGGCGACTCGTCAGTCCATTGAGTCCATGCCTATTCCGTCTATTTCTCAGCTTAACGAAACCCGTTTAAGCCGTTTCAAAGCCAGCGTAATCGAAGCGATTAGCGATCCGAGTATTGAAACTCTTATTCCAATCGTTGAATCTATTCAGGCTGAATCAGAAGCCTCACCAGAAGTCATTATGGCTGCATTGGCCAAGATAGCTCAGGGTGACGAGCCTTTGATCCTTAAAGAGAGTGATCGCCCGGACCTAAACAGCCGTCCTCCACCAAGAGATGAGCGCTCAGAACGAAGTGATCGTGGCTCACGGGATCGGGGTGGTGAACGCCCAAGTCGAGGTGGCGAGCGTCCACAGCGCGCTCGCAAGAGCAGCGCGCCTGAAGAAGGTATGCAGCGTTATAGAATTGACGTAGGCCATACACAAGGTGCCAAGCCAGGCAATATCGTAGGTGCCATTGCCAATGAAGCCGATATCAGCAGTAAGAATATCGGTGCGATTGAAATATATGACAACTACAGTACGGTAGACTTGCCCAAAGACATGCCTAAGGCAACTCGCGAAACCTTACAAAAAACCCGTGTTGCAGGACGCAGTCTAGGTTTACGTGAGTGGTCAGAGAAGCCACCGGAAAAACGCAAAGACAAGCCTGTCCGTAAAGACTAAGCAGGTCAGTTGATTAAAAAAAGGGCAATACTTGCCCTTTTTTTGTATCTGAAAATTGAGTTTTAATAACCAAAGGGCATATGAAGAGCATTTTAATTGGTTTATTAGCAGCAACAGTTTAGGCAAACTACACCGCGGCTTATCTTTCAAGCACGCCCTGGTAATTAACGTGGCTGATGACTATTTATGCAATACTTTCCTATTTTTCTCGATACAAGCGAACTGCAATGCCTGGTCGTTGGCGCAGGGGAAGTCGCAGCCCGCAAAGTTGAATTACTGCTAAAAACCTCAGCTCACATAAGCGTGGTGGCGCCATGGGTCTGCGACACCCTTCATAAATTCGCCAATGACGGCAAAGTAGACTTGCATATTCGCCCCTATGACATAGCAGACTTAAGTGATAAACGACTGGTATTTGTCGCCACCGACGATCCTACATTAAACGCAGAAATTCATGCTCAGGCCAAGGCTCAAAAAATTCTGGTCAATGTGGTGGATAACACCCCACTCTGCGAATTTATCACCCCCTCGATTGTTGATCGCTCGCCGATTATTATTGCCATCAGCAGTGGCGGTGTGGCGCCGGTATTACTGCGTTATTTGCGGCAAAAGCTCGAATCCCTGATCCCCCAGAAGATTAGTTTACTGGGTAAATTTTCAGAGAAATTCAGGTCCCAGGTTAAAAGTCGTTTTAGCTCAGTCACCCGTCGCCGCTATTTTTGGGAAGACGTCCTGGACGGTGATATCGCTGAGCACGTGTTGCAAGGTAATGACGAAATTGCCGGAAATAAACTATTAGAGAAAATGAGCGCAGATGAACATAAGCCAACAAAAGGCGAGGTGTATTTGGTCGGTGCGGGGCCCGGAGATCCGGACTTGCTGACCTTTCGCGCCCTGCGCTTAATGCAAAAAGCCGATGTGGTGATCTACGACCGATTAGTCTCCGCTGAAATATTGGAATTGGTGCGCAGAGACGCGGAAAAAATTTATGTGGGCAAGGCGAAAAGTAAACACACCCTGCCTCAGGCAGAGATAAACGACTTGCTTGCCAGTAAAGCCCTGGCCGGTAATCGTGTGGTCAGACTAAAAGGCGGCGACCCCTTTATCTTTGGCCGTGGGGGTGAAGAAATAGAAACCCTGATCGAACACGGAGTCAGTTTTCAAGTGGTGCCGGGCATTACCGCCGCCAGCGGCGCTGCCAGCTACGCAGGTATTCCCCTCACTCATCGGGATCACGCCAAGTCGGTGGTGTTTGCTACCGGGCATCTTCGCGACAACAGCATTGATTTGAACTGGCCGGCACTGGCCCAAAAAGATCAAACTATCGTGTTTTATATGGGACTCACCGGCCTGCCGATTATTTGTGAGCAGTTGGTCATGCATGGCATGCCACGCACCACACAAGTGGCAATGGTGCAATCAGCCACTACCGTACAGCAAAAAGTGATCACCGGCACATTACAGGATATTCAACAAAAAGCCCGGGAAGCGAATATTCAGCCACCCGCACTCATTATTGTCGGCTCAGTAGTGAGCTTGCACGAAAAGCTCCGTTGGTTTCAGGTGGAAAATGAGGCTTAGCCAATTGGCCTAGCAGCCCTGATTTTCTTTAACAAAGCACAAAACTTAACTAGTTTGTTTGCGCCCTATGTAGTCGTTCAATATACAAATTATAGCTTAGGGTAAGGGGTTAATTAGCACTGCCCTCTTTTCGCTGATTTTTTCATAACCTGTCGTTGAGTAAAGGGATTACTTAACGGGGCAGGCTTTTTATATGAAATAAGACGAAAAAAAAGCATCAAGCGAAGAGGAGGATGCTTTTTGACGGTAATCATTGATTAACCGTGACCACGACAGGCGCGGCCTTAGGTTTATCCAGTCATGGCCCCGATCATATAGATAGAGGCCTTGGAACGAAGGACTTAAGCTTGTTGCTTAAAGCGACGTGATGCCAAACCGATTAAACCTAATCCTAAAATAGCGAGGGTTGAAGGCTCTGGAACCTCGGCCGCGGCTATACCGCTGGGCGATACGTCACCATGATAGAACCAGGCACTAAACCCACCCTGCGAATGAGCCGCGTTAACGCCTATGCCCCACCCTGTTGATGCTGAAAAAGAAGTTTTATATCCTGCCCTAGGATCT
>JBLHIW010000080.1:0-13113 GCA_047618055.1 Paraglaciecola sp. | reverse complement strand
CTTATACATAATCGAAAATAAATTGGGACATTATTACACCGGGATCTGTAAGGATGTAAGTAGACGTTTTTCAGAACATCAAGGCAGTGGTATTAAATGTGCCAAGGCCTTAAAAGGCAAGGGCCCGCTTAGCCTCATTTTTTGTTGTCAGCTTGACGATCATTCAAGCGCCTTAAAAATGGAATTGTGGGTAAAAAGCCTGAACAAAGATAAGAAAATACGTCTGGTTGGTGACAGTCTGAACTGCGATTTTTTTCACTGCCGATTATCCCCCAGCACCTTCACCAAAACTGAGGCCGGTGGTGTTAAATAAACCCGCACCGGGTCAACCTAATAATGTACTACAAGCGAGCCTGCCACGATGTCAATCACTCCCCACCTAAGTCCTGAATTATTTGACCTGGCAGCAAAGCGCTGGCAACAACTCACTGAAAGCCCATCATTTAGCCCTGATTATCTGCTTCATCAGCCCGCTATTGAGCAGGCGTTTGCCCTAAGTGACTTTATTGCCGATCACTGCTTACGAGATCCTCATTATCTGCGGGTGCTTATCCAGCAGCAATTACTTTTTAGCCAGCAACTTGATTATCCTATATTAATGGAAAATGCGCTCAAAGACATAAGCAGCGAAGCGCAATTACATCAGAGCTTAAGACAATTTCGTAATTTGCACATGCTGCGCATTGCCTGGCGCGATCTGCTCAATATGCAATCAATTGAATCGTCTTTACAGCACGTTTCAGACTTAGCCAATCAACTTATTGTTCAAGCTTATAAGTGGTTGTACGCTAATTTGTCTGAAAAATACGGCACTGCCCAAGGTGAAGATGGGCCTCAACCCATGTTCATCATTGGTATGGGAAAACTTGGCGGAGGGGAACTTAACTTTTCATCTGACATTGACCTGATATTTACTTATCCCAGCCAGGGAGAAACACAAGGCACTAAAAAACCCATTGAACATCAGCAGTTTTTTACCAAACTCGCACAAAAACTAATTGCGGCGCTGCATCAGATGACTGTCGACGGACAGGTTTACCGGGTCGACATGCGCCTGAGACCCTTTGGTGAAAGCGGGCCCTTGGTCATGCACTTTGCGGCCATGGAGGATTATTATCAGGAGCAGGGCCGGGAGTGGGAGCGCTATGCCATGCTTAAAGGCCGGGTCATAAACCCACAGCCAGGTTATCTTAGCGAACTACAGGCTATCTTAAAGCCCTTTGTTTATCGACGATACCTCGATTATGGCGCGATCGACTCCCTGCGCACAATGAAATCTCTCATTCAGCAGGAAGTCCGGCGCCGTGGGCTAAAAAACAATATTAAACTAGGCGAGGGGGGGATCCGGGAAGCAGAATTTATTGTGCAAAGTTTACAATTAATACGGGGAGGCCGGGAACCCAGATTGCAATCACAAAGTCTTTTACACAATTTACATGAATTAGGCGAAATGGGCGTCCTTGATGAACGAGATGCACAGCAACTGAAAATAAGTTATTTATGGTTACGCAAGGTCGAGCACTGTCTGCAGCAATTTGCCGATCAGCAAACTCAGGTTTTACCCGATAAGCGAGTCGATCAGCTACGGTTGGTGCACGTTTTGGCATGTCAAAACTATGAGGACTTTTGCTCTCAATTAAAACACCATTGCCGTCTCATCCACGATGAGTTTTTATTACTCATTGGTGACGAAACAGCGGCGACTGAGCAAGAAGCTGAGCCTGAACTAGAGGCATTCAATGATGTGTGGCAGTTGGAATTAGCCGAAGGGGAAAGCAGCCAGATCCTCGCCCCGTGGTTAACCACACAGCAGTCTGCGGCATATATGACGGCGCTAAGGGATTTTCGCCAGGGCCTAAATCATAGCAGAGTGGGACAGCGCGGTTTAGATACCTTGAACAAACTGATGCCGATATTATTATTCTCTATCGTAGATAATGAGGATGGCGACCCGGTCACCTTACTTGAACGAGTACTCCGAGTGTTGCGGGCTATCGCCGGACGCACAGCCTATATTGAATTGTTATTTGAAAATCAGGGTGCCCTAAAACAACTGACTAAACTATGTACTGCCAGCCCCTGGGTGACAGAACAAATTAGTCGTTTTCCGATGCTGCTGGACGAGTTGCTCAACCCCGCGCAACTCTACAACCCAACACCCGTCCATGAATACAGTGCCGAATTGCAGTTGGCCATGTTGCGAGTTGATCCAGATGATCTCGAGCAACAGATGGAAGCTTTGCGCCAATTCAAGTTAAGCGAGCAATTAAAAATTGCCGCTGCCGATATAACGGGCGCACTGGTTATTATGAAGGTCAGTGACCACCTGACTTATCTGGCTGAAGCACTCATTAATCAGGTGCTAAATATGGCCTGGCAGCAAATGAGCGATAAATATGGTTGCCCCGTCAGTGCGGTGGGTGATGCAAAAAATGAACAAAACATGGGTTTTGCGGTTATAGGTTTTGGTAAGTTAGGGGGGCTGGAATTGGGTTATGGCTCAGATTTAGATTTAGTCTTTGTGCATAATTGTGAAGGAAACCTCAGCACGAATGGACCCAAAGCAATTGAATCACAGCATTTTTATCTCAAACTTGCTCGACGGATCTTGCACTTATTCAATGCCAAGACTGCATCCGGACAGTTGTATGAGCTTGATATGCGTTTGCGCCCTTCTGGTAATGCCGGGTTGATGGTCAGCCATATAAAAGGCTTTGCTGACTATCAACTGCACGATGCCTGGACCTGGGAGCACCAAGCCCTGATACGAGCCCGATTTATTTGCGGCAGTACAGAGCTAAGGCAGGTATTTCAGCAACTACGTCGCCGCGTCCTTGAATTGCCCCGGGACAAGGCTACGTTAGCCACCGATGTGCAAAAAATGCGGGAGAAAATGCGCCAGCATTTAGCTAAGGGCACTGCCCAGCAGGTTGATCTTAAACAGGATAAGGGGGGAATTGCGGACATTGAGTTCATCGTACAGTATTACGTATTGGCCCACAGCCACTTGCACCCCAATTTGACCAAATGGCCTGATAATGTACGTATTTTACAAACCTTGGCTGACGAGCAACTTTTACCCGCAAACCAGGCACAGCAATTAACCCAGGCCTATCTTGAGTATCGCAATACCAATCATCGACTTACCTTGCAGCACCAAGCCTACGCCCTTAACAGCGACAAACTTAAAGAGAGACGTCAACAGGTAAGCGATATCTGGCAGCATTGTTTTAACAGCGCTTCCTAAGTCAGTTGATTATACCAAGCCACCTTGATGTATACCCAAGTGTAACGTCACAGGCATGCCGGCTTTACAATGCCCCTAGGAGGTTGCCAGATATTCCCCAAGGGCGATGCCAAATTTACTTGCGCATTGAAGCCATGAGTCCGGCAAAACAAGTGGGGAGTATTACGTCCCGACTTCCTGGCAATTTTCCTGCAAATAGACACTGCCCTTAGCGGTTATGACTAAAGAGCGCTGCTTCGGACAGACATAAGCACGGACGGTTCCATCAAAACTGCTATCAATTGCTTTGGCAATGGATTGCAGACTCCCTGCAATGGAGTTATCCATTTGGAATTTATGCTTTACGATAAAATCTTTATCCAATTCCCAGATGAGTTGCATGCCCTCAGACTGAGCATAGTCGGTGATCCCTCCCCTAAGGGTGGAGCCTGAAGCAAAACTACGATGTTTGTATACCCCTGTCCACTTGCCAGCAACGGGTTTTTGCAGGCTTTCCATTTTCTGTAGACGTTCCCCCAGGGGGGTGTCAGAAGACTTAAGCGCTATGACAAAATCGCCGATGCCATCTTCCCGCAGACGCCGAGACGACAAACGATATTTGACATAGAAATTGCTCATATTCTCCGCCAAACTTTTTTGTCCCATGTCTCCTTGTGGGCTCGGTGCCGTATCATTCGTTTTTTTTAACATCAACACGATACCAGCGATAACAATTACCGCCAGAGCCAGAGCAAAATACCGAGCCCAAAACAGCATATTTGAATAACGTTTAGCCTTTTTCATAAGGGAGTAACTTCACTATTTACAACGCATGATTAAAACAACAAGTAGGCCGTGTTGTTCTTTATACACCTAATCAATTAAGGATACATCCTGTTCCGACGAAGGGGTTTTAAAACCTTATACCCCACTCCCTTGATGCTGCAGCATTGCTGGCTGCTCTCACTCCCAATCACTTAGTACGTCTAAGTTCATGGGCCTGAGTTTCTTGGCCCCTTAGCTGCAAATCCAAAGAGGTATATGCATCCACAAATATTACGCCAGATCCATCAGTACCCTTTTTTCTACCGTCTGTTTGATTCGGGTGACACCTTCTTTATCGTCAGCCAAGCAAAAATCTTCAAGTCCCGGTAGCACTTTTATCTACTATCCTGTTCCAGTTTTCAAATGGCACCATGAATGCTTTACCTGTTTCGCAAACAACCTTCAGCCTTTGCTCGTCGCCACCTCTGGTGCGGAGATTATACTCGTCACTCTTAAAGTTGCGGTCTTGTTAGCTTCACTCACTTCGCTGAATCACTTAGTACGGCTACATTCATGGAGCTGAGGTACTCGCCGAAATAGCTGGATGTATCGCCCATCACACTATTTTTGATCGGGCATTTAGGATTACTACTCACCAGGGCGCAGAACGATACATCAAGGGCTACAGCCACCCCATACTAAATTCAACAGATAAGGCCAGTCATTTTATAGGCGTAAATTACGATTTAACGTTTTAATACCAAATATAGCCATCCCTGAAACAGAGTCTGCAACAAAATACTCTGCTGGAAAAGGTCGCCGAAGAAACTGATAATGCTGTGGTCATTACCGACATAAATTCAAGTATTTAATGGGTTAACGAAGGTTTACGCGTATTAGCGGATATACCCTGGAAGAAGTGCTTGAACGAAACTCTGGCACATTTTTACAGGGTAAAGACACTGACCCCGCAATAAAAAAACAGATGCGCGAAGCAACGAGTAATGAACAGAGTTGTAGCGTTGAGGGAGTCAATGATCATAAGTGTAGCCAGCCATATTGGATGAGGAGTAACTCCCAACCCTTATTTGAGAATGACAAACTTACCGGCGTTATGGCATTGCCAACTGATATTAGCAAGCAGAAACAAGCCGATATTAGCTTGCGTAGACTCAATAACATGCAGACCGCCATTGTCGACAGTGCTAAGTTGATTATTATCTCCTGTCATGTACATGGCAAGATTTTGACTTGCAATAAACGACGGAGTTACTGCTTCGCTATCCCCATCATCGAGCAGTTTCATGTCACTGAAGAGCACATGTGTTTTGCTAACAATCAAGGTAAATTGGCCAGTAAAGTATTGGCTCCAGGCTTTGAATCTTTATTCTACCGCACATCACTGGGTAAAACCGACAACAACGATTGGCACTATGTGACCCAACCTGGGCAAGAGATCCCGGAGCAATTGACCGTTGCCACGCTTATATCTACTGACAAACATTAGATAGAGTGACTCTTATGTTTAGCCTTTGACATCACTGTTATGAAGCAATGTGAGTGAGAATGTAAAAGGCAGCAGGAACTGTTGGAAACGACAGATTCAAAGGTAAAACTAGGTTGCTGGGAGCTAGATTTAACCACAAATAGAGTCTCCTAGTCTAAAGAAGTCTATCCTATCCATGCGTTGCCCATCAGCTCAGAAGTCAATTTAAGTACTGCAATTAATTACTACCCACCTAAGACACGTCCCAAAATCCCACAAGCTTTGGAACTGGCCATCAGTGAAGGTACACCATGGGATCTGCAAGTGGCCTTTGTGACCGCTAAAAACCAGTCAACTTCGCTGGCTGCCACAGGCTATGCAGAATTTAGGCATGGCAAAACAATAACCTTAAAAGGAGACAGGGAATGTTGCCTGGCTGCGGGCATGAGCAGTTATCTGGCTGAACCTATTAGATTGAACACCTTGCGCATCGAATTTGCGAAATGGATAACCGCCGCCGATCGCTCATAGAGCAAGTCTGGTATGCCCCCCCTAGATAAATATAATATCCATTTTGATTAAATTCAAACAATCATACCTCATACCTCGGTGCCTTTTATGGTACAGTTTGAGATAGCATTTTTTACTCCATTCATACTCGCTAGGACGTTTCCATAGATATTCATTCCAGCCTCAGTACCATACATAATCGCGATATCGCCGGTTTGCTTTACAGCAATTCCTTTGCCGGGGTCTGTCTAAGCATTGTCTCCAGTGCTATTTTGATGTTTGGTTTCAGCTTCGACGAAGCAAAACTAACCTGGTGGTTAGTTTTAAATGCCTTATTACTGCTCAGGATTATTGATACTTTAGAGTGGTATTTTCACGGCAAAAAAATAGGATCTGACAGCTCGGCCGGTATCCGACGCTTTTCCGCCGGCGTACTGTTGACTGCATTGTGTTGGTCCGCCTATATCGTGTTCTTTTTCGAAAAAATGGACGTAATTGAGTTTGCCACTACGCTGGTGATTATTTGCGCCATGGCCGGAGGCTCATCAACCGTTTTAATTGGTAGTGGCCGTCTTGCAGCCACTTTTTCTTTAATTTTATTACTGCCCGTTTCAATTTATTGTCTCAATTCACCTGAGAACTATCGTCAATATCTGGGCATACTGGGTATCATATTTGGCGGCGTTATATCCTATACTGCGCTAAAAATCGCTGATTTCACCAACCGTGCTCCTAGGTTCAAAAACCAAAACTTGCTATTAATCGAGCAGATGAAACAAGAAAAATCCGAAATAGCGAGAGTGAATAAGGAACTGTCAGAAACGTCTGACAAACTCAATCAAGCCAATAATAATCTTGAACAGGATGTTCAAAAGCGTAATGAAAAAATATATCAGTTAAACAATTTAGATCCCCTAACCAACTTAATGAATCGAAATGCCTTCACCGCAGAGCTGGCTAAACTCACCGAAAAGTCCACACAAAATAAAACCCCGCTGGCATTATTATTTATAGATTTAGAGGGTTTTAAAAAAATAAACGACACTTTGGGGCATCAAATTGGCGATAGCGTATTAATTGAGGTGGCCGCCAGGATCAATGCATTTGCAGATGACAACAAATCAGGCCGGTGGGGCGGTGATGAGTTTTTGGTTGCCTTACCCTACAGCGACCAGGAAACAGCCATTGCTATTGCCAGTGCAATCATCACCCGTATTTCACAACCTATTCATGTGCATGATAACGAAGTTCACCTTGGCGCTGCTGTCGGCATAGTAATGTGTCCAGAGCATAACAACGTAGCCGCAGAATTAATTCAACTTGCTGACCTTGCAATGTGCGACCAAAAAGAAACAGGAACACGCAATCCTAGAGTCTTTTCAGTTGAGTTAAAGCGCAGAATTGAATCGTCCCAGAAAATCCTTGATGGCCTGCAACATGCAATAGAAAGGCAACAACTCTATCTGTGTTTCCAGCCAATTCAATGTGCAAATGACAAAGGTTCATGGTCATTTGAAGCGTTATTGAGATGGGATTTTGATGGTACATTTGTCGGGCCGGATGTGTTTATTCCCCTGGCTGAAAAATCAGGTTTGATCAAAGATATTGGAGCATGGGTACTTAACCGAGCCTGTATGGACGCAAGCCAATGGCAGTATGGCCAGCACGCTGCGGTGTCCGTCAACGTATCCGTTATCCAATTAATGGATGATGGCTTTATTCGAATTCTTGACAACGCTTTACGCAGCAGTGGCTTGCCTCCTGAGCGCCTGCACCTTGAACTAACCGAGTCTGTGTTTGTTGATAATGAGAAAAAAATCAGACAACAACTGGACGCGATCCAGGCCCGCAATATTCATGTTTCCATTGATGATTTTGGTACCGGCTATTCTTCTTTATCTCAACTTCAGACCCTGAATGTCAATTACGTTAAGATAGACAAGTCTTTTGTCGATAACATGAAGCATAAGGGTGAAGCCATTATTCGTGCAACGCTGTTTATTGCTCGTGAACTAAATTGCAAAACGATCGCCGAGGGAGTAGAAAGCAAAGAGCAGGCTCTGGCCTTAAGTGCTATGGGTGTGGATTACTTGCAAGGTTATTACTTCGCCAAGCCAATGAAAAATGACGATTTAATTATCTGGCAGAATCCTATCACTCACCAAACTCCCTAAGGTTGCGGAACAGAAAACACCCATTCCCCTTCTTTTCCCTCAACAAGTATGCCAAATGGCGTAACTTTTTTATTCGGAATTTTTTAATGGCGCAACTTTACTTCTACTATTCGGCAATGAATGCTGGTAAATCAACCTCACTATTACAATCGGCCTACAATTATAAGGAAAGGGGCATGCGAGCGGTCATATTCACTGCCGCTTTGGATAACAGATTCGGTGAGGGAAAAGTTGCTTCGCGTATTGGCCTAGAAGCAAAAGCGCAGCTTTTTAGTAACCAGACAGATCTACTTGCTACGATTCAACAATTAGCCCTGCAATCTCCCGTTGATTGCTTATTTATCGATGAGGCCCAGTTTCTTACTAAGGTGCAGGTGCAGCAACTCATATCAGTAGTAGATGATTTACACATCCCGGTATTAAGCTATGGATTGCGTACCGATTTTTTAGGGGAAACCTTTGAGGGCAGCCGTTATTTGATGGCCTGGGCCGATAAGTTAGTCGAACTAAAAACTATTTGCCATTGTGGGCGCAAGGCAACCTTTGTGGTGCGCATAGATGAAGACGGCTTTCCTGTAACAGAAGGCGCACAGGTAGAGGTCGGTGGCAATGATCGCTACGAGTCAATGTGCCGCAAACACTTCAAGAGCTTGGTCTGGCAATAGACCCCAGCGCAAAATTCATTCACAAAACCCACTTTACTCTACTATCTTACCTGCGGATCCATTGGCGATTTTGTTATTCCTGCCGTCACAAAAGGCTTGCAGGTGCAGTGCTTACAATGACATGAACATGCATCATAGCCTTGGTCGACCGTGAACGCTCTTGGACTGATTTTATCCCATTGCATCTTATTATCCACTCATTGAGCGATGGAAAAAGTAGCCTAATTGCAGCGTATTTTTACCCGTCTAAGGGATAATGGGTAAGGGGCTTTGGTATCGCCCTTGTGAGATGATCACATATCAAGGAGGAGTGATATTACTACCTTTTAGGAGCCGTCAAAAAAAGGCTGTGAATAGCCAATATACGTATTCACAGCCTTTCGACATATACCCAAGTGAAAACTCTTTTAGGGGCGCAGCGCCTTCTCTCCACGAGCCAGACCACATACACCGGTACGTGAAGCTTCAATGATTTCGCTGCTCTGGCCGAGTGTACGAGCAAAAGCATCTAATTTTTCACTGGTTCCCGTGGCCTCGATCGTATAGTTGTTGGTATTAACATCAACGATCCGTGCACGAAAAATATCTACGTTGCGTTTAATCTCCGCCCGAATAGAATCAGTACGTGTTGCCACTTTAATTAACATCAATTCACGCTCCACATGACTGCCGTTACTAAGGTCGGTCACCTTTAGTACATCGATCAACTTATTGACCTGCTTAGTGATCTGTTCGATCACTTTGTCGTCTCCATGCGTGACAATAGTCAAGCGGGATAAGGTCTTATCATCGGTCACAGCTACGCAC
Organism: Paraglaciecola sp.; assembly: GCA_047618055.1. Taxonomy (GTDB): domain Bacteria; phylum Pseudomonadota; class Gammaproteobacteria; order Enterobacterales; family Alteromonadaceae; genus Paraglaciecola. The sequence goes on along the minus strand of JBLHIW010000080.1, from coordinate 3,480 downwards.
AATGAATCAACGTTGTACCCACGCTGGGAGAATACACCAACGATACGTGACAATGCCCCCGGCGCGTTTTCCATTAATACTGAAATGATGCGTTTCATTAGGTGCGCTCCGTCTTACTTAATCTCATTTCATCCATTGCACCAAATTTAATCTGCATGGGATAGACGTGCTCATTTTGGTCTATCTGAATGTCCATAAACACTAAGCGATCTTTTTCGGCAAAGCACCGAGCCATGGCCTCATCGAGTTCATCCGGATGATTGACCTTAATACCGATGTGACCGTAGGCTTCAGCCAGTTTGACAAAATCTGGCATCGAATCCATATAAGAACATGAGTGACGGCCCTTATAGTTCATATCCTGCCATTGACGCACCATGCCCAGGGCACGATTGTTTAAGGAAATAATTTTCACAGGCAAATCATATTGCAGGCAGGTCGATAACTCCTGAATATTCATTTGAATACTCCCATCACCGGTTACCACGGCAGACACTGCGTCAGGGTGCGCCATTTGGACTCCCATGGCTGCAGGAAGCCCAAAGCCCATGGTGCCCAGCCCACCGGAATTGATCCAACGGCGAGGTTTGGCAAAGGGATAATACAAGGCGGCAAACATCTGATGTTGACCCACATCAGAGCTTATATAGGCATCCCCCTTGGTATGTTTGTATAGGGATTCAATGACTTCCTGGGGCTTTATCTGTGTGGCGTCTTTTTTATATGCCAAACACTCCCGGGCACGCCACTGATCAATTTGCTGCCACCAGTCAGCGACTTTTAGTTGCTGCTGGGCGGCGTCAATGTCAACCAGTAGGGCCAATAGCTGTTCAGCTACTTTATCCACCGAGCCCACAACGGGAATATGTACCGCAACGGTCTTGGAAATCGATGCGGGATCAATATCAACATGAATGATCGTGGCATGGGGACAGAATTTTTCTACGTTATTAGTGACCCTATCGTCGAAACGGGCTCCCAAGGCAAGGATGCAATCGGCATTATGCATTCCTTTATTCGCCTCCAACCTGCCGTGCATACCTAACATACCAACAAATTGTTTATGGACACTGGAAAATGCACCTAAACCCATTAGTGTTGAGGTAACCGGCGCCTGCAGCTTCTCGGCAATTTCAGTCACCAGAGCACTGGCTTCACAACTGATTGCACCACCGCCCACATACAGGATGGGCCGTTTTGATTCGAGCAAAGCTTTTACCGCCTTTTTTATCTGTCTACCGTGGCCCTTCAGCGTGGGGTTGTAAGAACGCATGCTTACATCATCCGGAAACACATAAGGATGTTGATCCAGCACGTTAACGATATCTTTAGGTAAGTCCACGACCACCGGACCAGGACGGCCCGTGCTGGCGATGTAGTAAGCCTTGGCAATAGCCTCCGGGATATCCACTGCACGCTTGACCAGAAAGCTATGTTTAACGATGGGTCTAGAACACCCCACCATATCCGTTTCCTGAAACGCATCTTCACCGATATGCATGGACGGCACTTGACCCGACAGCACCACCATGGGGATCGAATCCATATACGCCGTAGCAATACCCGTTAGGGTATTCGTCGCACCCGGACCTGAAGTCACTAACACGGTGCCAGTTTTTCCGGTTGAACGGGCATAACCATCTGCCATATGCGCTGCAGCCTGTTCATGGCGAACAAGTACATGTTCGACATCGTCCTGGGCGTAGAGAGCATCATAGATATCCAGTACGGCACCACCGGGATAACCAAATACATGTTTAACGCCTAATTCTTTTAGCGTCCGCACAACCATGGCAGCGCCTGACATCATTTCCACCAGATATTCTCCTGAAAAGTCGATAAAAAACGGGCTTGGCGGCAAAGTCACAACCAAACGAATGAAAACTATACTTGAGTAATCAGCAAGATAAAACAGTGAAAACGACAAAAGCGAGATAAACATCCCAATATCTGTAAATATTAGGACAAAACTTCTGACCCAACCGTAATTAATGGCGACAAATAGGATGCATTCACATTTAATTTACATTTCATATATCATCGACCTGAATTTTAAAACCACTGTCCTCACCTATATCCGCCCTATCATCATCGTCATTACCCGTGGCGGGGGCTAGGCCACTGCGGTAGATATTTGCCGGTTTAAGTCGATTAATTCGCCCTTGATATTTTACCCAAGCCTTTTCATAGGGAGCTTCAGGCTCTTTTCTGCCAAAAGCCGTCGCTAAAATGCCTTCTTCCTGGGTGTTACTAGGCTCAAGTTGGCCACCAACCAGCGCCGATATCAAACAACCGTATTGGCTCAAAGCCTTGCTTTCACCAATTGAAAAGTCACCTGAGCGTGAAAAACCATAGGGGTAATTTTTAGGATCACTAAAGACCCGCGCTATCAAAAGTTCTCTCGTAAGTTTTGGCATAACCGCATCCCCAGTAAGATTTAATTCCAATAACAATGAAAGCTCTATTTACTTTATTTAATATAATTTAAACCAGAAGCTATCAATCTTTATCTGACTATTAATTAAACAAATCTGAATTTATAACCTGGCAGTGAAGAGATGTGTTTCAGCTTAAAGCTACTCGCTCACCCAATAAGAACAGTTTGCCTATCGTGTTTACTGTTTAGTGATCCAGGCCCAGATCATTACGCATTCCAAGGGAATAACACCCCTTTCATCCTTCACTGTAACGGCGACATTCACCTCACCTTTAGGCTCACGTTGCATCAAACAAATTTGCTCCTCAGTTAAAGACGCAACTGCAGTCATGTCCCCTGTTGCCCGTTTTACATAATTAAGCTCCATGCGCTTGATCAGTGGCAGTTTGTCACCCGGCAGGTTGATCCCGACGATAAACCCGGTAGTAGACTCCGCTAACAATGCCATCGCCGCGGCATGCACACTGCCAATATGATTTTGTACCTTACGTTTATTCTTTTGACGAAAAGTGACGGATTTGCCATCTGTATGCAGCACCTCAATGCCGCTTGTCCCCGCCAATTTGACTTTATAACGGAACATTTTGCTTATTAAAAACGCGCTAAACCAGCCAGGATAATGGTTAATTTTATTGACAAACTCGCGTAAAGGATTAGACGTATACATTGTGTTTCACATACCCTGGTAAGACCAGACGACAGTTTGCCCATACCTATCGATATGCGCAATCATTTTTTGTGACCTGTGGTTAGGTTGAGCGATTTCAAATATAACCCGGACTCAAATTACACCATGTCACTAGATCGGTGCGAGCGCTGCGAAAACTCGTGTGGAACTAAATTTGACTCACTTTTATTGGCCGCAGCATTAGCGGAGGAACATAGGTTTCGGGAATAATTCGGGCTAAATATCATTAGGCCGGTCGGCTGGACTCACTTAAACTTTACTGCCGACATAAAATAAGCTCATCCGCTAAGGTGACTGTTTTTGATAACTGGGCGCCTGACAGTATGTGATCTGCATGGAAGGAGGAAATGCCATT
>JBLHIW010000079.1:0-13153 GCA_047618055.1 Paraglaciecola sp. | reverse complement strand
TGACGATCAAAAACATCAGTATTTTTTTCATTATTTAACTACTGGTATGCTGCTTAAGTAAGCCAGTATAGCGTTTGAATTAGCTAAAAAGCGAATGGGCTTATTTTTTTGCTGGGCGGGGGGGGGGCGAGATAACAATACTCTATTTGTTTGGCGAAATTGAGCCTAGCGTAGCGCTGAAAAAAAGCGCCTAGGTATTGCAGACGATCTGCAATACCTAATGGTTTTTTTATAAAAGCATTGCTTAATCTCGCCGGGTAATATTCAATTTGCCCATTGTTGGATAAATTCAAGGGCTTAGGGATACGCCATGCCAGATATTGTAGTGATGTTCTTTTTGCTGGGCTTGATTGCGGGCATTGTGCGCTCTGATCTAAAGGTGCCCAAAGCCGCTTACGATACGATGAGTTTGCTCTTGATGCTGACCATTGGGCTAAAAGGCGGTATGGCGCTGCATGGCAATTTAAGCTGGGCCTTAATGCCAGAACTGTTATTAATTGCGTTAATGGGGGCTCTTATCCCTCTAATACTCTTTCCCATTTTACGTCGTTTTATTAAGTTATCCCTGGCCGATAGTGCCAGCATTGCCGCCCACTATGGCTCGGTAAGTGCCGGGACATTTGCGGTTGCCTTAGCCTATGTGGAGAGCCAGGGTTTGGGTGTTTCCGCTCAGGTGACCTTGTATTTAGTGCTATTAGAGCTCCCCGCCATTGTTGTCGGACTATTGCTATACAGACGGTATCAAGGCCCAGGGGGCGGACCCTCATTAAATAATCTGTGGCATGAATCGTTCACCAATCGGGGAGTGATTTTGTTATTGGGCGGGGTGATCATTGGCTTTATGTATGGTTATCAACAAGGCACGGATGTCACCGAGTTGTTTACCGGTGCCTTTAAAGCGGTTCTGGCCTTGTTCCTGCTGGAGATGGGCTTGGTCGCAGCAGACACGCTGCGGCCCATACCGCTCAAACACTGGCGTTTGTTAATCTTCGCATTACTCGCACCCATGGCCTTAGCGATGCTCGGCATCGCTGTTGGTCAGGTTTTGGGGCTGTCTGTCGGGACGACACTTATATTGGCCAGTTTGATCGCAAGTGCCTCGTATATTGCCGCCCCGGCCGCCATTAAAACCAGTATTCCCGATGCGAATATAGGGTTGGCCATGTTGGCATCTCTGGGTTTAACCTTCCCGTTTAATGTCATTTTCGGTATCAGCTTTTATCACCAGGTCATTCTTTTATACACCAATGGGGGGTGATTTATGATGATTGGACTTGTTGCTGGGCGGAAGATCTTTATACTGCGCCCAGACTAGCGAGGGCTTATGAGCGATATAGCGCAACTTCTTGAAAATAACAAAGTTTGGTCCGAAAAAACCAAACTGGATGATCCGGACTTTTTTGATAAATTGTCTAAACAGCAATCGCCGGAATATTTGTGGATAGGCTGTTCCGACAGCCGAGTGCCCGCCAACCAAATTGTTGGCCTGATCCCGGGAGATATTTTTGTCCACCGCAACGTGGCAAACCTGGTCGTGCATACTGACTTTAATTGTTTGTCGGTACTGCAGTACGCGGTGGATGTGCTTAAGGTAAAACATGTCATCGTTTGTGGTCACTACGGTTGTGGCGGAATTGAAGCTGCTTTGCAAGACCAACAACTCGGCTTAATTGACAACTGGCTATGCCACATTAAAGACATTGCCCATAAACACAGAGAACAATTAAATGGCCTTGACGAGCACGCTAAATCGGCGCGTCTTTGTGAACTAAATGTGCAGGAACAGGCCGCCAATGTCAGGCGCAGTAATATCGTCAAAGATGCGATTAAACGGGGGCAGGATTTGACAATCCATAGCTGGATTTACAGCTTGCGCAATGGCCAGTTGAAAGATTTGGCCAGACCCGAATAATATGTGCCTTAAATTTTTTAAGCTTGTGACTACATTATTCTGCTGCCTATGTTTTTCAGCTAATACATTAGCAGACGATCAGACGTGGTATTTTGTGCGGCACTTCGAAAAAATGAGCGGCGCAAATCCGGGTTTGACTGAACAAGGTCTGCAAAGAGCACAGAATCTTGCCCATTACTTCGCCCATATTCCACTCACCGTCGTTTATTCGAGTGACTACCATCGCACTAGGCAAACGGCACAAGCGGTGGCTGCAGAGCTCAGCTTAAAGGTGGAGATTTACCAGCCGGCACAATTAGCCGAGCTCGCACAAGAGCTTAAATTGACCTCAAATGTATTGGTGGTGGGTCACAGCAATACCACTGTTGAGTTAGTCACTCTCATGGGCGGTAAGGCGACGTCTATTGGAGAGTCGGACTATGGGCAGCTTTTTATTGTGCACTCGAAAAATGCTGAAATTGAAACAGACATTCAGACCATCCCTCTCAACTAAATCAAGCTGATACGCCTTAATCCGGGCCGGCTTATACCCGTCGTCCTTGACGCTGCAGCGTTGTTGGCTGCACTAACTCACCCCAATCACTTAGTACGGCTAAGCTCATGGGGCTGAGTTCCTTTTCCGCCTAACTGCAACACCAATGACTTTGGGTATATAGCTGCCCATTTTTATAGTCTTAAACTGAATTTATGTTCCCTCAACATAAAAATATAAGCCGAAAATATTGTTGATGTTAAAATCTCGCCTCTTTAATTTTCTGAGTGTTTTATGTCACCTGTGAGCCAACAAAATAACGTCAACACTAAGCCTGCTTTGGGCTTAGTGGAGTTTGTGTCGTTGATGGCACTGATGACGTCATTGGTGGCCTTGAGTATAGATGCCATGCTGCCGGCATTACATCAAATTGGTCTCGAGTTAGGTATTGACGATGCCCAACAAACCCACCTCATTATTTCCCTGTTTTTTATCGGTATGGCCTTGGGGCAACTTTACTACGGACCGGTATCTGATACTAAAGGACGTCGCTATGTCATTATTTCCGGCTTAATCGTTTTTGCTATCGGCACGGTAATTTGTATGTTGGCAGAATCGCTATCGGTCTTGCTGGTGGGGCGCGTGATCCAGGCCTTTGGTGTTTCGGGTCCGAGGATCGCGGCACTGGCAGTCATTCGGGATCAATATGCAGGGGAGGCGATGGCCCGTGTAATGTCCTTCATTATGATGGTGTTTATTTTGGTGCCTATGTTGGCTCCCAGTTTTGGCCAGGCGATCCTGTATCTTTCTTCCTGGCGACATATTTTCACTTCCTTTTTATTTATTGGCTTACTGATTGGATTATGGTTTTTTATTCGCCAGCCAGAGACCCTGCCCAGAGATAAGCGCCTGCCCTTTAGTTGGTCGCAACTTCGGGTTTCAAGCAGTTTTATCCTGAGTCACAAGTTGGTGATGTACTACACAATAGCCTCAGGACTAATATTTGGTTCGTTTTTAGCGTATATCAGCGCTTCACAAACGGTGTTTCAGCATATTTATGCCACAGGTGACTTATTCCCTCTGTACTTTGCCTTGCTGGCCTTTTCAATTGGCTTAGCCTCGTTTGTTAATGGAAATTTGGTCATGCGCTTTGGCATGCGGAAATTATGTACCTGGGCCTTGTTCGGCTGGATGGGCTTTTCCACCTTACTGACAATACTATGTCTCATCTATGGCGGTGTGCCGCCCTTTAGGCAGACGGTATCAGTGTTTTTTGCGGCCTTTTTCTGTATTGGCATTCTATTTGGAAATGTCAACGCCATGGCCATGCAACCCCTGGGTAATATGGCGGGGATGGGTGCTGCCATCATTGGCTCTTTTAGCAGTGTAATTTCAGTGCTCACCGCCGTGTTTATTGGCAGCTACATTGAACATACTATTACGCCTATCGCCCTGGGATTTATGGGCTTTGGCGCTCTGGCCTTGTTTTTTTTCTGGTTTGCTGAGCCCCGTTTGGCTAAGCCCGTTTCATTTATCGCCCAGTGAGTAGATATTAAGGTAGAATGGTATTAAACCGGCAAACACAAAAGCTACTTACGTAGCTCGGTATTGATGAAACTGAAAATGAATGATTTAAGCGTCTGCTTGAATGAAGGGCTATACATAGTGAAACGTAAGGACACGATTTAGTGCCCGTCGGGTACGTGTTGTTTCATATATACATGACTAGCTTTTTGGTATTACTTAACTAATCGAATAACCGGTTTCGTATTTAAGTTTTCAACTATATCCACGGTTCTGGGATGCCTCGTACCGTTTTTCATTTTGTCGTAATTAAAGCTTTTCATCTCCAATTGTTGACAGAAGTCATAAAAGGCCGAAAAGTCTTTTCGAGAAAATTCGTCTTTTTCTCTGGTCATTTGGGTGTCGACATACATGTGTTCACCATTTGCGGTTAATGTGGCTACGGCAGTATAGGGTTCTCCGTATTTTTTAACACGTAATGCCCGTACCATTTTTACTTCAAAAATCCAATCACCAATACAGGTAAAACGCGATATTGAAGGGTTCATATTTAATCCTCATTAGAATGGAGTGATAGCAGCTAGCTAAACTTACCCAATCTCCAGAAAGCAATTCGTAGGCCAATACGCCAGCCCAGTAAAATTAGGGGCTCGGGGGATGTTGTGACAAAAATGTGTCCCTGATTAGGAACATAGTCTAACAATAAACAAATATCCAACGTAAATAACACATTGAATTGGTCCTGTTTTTACCGCAAAGCCCTTTAAAACGATAGGTGGAGCAAATCACGTGCCGTATCAAATTGTAGACACTGCACCAGATTTTCCATTTTCGAAAATAAAAAAAACCAGCCAAATTGGCTGGGTAACAAGGGCTTATAAAGCCATCAGTTCGGCAACAGCACCCGGGATGAAGCCAATTTTATCTATCACTGAGTGAGTAGAACTCTAGGTGGATTACTCTCACTAAACAGCGGTAACAATCGTTTTCATATCCGTCATATAGCCACGAAGTTGCGTACCAATAGTCTCTACTCCGTGCTCACGAATGGCTTTGTTAACTTCAACCAATGTTTTGTTATCTACGCTGTTGGACACACGGGAGTAGGCCTTGCCGATAAACTCGGTGCCAATTTTGGGCATTAATTTCTCAGCCAATATCGGTCCCGCAACATTAGCAAATAAATAGTTACCGTATTCAGCCGTATCAGAAATAACCACGTTCATTTCATACAAACGTTTACGGGCAATGGTATTAGAGATCAACGGGGTTTCATGTAAGGACTCATAGTAAGCAGACTCGGGAAGAATACCTGCCTCCACCATGACATCAAAGGCCATTTCTACGCCTGCCTTAATCATGGCGACCATAAAAATGCCTTTATCGAAGAATTCTTGCTCGTCTATTTTTCCGGTGAATACCGGGGCTTTCTCAAAGCCTGTTTGACCTGTTTCTTCACGCCATTTCAACAGATTAGCGTCGCCATTTGCCCAGTCTTCCATCATCATTCTGGAAAATTCACCACTGATGATGTCGTCCTGATGTTTACCAAACAGTGGACCCAATAGGGCTTTCAACTGCTCGGCCAAATTAAAGGCCTGGATTTTTGCCGGATTAGAGAGCCGGTCCATCATATTGGTGACACCGCCAATTTTCAGCGCTTCGGTAATGGCTTCTAGTCCTTGTTGGATAAGGGCACCGGCGTATGCCGGGTCAATACCGTCGGCAACCATTTTGTCGTAACCTAAGATTGCCGCCACTTGTTGCATACCACATAAGATGGTTTGTTCGCCCATTAAATCCGATTTCACTTCCGCGACAAAAGAGGATTCCAGCACACCCGCCCGATCCCCCCCGGTAGCCGAGGCCAGAGCTTTAGCCGTGTCCCAGCCTTGTTGCTGGGGATCATTTTCCGGGTGCACGGCAATCAAGGTAGGGACACCAAAACCACGCTTATACTCCTCTCGTACTTCGGTACCCGGGCACTTTGGTGCACACATGACGACGGTAATATCTGAGCGAACTTGTTGACCTTCCTCAACAATATTAAAACCATGAGAATAGGCTAAGGTTGAGCCTTTTTTCATTAAGGGCATAATTGCTTCAACCACGCTTGAATGTTGTTTGTCTGGCGTCAGGTTGTACACCAGGTCGGCTGTTGAGATGAGTTCATGATACGTACCAACGGTAAAACCATTACCACTTGCACGTTCAAATGAGTCTCGCTTTTCATCTATCGCAGCCTGGCGCAGAGCATAAGAGACATCTAAGCCCGAGTCGCGCATGTTTAGCCCCTGGTTTAAGCCCTGAGCACCACAACCAACAATGACAATCTTTTTACTCTTGAGGAAATCACAGCCTGCGGTAAATTCTTCCCGCTGCATAAACCGACACCGACCCAACTGATTAAGCTGCTGACGTAAAGACAATGTATTGAAATAATTAGCCATTTTTCTATCCTGTTAAAATATTAAGTCATGCCACAAGTCAGAGGCGATCTTGCAATAGCAGGATAATAGTTTATTTTATCTGTTGTTAAAAATGATATGTTTGCAACGTGGTATTGCATATATCGCAATAAAGTAACTATTAACCGAGTAAAGCATGGATATTCGTAGCTTAGAGTTATTTCAGCACCTGGCCAGCAGCTTACATTTTAGCAAAACAGCTGATGCCCTTTTTGTCAGCCCCTCAACCTTGAGCCGGACGATCCAAAGGCTGGAGCAGGAATGTGGTACGGCGTTATTTGTTCGGGACAACCGCAAGGTGAAGATTACCGCTGCCGGTTTGAGCTTGCTCACTTTCAGCCAACACACCCTAAGTGACTGGAAGAAACTCAAAGCGGACTTGAGTGATGATCAGCAGCAGCTGCAGGGAGAGCTGAGTTTGTTTTGCTCCGTTACGGCCAGTTATAGCCACTTACCTAAACTGCTGGATAATTTTCGGCACAAATACCCTCAGGTAGAAATCAAACTGGCGACGGGGGATCCGGCCTTATCGGTAAGTAAAGTGATGCAGCAAGAAGTCGATGCCGCGATTGCTATTTATACGCCGGATTTTCCTGCTGAGCTTGAATTTAAGTCATTAGGGGAAGTGCCTTTGTTGCTTATCGCCCCAAAAAACGCCCAGCTTAATCACTTGAGCCAAATTGATTGGCGACAACACTCGGTTGTATTACCCGAGTCAGGCCCCTCCAAACGTATTGTGCATCATTGGTTTACCGAGCACGGCATAAGGCCCAGAGTCTATGCCACGGTCGGGGGAAATGAGGCCATTGTTAGCATGGTTGCCCTGGGTTGCGGCCTGGGGATTGTGCCCGAGGTGGTGTTGGATAACTCGGTGATCAGTCAAAAAGTCAGTCGTATTGCCCTTGCCGATATTGAAGCCTATCAACTGGGTTTATGCTGTTTGAAAAAACGGGCGGCTGAGCCGGCGATCCAGGCTCTGCTAGCGTGCTGAATAAGCCTGTTTAGTTATGTGAAAGTTGAGCCAGCATCCGATCGAAGGCTCGGTAATTTAAGGCCTCGGCCAGGTGGTGACGCTTGATGTCTTTTTCCGCTGCCAAATCGGCAATCGTCCGGGATACTTTTAATACACGATGATAGGTGCGCAGGGATAAACCCAGCTTTTCCACCGCCATTTGCAAAAATTGCTGATCCTCATGCTTTAGGCTGCAGTGCAACTCAACATCCTTGCTACCCAGCTGAGCATTGGCTTTGCCGTAGCGGGTGAGCTGAATGTCTCGGGCCTGGATCACTCGCTGGCGCACCCGTTTACTGCTGTGCCCCCGGTCCTTAATGTGCTCAGAAAACTCATTAGTGGGCAGTTTTGGCACATCGACCTGCAAGTCAATCCGATCCAGAAATGGCCCAGATATGCGGTTTAAATAACGTAATATTTGATCTGTGGTGCAGCGACCATCACTTAAACTGCCTGTTGGGCTGGGGTTCATGGCCGCGACTAACTGAAAACGTGCAGGAAACTGGGCTTGCCTGGCCGCCCGGGAAATGGAAACTGAGCCCGACTCCAGTGGCTCCCGCAATACATCCAATACTTTGCGATCAAATTCAGGCAGCTCGTCTAAAAACAGCACACCGTGATGAGCTAAACTGATTTCGCCGGGGCGCGGTACACTCCCCCCTCCCACCAGCGCCACGGCCGAACTGGTATGATGGGGATGGCGAAACGGTCGTTGCTTCCAGGTTGCAGGATTAACTGCTTTGCCCACTATCGAGTGGATCGCCGCGCTGGCGAGAGCCTCCTCGTCACTCATCTGGGGTAAAATGGTGATCAAGCGACTGGCCAACATCGTTTTACCGGTGCCAGGGGGACCCGTGAACAGGATGTTGTGCCCGCCAGCGGCGGCAATCTCTAATGCTCTTTTGGCCGCCGTTTGCCCAACGACATCCTGCAAATCATGTTCGTATTCCGCTTCCACTGACATCGCCTCAGCAACATAAAAAGGCAGGGGATGCTGCCTAACAATATGATGAAACACCTCTAATAATTGACTGGCAGGTATGATGCTCGCCCCCTTGATCAAAGAAGCTTCGGCGGCATTGTCTTGGGGCAATATGGCGTGTCGGCCAGCCCGATGGCAGGCATAGGCAAACGGGAGCGCGCCGATAACTTGACGTATTTCACCGGATAAGGCCAGTTCACCGACTAGCTCTACCTTGTCGAGTTGATTTGCCGGTAGTTGGTTGCTGGCAGCAATAATGCCAATGGCAATCGCCAAATCAAAACGGCCACCTTCCTTGGGCAAATCGGCTGGGGCTAGATTGACAGTAATGCGACGAGCGGGAAATTCAAAACCAGAGTTGATCAAGGCGCTGCGCACCCGGTCTTTAGCTTCCCTAACAGAGGCCTCCGGCAAGCCAACTAAATTAAAGCAAGGTAAGCCATTGGCCAGATGAACTTCTACGGTGATCAGCGGAGCATCTATGCCTACACTGGCCCGGGAATAGACGATGGCTAAAGACATTGGCAACTCCGTTTGCGATGAAAACAACTGCTCTAAGGCTAGTCAACACTCACCCAAAACGCGAGCTGAAGTAAATGGCTTAGCGCTGCATATCTTCCGCGCTAAATATCGGCAGAAACGAGTACGATCACAGCGAAACCATCTATTTGCTTTTTAAACGCCATCGAGGTGCCTGATACTGCGAAAACTGCCAACTCGGCGAGGTAAACTTAATGTAAGCAAGTATCCATAAACCCACCCAATCAATATCTAGTAGAGCAATCAGACCTACAAACCCTGGTGGCTGAGCGCCTTAAATAAAATTTTGAATATACCCCACATTAAAAAAGCCTATAGCCGTACTTGATCACTTTGTATATACCGTGATATTTCTATGAAAGGTGAGGATTTACTGCAAAATATTAGACCTGATCCCCCTATTTCAGCGCGTGTAAGTTAGTCGATATAATTGTTGCGGTGATTATTTCTCCGCTAGACTACAGCGCTGCTAGGCGCTACAGCACAAAGACTGCACGGGAGTCTGGGTTTTTCATTGCTGGTCTTATTAGTATTTTTGGAATGGGTACCGTAGACGTCTAAGATAAATCAGATGGGTAAATACCGGTCTAAAATCGTTTTTAATTTTTTTATAAAGAGTATGCAATATGCCAAAGTTACGTTCAGCAACCACCACTCAGGGTAGAAACATGGCCGGCGCCAGAGCCTTGTGGCGTGCCACGGGCATGACAGATCAGGACTTTGGTAAACCAATTATTGCGGTGTCTAATTCCTTTACCCAATTTGTGCCCGGTCACGTGCACCTTAAAGACATGGGACAATTGGTGGCGCGCAGCATTGAAGCCGCCGGTGGGGTGTCTAAAGAATTTAATACTATCGCGGTAGATGACGGCATCGCGATGGGCCACAGCGGTATGTTATACAGTTTACCCTCACGGGAGATCATCGCCGACTCCGTTGAATATATGGTCAATGCCCATTGTGCCGATGCCATAGTGTGTATTTCCAATTGTGATAAAATCACCCCCGGGATGTTAATGGCCTCTATGCGTCTGAATATTCCAGTGATTTTCGTTTCCGGTGGGCCCATGGAAGCGGGCAAAACCAAGTTATCTGATCAGATTATCAAACTCGATTTAGTCGATGCCATGGTGGCAGGTGTTGATGACAAGGTAAGTGATGAGGAAAGTGAGCAAATAGAGCGCTCTGCCTGTCCAACCTGTGGCTCCTGCTCAGGTATGTTTACCGCCAACTCCATGAACTGTTTAACCGAAGCCCTGGGTTTATCCTTGCCGGGCAATGGCTCTATGCTGGCTACCCACGCCGATCGTGAAGGTCTATTTAAAAAAGCCGGCAGCCAGATTGTTGAATTATGCAGACGCTATTACCAGCAGGATGACGAGTCCGTATTGCCGCGCAATATTGCCAACTTCAAAGCCTTTGAAAATGCCATGAGTTTGGACATTGCCATGGGTGGCTCGACCAATACAATTTTACATTTAATCGCAGCGGCCATAGAGGGCGAAGTACCCTTTACCCTCGATGATATCGACCGACTTTCCCGCAATGTGCCCCATTTATGTAAAGTTGCCCCTTCAACCCCCCAATACCACATGGAGGATGTGCATCGGGCCGGCGGCGTAATCGGCTTACTGGCAGAGCTAGACCGAGGCGGCTTATTACATACCGATACCCATCACGTGTTGGGTAAAAGCATGGCAGAAGTGCTAGCCGAATGGGATATCACCAACCCGGCGAATGAGCATGCTTTGCAGTTTTATAAGGCCGGTCCGGCAGGAATACGCACCACCAAGGCCTTCAGCCAGAATTGCCGTTACCCCACCGCTGATACCGATCGTGAAAACGGCTGTATTCGTAGCCGAGACAACGCCTTTAGTGAAGAAGGCGGCCTGGCGGTGCTATTTGGCAATATTGCCGAAGACGGCTGCATTGTGAAGACCGCTGGGGTGGACGAATCTATTCATGTATTTAACGGCCGCGCCCGTATTTATGAAAGTCAGGACGAGGCCGTTGCCGCCATATTAGCCGATAAGGTTGTGGCCGGTGATGTGGTGGTCATTCGTTATGAAGGCCCTAAAGGTGGTCCTGGCATGCAGGAAATGCTCTACCCCACGACTTACCTTAAAGCCAAAGGCCTGGGCAAGCTGTGCGCACTGATCACCGATGGCCGTTTTTCCGGTGGCACCTCTGGCTTGTCCATTGGGCACTGCTCCCCGGAAGCGGCCAGTGGTGGTGGCATCGCACTGATTGAAGAAGACGATAACATCACTATCGATATTCCTGCACGTAAGATCGCCGTAGATATCAGCGATGAGGAGCTTCGCGCAAGACGTGAACGTATGCAACAAAGTGCTAAGCCCTGGAAGCCCGCTACTCGCAAGCGCAAGGTGAGCTTAGCCCTCAAAGCCTATGCCTTACTTGCCACCAGTGCGGATAAAGGGGCCGTACGTAATGCCGCTATGTTGGAAGACGAATGACCCAAATAAGTCCCGCCGATAAAGGCCAGCTCAGTGCCCATGATTATCTGAAAAAAATCCTGTTATCGTCGGTTTATGATGTTGCAGTTAACAGTGATTTGGTGCACTTAGACAAGTTATCTCTGGCCCTGGATAACGAGATTTGCTTGAAACGTGAGGATCAACAGCCAGTTAAGTCGTTTAAGTTGCGCGGTGCTTACAATAAAATCAGCCAACTATCCGAGGCGCAACTTGCCAAAGGGGTGATTGCAGCCTCCGCAGGGAATCATGCCCAGGGCGTAGCCTATTGTGCAGCGCGCAAGGGTATTCAGGCGGTGATTGTCATGCCCGAAACGACGCCTGATATTAAAATCGACGCAGTGCGTAATTTTGGCGGTGAGCACGTGCAGATTGTCTTGCACGGCAGCAGTTTTGATCAGGCCAATAATCAGGCAAAATCTTTGGCGGAGGAACATGGTTACACCATGGTGCCCCCCTTTGATGATCCAGATGTGATTGCCGGACAAGGTACGATCGCTAAAGAAATTCTCGAACAAAATCCGGATTTGGATATTTTATTTATCGCCGTTGGTGGTGGCGGGTTGGCTGCGGGTATCAGCGTCTACCTAAAGCAACTTAAGCCGAATTTAAAAATAGTCGGGGTGGAGGCTGAAGAGTCGGCTTGTTTGCAGGCAGCCCTTAAAGCGGGTCAGCCCACCACATTATCTACGGTTGGCATATTTGCCGACGGGGTGGCGGTAAAAACCATCGGCCAGGAAACCTTCCGTTTATGCCAGCGCTACGTGGACGAAGTGATCACCGTCAACAACGACGAGATGTGCACTGCCATCAAAGACATATTTGACGATACCCGGGTGATCGCCGAGCCAGCTGGCGCATTGTCAGTCGCGGCGATTCGAAAATACGTCAGCCAGCATGGCATTAAAGGTAAAAAGCTCGGTGGTATCCTGTGTGGTGCCAATATTAACTTTCATACCCTGCGTTATGTGTCTGAGCGCTGTGAACTAGGTGAGCAAAAAGAAGCAGTATTCGCCGCAAAGATCCCCGAACGTAAGGGCGCATTTAAACAGTTTTGCCAGCTGCTGGGTGGCCGCACGATCACCGAATTTAACTACCGTTATGCCAGCGACAAGGAAGCCCATATTTTTGTCGGTGTGAAACTCAGGCAGGGGCGAGAAGAGTTTGTCGGCTTGACAAAAACTCTGGAAGCCAATCACTATCCGTGTTTCGATCTCAGTGATAACGAGTTAGCCAAACTGCATGTGCGCTATATGGTGGGTGGCCGTCCTCCTACATTATTAAACGAACATGTATTCTCTTTCCAATTTCCCGAGCAGCCGGGGGCCTTGATGAAGTTTCTGCAGACGGTGGGAGAAAGCTGGAATATCACCTTATTCCATTATCGCAACCATGGTGCTGCGGATGGCCTGGTGCTGGTGGGTTTTGATATCCCCGATCATGAACGAGGAGAGTTTGATCAGCATGTAGACAAGCTAGGTTACCTGTTTAGTGAAGAGACCAACAACCCGGCCTATCAGTTCTTTTTATCTGATATGCAAGGAGACTTTAGTTAGCTCGCTAAGGAGCTCTGACTAAGGGCTTTTTTCCCCGTCTTTTAAGCTGTGCCATGCTGCTGTGGCCAGCCCTTCTCAAAGGGCGATAACAAGGTCCCTTAGCCACTATCCCACAGACCTGTCAAAACACGCCGGGACTGCGCTACGTTCATCCATCGCCCAGTGAGCAGATGTCCAGGTGCAATGGTATTA